>CAJUQM010000012.1 GCA_910588005.1 uncultured Oscillibacter sp.
CAACCAGGGCCTGTGCACCGGCACCGAGAACTACTGGTGCGTGAACAAGAACGCCTCTGCGGAGGATATCCAGGCCACCCTGGACTTCATGTACTGGTGCGTCACCTCTGAGACCGGTCTGGAGTATCTGTGCTCCGGCGATCACATGGGCTTTGTGATCCCCTTCAAGGGCAACCTGGAGTCCAGCAATCTGCTGGTGAACATCGCCAACGACTATGTTGCCAACGGGACCACCAGCATCAAGTGGTGCTTCCCCACCATGCCCTCTGAGGAGTGGAAGAACGTTCTGGGTTCCGCGCTGACCAACTACGCCGCCGATCAGACCGACGCCAACTGGGAGACTGTGCGGGCCGCCTTTGTGGACAATTGGGCCGCTGAGAAATCCAAGTAAGAGACAACGTC
The DNA here is from genome assembly GCA_910588005.1 of uncultured Oscillibacter sp. Classification (GTDB taxonomy): domain Bacteria; phylum Bacillota; class Clostridia; order Oscillospirales; family Oscillospiraceae; genus Oscillibacter. The sequence continues at coordinate 403 of CAJUQM010000012.1, forward strand.
ATGCCGGGGCGGACGGAACTGATCCGCCCGCCCCGGCCATTTTTCCGCCTCAAGGCCGATACTTTGAGATCAAGGAGGTTGCGTAAGCCATGGAAAAATCCATCAAGCGCTATTTTCCCGTGTTTCTGGGTCCCACGTTCCTGGCCTTCATCATCGGCTTCATCGTCCCCTTCATCATGGGGCTGTATCTCTCGCTGTGCGATTTCCGCACGGTGACCGACGCGAAGTTCGTGGGCTTTTCCAACTTTGCCAAGGCGTTTCAGGACGGGGAGTTTCTTCACGCCTTCCTCTTTACCTCCGCCTTTACCGTGGTGACGGTGATCTTGATTAACGTCATCGCCTTCGCGGTGGCGATGGTGCTGACCCAGAACGTCCCCGGCACCAATATCTTCCGCACCACCTTTTTTATGCCCAACCTCATCGGCGGCATTGTGCTGGGATACATCTGGCAGCTGATTTTCAACGGGATTCTCTCCCACTATGATCTGGCATTGAAGATCAGCGCCAAGTACGGCTTCTGGGGCCTTGTGATCGTGCTGTGCTGGCAGCAGATCGGCTATATGATGATTATCTACATCGCCGGCCTCCAGTCCATTCCCGGCGACTTGAGCGAGGCCGCCCAGATTGACGGCGCCAGCGCCTGGCAGCGGCTGTGGAATGTGACCATCCCCAACATGATGCCCTCCATCACCATCTGCACCTTTTTGACGCTGACCAACGGCTTCAAGCTCTTTGATCAGAACCTGTCCCTCACCGCCGGCGAACCCATGAAGCAGACCGAGGGTCTGGCCCTGAACATCTTCAATACGTTCTACGCCCGGGTGGGATACCAGGGCGTGGGCCAGGCCAAGGCGGTGGTGTTCTTCATTCTGGTGGTAGGGCTGGGACTGCTCCAGCTGCGGATGACCCGCTCCAAGGAGGTACAGCAGTGATGAAAAACAAGAGAAAAGGCTGGATCGCCACGGCGGTCCTCACCATTGTGGCGGTATTCTACGTCTCGCCGCTGCTGATCGTGCTGATGAACTCCTTTAAGAAAAAGGCCTTTATCAACCTGGAACCCTTCAAAATGCCCAGCCAGAAGACCTGGATCGGCGGGGAGAACTACGCCAATGCCATCAATGACTACGGCTTTTTGAAGGCCGTGCTGTGGACCCTGGTGATCACCGTGGGTTCCGTGGTGGTGATTTTGATCTGCACATCCATGTTCGCCTGGTTCATCACCCGGGTGAGCAACCGGACCACCAAGGCCCTGTATACCCTGTGCGTGTTCTCTATGGTGGTGCCCTTCCAGATGGTGATGTTCACCCTCTCCCTGGTCACCGACCGGCTGCGGCTGAACACCCCCTGGGGCCTGATCATCATCTACCTGGGCTTTGGCGCGGGCCTGGCGGTGTTCATGTTCTGCGGGTTTGTGAAGTCCATCCCCATTGAGATTGAAGAGGCGGCCATGATTGACGGCTGCTCTCCGCTGCGGACCTTCTTTTCCGTGGTGCTGCCCATTATGAAGCCCACGTATATCTCCGTGGGCATTCTGGAGACCATGTGGATCTGGAACGACTTCCTGCTGCCCTATCTGACGCTGGATCTGAATAAGTTCAGCACGATTTCCATTGTGATCCAGCGGATGCAGGGGTCCTACGGCCGGGTGGATATGGGCGCAATTATGGCCTCTCTGGTGCTGGCGGTCATTCCCATCATCGTGTTTTACCTGAGCTGCCAGAAGTATATTATCAAAGGTGTTGCAGCCGGAGCCGTAAAGGGTTAAAATCATTTAGCGGCGAAATTCCCGGGGCCGGGGTGATCCGGCACAGGGAGAAGGCCGGCGGATTTTGTGTGTACCAAGGAGGGGCGCGGAATGACCATTAAGGATATCGCCCGGCTGTCCGGGTGCGGTGTGGCCACTGTGTCCCGGGTACTGAACCATCACCCAGACGTCAGCGAGGAGACCCGCCGGAAGGTTATGGCCGTGATAGAGGAGTACGGCTTTCAGCCCAACAACAACGCCAAGCACTTAAAGAAGCAGACCGGGACCGGCATCACCATTTTGGTGAAGGGAACCCAGAACATGCTCTTTGCCGACCTGGTGGAACGGGTGCAGACGCTGCTCCAGGAGAATAACCGGGAGGCCGTGGTCTACTATCTGGACGAGGACGCCGACGAGGTGGGGTATGCCCTGCAGCTGTGCCGGGAGCGCAAGCCCATGGGAATTTTGTTCCTGGGCGGCGATGTGGAGATGTTCGGGGTGGAGTTTTACGGCATCAGCGTGCCCTGTGTGCTGCTGACCAATACCGCGAAAGAGCTGGAGTTTGAAAACCTGTCCTCGCTGACCACCGACGACGGCGAGGCCGCCTCCCAGGTGATCGACTTTCTGGCGGAGCGGGGACACCGGCGGATTGGAGTTCTGGGGGGAAACTGGAGCTGCTCTCAGATCAGCTACCGCCGTCTGGAGGGGTGCCGGAAGTCCTTTGACCGGCTGGGCCTGCCCTTTGACCCGGACCGCCAGGGCGAACCCTGCCGCTACTCCATGGGAGAGGCCTACGCCGCTACGCTGCGCCTGCTGGACCGCTGCCCGGATCTTACCGCGATCTTCGCCATGAGCGACGTGATGGCCATGGGGACTATCCGGGCGCTGCGGGATCTGGGGAAGCGGGTGCCGGAGGATATCTCCGTGGTGGGCTTTGACGGGATCTCCATGGCCCGGTACTCCGTGCCCCGCCTGACCACGGTCCGCCAGGACACCCAGCGTCTGGCGGAGCGGGGGGTGGACATCCTGCTCCACAATATCGAGCGGAAAAACCGCCCCGTCCACGAGGTGGTGCCCTTTCAGCTGATTCCGGGCGAGAGCGTGGCACGGCTGGACGGGGGACCGCCTGAGATTTGATTCTATTTGAGAAAGGGGATTCCAACGTGAGAAGAGCCGGAATCCTAATGCCCATATCCGCCCTGCCGTCCCCCTATGGAATCGGGACGCTGGGAGCTGCTGCCCGGGAGTTTGTGGATTTTTTGGCGTCTGCCGGACAATCCTGCTGGCAGATGCTGCCGGTGTGCCCCACAAGTTTTGGGGATTCCCCCTATCAGTCCTTTTCCTCCTATGCCGGAAATCCCTATTTTATCGACCTGGAGGATCTGGCGGCGGAGGGACTGCTGAGAGCGGAGGAGTTTCGGGACCTGGACTGGGGGGAGGACCCCCGGCGTGTGGACTATGGACGGCTGTATACAATCCGCTACCCCGTGCTGAGAAAGGCCTGTGACCGCCTGCTGGCGGCGGAGCCGCCGGAGTTTCTCCGCTTTTGCGAAGAGCACAGGGACTGGCTGGAGGACTACGCCCTGTTCATGGCCTTGAAAGAGAGGCATGGCGGGGTGTCCTGGTTCCGGTGGCCGGAGGGTGAGCGGCTCCGCCGCGGCGCGGCGCTGGACGCCGCCCGGGCGGAGCTGGCGGGGGAGACCGCTTTTTGGAGGGCGGCGCAGTATCTGTTCTTCCGCCAGTGGAGGAAGCTGAAGGCCTATGCCAACGGCAAGGGCGTCTCCATCATCGGGGATCTGCCCATCTACGTCTCCGGCGACAGCGCCGACGTGTGGTCCCATCCCGAGCAGTTCCAGCTGGACGGAGAGGGGCGGCCCACGGAGGTGGCGGGCTGTCCGCCGGACGGCTTTTCCGCTGACGGCCAGCTGTGGGGAAACCCGCTTTTTGACTGGGAGCGGATGCGGGCCGACGGCTACCGGTGGTGGCTGCGGCGGATTGCCTTTCAGTTCCGGATCTACGACACGCTCCGCATCGACCACTTCCGGGGATTTGACGCCTATTACGCCATCCCCTACGGTGAGGATACGGCTCGGAACGGCCGCTGGCGGCCCGGGCCGGGCATCGAGTTTTTCGAGACGGTCAATAGGACCCTGGGCCGCAAGGATATCATCGCTGAGGATCTGGGATTTTTGACGGACTCCGTGCGGGCGCTGCTGGATAGGACGGGATATCCCGGCATGAAGGTGCTGGAGTTTGCCTTTGACAGCCGGGACACCGGCGGCGGCTATCTGCCCCACTGCTATACGCCTCACTGCGTGGCGTATACCGGTACCCACGACAACGACACCATCCAGGGCTGGATGAAAAACGCGCCGCCGGAAGATGTGGCCTTTGCCACGGCCTATCTGCGGCTCAGCGCCGGGGAGGGTTACCACTGGGGGATGATGAGGTCCGCCTGGGCATCTGCCGCGGATCTGGCGGTGATGCAGTTTCAGGACCTGCTGGGCCTGGGCAGCGAGGCCAGAATGAACGTTCCCTCTACCTTGGGAGGGAACAACTGGCGCTGGAGGACCCTGCCGGGGACCTATGACGGGGAATTGGCCCGCCGGCTGCGGCGGGAAATGGAGATTTACCAGCGGCTGCCCTGCTGAGAGACCACGGTGAGCAAAGCGCCCCGGTCTTCAGATGTATCATCTGAAGACCGGGGCGCTTTTGCAGCTTTTTTCAAATCTGTCTGGAAGACTGGAACCTGGATGCGGAATTTCTATTGCGTCTCTGCCGGTTTTTGCACCGCCTCTTCTTTTGTGGCCACAAAGAAGAAGTTCTTTCCGCGGTTGGAGTCGTAGATAAAGTCTCTCAGAGGCTTGCTGGTATAGTGTGAATAGTCGCCATAGATTGCGGCTCTGACATGGTAGTTGACAAACTTTTGAAGGATTTCTCCCGCCATGCCTGTGCTCAGGACAAAGAAGTCCTCGCAGATCAGGCCTTTGCTGATGGCGATATTTCCTGTGCCAGCCTCGTATTTCACCGTCATCGCCAGATCTAAAGCGGACTGTGTGCCGGAGATCACCTGCCCGTCGCTGGAAATGACTGCAATATCTGTTCCGTTTATATTCAAGCGTTCAATATTCATGGCGTCCTCCTTTTGACTCGCAGTACAAGTTCCAGTTGGATAGAGATGCTAGCATATTGCGCTCTGCATGTCAACGCGGGGAGGGCGCGGCGTTTTTCCTGTTGACGGAGGGGGGGATTTGGCGGTATAATAACATGATTTGCTATACGCTGTGCGGTGCAAAAGACCACTTTGGCCGCCCTGGCAGGCGGAAAAGAGAGGAATACTATGTGGATTGCGGATAAGTGGCGGGATTATGAGCTGTTGGACTGCGGCGGCGGCGAACGGCTGGAACGGTGGGACAGCCGGGTGCTGGTGCGGCCGGATCCCCAGGCCATCTGGGAGAGCCAGCGGAGGAATCCAGCCTGGAAGCGGGCGGACGGACGGTATCTCCGGTCTCACACCGGCGGCGGACATTGGGAGAAGAAAACCCTTCCGGAAAACTGGAAGATCCGCTACGGGGACCTCACCTTTCAGGTAAAACCCATGAATTTCAAGCACACCGGCCTCTTTCCGGAGCAGGCGGCCAACTGGGACTTTGTCATGGAGAAGATCCGAAAGGCCGGGCGGCCCGTCCGGGTGCTGAACCTCTTTGCCTATACCGGCGGGGCCACAGTGGCCTGCGCCAGGGCCGGGGCCAGCGTGTGCCATGTGGACGCGGCCAAGGGCATGGTGGCCTGGGCAAAGGAGAACGCGAAGCTCTCCGGACTGGAGGAGGCGCCTATCCGCTGGATTGTGGATGACTGCGCCAAATTTGTGGAGCGGGAGATCCGCCGGGGAAAGCAGTACGACGCCATTATCATGGACCCGCCCAGCTATGGCCGGGGACCCGGCGGCGAGGTGTGGAAGCTGGAGGAGAATCTCTATTCGTTTGTGAAGCTGTGCGCCGGGGTGCTGTCGGACAAGCCCCTTTTTATGCTGATAAACTCCTATACCACGGGGCTGGCCCCCTCGGTGCTGGGGTATTTGCTGAATGTCCTGGTGGCGGAGAGGTACGGCGGAAAGTGCGCCTGGGACGAGCTGGGTTTGCCGGTGACGGAGACCGGATTGGCGCTGCCCTGCGGGGCCGCGGGCCGGTGGTTCAGCGAGTGATGGCGCGAACGCTTGCGTATCTTTTGACCATGGCCTGCGGCGCGTTTCCGGCTCTGGCGGTCTTTGCGGCGCTGGCGCCCTGGCGGCGGAGGCGGCTGCGGGAGAGAGGACTGGTGAGCGCCCTTCCGCGGGAAGGGGCTTTGGCCCTTTTTGGGATGTTCTGCGGCGGGATGGCCATGGTGACGCTGACGCCCCGGTGGGTGGTGTGGTCCCTGGTGGACTGGTTTCATGGATCTGGCTGGAATGGGGCGGGAGATCCCTTTTTTCAGGCGGGAACGGTCAATTTGATCCCACTGCGGACCCTCCGGTTTGACCCCTATATTCTGGCGGGGAACATTATTCTGTTTGTGCCCGCCGGCTTTGCCGCCGCGCTGATCTGGCGGGGATTTGATTGGCGGCGGACCCTGGCGGCCGGGCTTTGCGCCACCGGATTGATTGAGAGCTGGCAGCTGTGTGTGGGCCGGGCCTTTGACATTGACGATATTCTTTTGAACACCCTGGGGGTTTTCTGCGGCTATGGGCTTTGGCGGCTGACGCGGCGGCTGGCCCCCGGATTCGCGGAGAAATTCCATGTGCGTATGAGCGAGGAAAGCGCCGATGAATGTGATGATTGAGACCCAGAGCCTCCGCTTTGCCTATCCGGCGGAGGAGGGCGGGGAGCCTGTGTTCGCCCTGCGGGGCGTGGATCTGACAATTGGAAAGGGCAGCTTTGTGGTGGTGCTGGGCCACAACGGCTCAGGAAAGTCCACCCTGGCCAAGACCTTCAACGCCGTGCTGCTGCCGGCGGGAGGCAAGGTGTATGTGGAGGGGATGGACACCTTGGACGAGAGCCTTTTGCTGGCCATCCGGCAGAGGGTGGGCATGGTGTTCCAGAACCCGGACAATCAGATTGTGGCCAATGTGGTGGAAGAGGATGTGGCCTTTGCCCCGGAGAACCTGGGGGTTCCTTCGGAGGAGATCCGGCGGCGGGTGGATGACGCTCTGCGGACCGTGGGAATGTATGAATTTGTGCGCCACGCGCCCCATCTTCTCTCCGGCGGGCAAAAGCAGCGGATCGCCATCGCCGGAGTGCTGGCCATGGAGCCGGAGTGCATTGTGCTGGACGAGGCCACCGCCATGCTGGACCCGGTGGGGCGGCGGGAGGTGATCTCCACCGTTCACCGCTTAAACCGGGAGAAGGGGATCACCGTGGTGCTCATCACCCACCATATGAACGAGGCGGAGGAGGCGGACCGCGTGGTTGTCATGGACGGCGGAGCGGTGGCTATGGACGGCACCCCGGCGGAGGTCTTTGCCCGGGTGGCCGCTCTGCGGCATATGGGGCTGACGGTGCCGGACACTGTAGATCTGCTGGACCGCCTGCGGGCGGACGGGCTGAACGTGCCTCTGGATGCGCTGACGGTGGAGGCGTGCGCAGGCGCCATTGCGGCGGAGTTTGGAAATTTGGGATAGAAGGAGCCTGAAAATGAGACGATGGATAGAAGCTGTCCTGCTGCTGGCGCTGGTTCTGGGCCTGTGCGGCTGCTCGGGAGAGGCGGAGGTGGTCAATACGTTTGCCGCCACGCCGGAGGAGCTTGTCTCGGAGCTTATCGAACAAGGGGCGGAAGTGACCACGCAGACCTACTATGAACTGAGCGACGGCACATGGAAGACGGACGACTGCGCCTATCAGTACAGGCTGGTGGTGACGGGGCGGCTGCATAACGCCGTGAAGGACACCACCTACACGGTCCTCAGCAACACGGAGGAGATTACCTTCGATCAGGCATGGAGAGCCAGCGGACTGAGCAGCAATTCGGAGGACTACTTTTCCGCAGAGGACGCGTGTTTTGTGGCTATTCAGTAGGATGGACGGAGACTTTTGGAATGCGGACGCGCGGGGGAGTTCCCGCGCGCAGGGGGAGAGACGGCCTTGGAGACCATACAGCCCATTTTACAAGTGAAAAACCTGACCCATACCTATGGCGCCGGCACGCCGTTCCAGCGCAGCGCGGTGGAGAATTTGAGCTTTGACGTACAGCCCGGGGAATTTTTGGGCATCATCGGCCACACCGGGTCCGGAAAGTCCACGCTGATCCAGCATCTGAACGGACTGCTGCGCCCCACCTCCGGTCAGGTGCTGCTGAATGGCAGGGATATCTGGGCGGAGCCGAAGAAGATCCGGGACGTGCGGTTCCGGGTGGGGCTGGTGTTCCAGTACCCGGAGCATCAGCTGTTTGAGGAGACGGTTTACAAGGACATCTCCTTCGGTCCCGCCAACCAGGGCAAGAGCGGAGAGGAGCTGGACCACAGCGTCCGGGAGGCCGCGCGCCTTGTGGGCATCCGGGACGACCAGCTGATGAAGTCCCCCTTTGAGCTATCCGGCGGACAAAAACGCCGGGTGGCCTTGGCGGGGGTGCTGGCCATGGAGCCGGAGGTGCTGGTGCTGGACGAACCTACCGCGGGACTGGACCCGGCTGGCCGGGAGAATTTGATGGCCAATATTCGGGACTTTCACAGAAACCGCGGCACCACAGTCATTCTGGTGAGCCACAGTATGGACGAGATCGCCCAGAACGTGGATCGGATTTTGGTGCTGAAATCCGCCCGTGTGCTGATGAGCGGCACCCCGGCGGAGGTATTTGCCCAGGCGGACGCGCTGCTGGAGGCGGGGCTGGACGTGCCCCAGGTGACTCGGGTGGCGATGGCCCTGAAAGCCCGGGGACTGGACGTGGACCCGGCGGTATATACCGTAGAGGCCCTGGAGCGGCAGCTGCTGGCGCTGCGGAAGGGAGGGACCCCATGCTGAAAGACATCACCCTGGGGCAGTATTTCCCGGGGGATACCGCCGCCCACCGGCTGGACCCCCGGACGAAGATTCTGCTGGTGCTGCTGTATATCATCGCCCTGTTCTGCGCCAAGGGCGCGGCGGGCTACAGCGTGCTGGCCCTGACGCTGGCGGTGTGCGTCCGCGTCTCCGGCGTGGGACTGCGGGCGCTGGTGCGGGGTCTCAAGCCGGTGCTGTTTATCATCATCTTCACCGGTGTTTTGAATCTGTTTTTTACTCCCGGCACGAAAAATTTGGTGGAATGGGGGCCGGTGCGGATCTCTGACACCGGCGTCCACAACGCCGTTTTTATGGTGCTGCGGATCATGCTGCTGATTATGGGCACCTTTCTCATGACCTACACCACCAGCCCCATCAGCCTCACCGACGGACTGGAACGGCTGCTGAACGGTTTGAAGCGCTTCCGGGCGCCGGTGCACGAGCTGGCTATGATGATGTCCATCGCCCTGCGGTTTATCCCGACACTGATTGAGGAGACGGATAAGATCATGTCCGCCCAGAAGGCCCGGGGGGCGGACTTTGAGAGCGGGAACCTGATTCAAAAGGCCAAGGCCCTGATCCCCATTCTGGTGCCGCTGTTTATCAGTGCCTTCCGCCGGGCCGACGAGCTGGCCACGGCCATGGAGTGCCGGTGCTATCACGGCGGCGAGGGGAGGACGAAGCTCCACGTGCTGAAATACGAGGGGCGGGACTATGTGGCGCTGGCCATCGGGGCCATGATCCTGGCGGGGGTTATCGCGCTGGGGCATTTCGGCATCTGAGACCCTCAGTCCCGCAGGGGCTGGAGCAGTGCGAGTCCCAGGCAGAGTCCGGTGGAGAACGCCGCCGTAGACCAGCGGAGGTAATAGCTGGATAGCAGGTCGCAGACCTCAAGCTGGATTCCCCGGTCCAGAGGCAGCTCGTCTAGAGCTGCCAGGATCTCCCCCTCGTCGTATATGCCCTGCTCCCGCAGGACCGTGTCGCCATAGGTGTCAAACAGCTTCTCAAACAGGGATTTCATGAAAATTCCTCCTTTACAAGTGCGTTGTTTTAACGTTATGCTTGTGATATGAAATGAGACTACCAGTAATTTATCACGTTATAGCATGATTATCAATAGAAAATCATGCTATTACATGATTTCTGCGAATTGCACAAAAGGGAGTATTCCACTGATGTATATGACACAAGACATTGCTGACCGCATTAAACTACGCCTAAAATTTAAGCATGTCCGTGCCAAGGACATGCTCTCTGATTTGAATATGGGGGTCAACGCGATTTCGGAGTTTGCAAAGGGCAAGCAGATGTCCTGCATTGCCCTTGCCCGGATCGCCGATTATCTGGATTGCTCCGCGGACTACCTTCTGGGCCGTACGGACAATCCGGATCTCAACCGCTAGAAGGAACCCGCCGCTCTAGGCCTTGTTTAAAACATGTCAAAACGCCCAAACGGCGGATCTTTTTCCACCGGCCCGCAGCTGCCTCTCTTTTTCACAAAAAAGAAACGCGGGGGTCGAATTCCCCCGGGAATCCCGGAAGATCAGGAGACGCTTATGCGAAACATCGCCCTGAAACTCATGTACAACGGCACCGCCTACCACGGCTGGCAGGTGCAGAAAAACGCCGTTTCTGTCTGCGAGACGCTGCAAAAGGCCCTGGAGAAGATCACCGGGGTCCCGGTGCATCTCACCGGCTGCGGGCGGACGGACGCCGGCGTTCACGCAGAGCGGTACATCGCCAATTTCCACACGGAGAGCAGGATTCCAACAGACCGGCTGCCTTTTGCCGTCAATACCCACACGCCGGAGGACATCGCTGTGGAGTCGGCCTATGAGGTGGCGGAGGACTTCAACGCCATCGGCTCGTGTTTGAAAAAGGAGTATACCTATCGGATTTACAACTCCCGGGTGAAGAACCCGTTTTATGTCAACCGGGCGTATTTCTATCCCAAGCGGCTGGACGAAGAATTTTTGAACCGGGCGGCCCACATGTTTGTGGGGACCCACGATTTCCGGGCAGTGCGCAGCGTGGGGACGGAGACCAGGTCCACTGTCCGCACCATTTATTACTGCGATGTGCGGCGCAGGGGAGATCTCTTGGAATTGAAGGTCTGCGCCAACGGTTTTTTGTATAACATGGTACGGGCTATCACCGGCACCGTGCTCTACGCGGCGGAGGGGAAATTCAGCCCGGAGGAGATTCCCGCCATTTTGGACAGCGGCGACAGGACCCTGGCGGGTCCCACGGTGCCGCCGGGGGGACTGTACCTCACAAGACTTTGGTACGAGGATGAACGGCTCAATGGGTAACAGGACGAAGGACATCTGGAATGACGATGACGGCGCGGGAAAGGCGGAAAAGAGGTCCGGCCCCGTCCGGCGGTTTTTCGTGTTTTTTCTGGCGCTGGCGGCGGTGCTGGGCGTGGTGCTGGCGGCGGCCTACCGGGACGGCACCGGCTTTGATGTGCTGCGGCGGTATCTCAACTACGGCGGCTCCGCCAGCTCCGGAGAGGAGCGGTACCGTTACGCCGCGTCTGCCGCCAACCGGTTTGCAGTGCTGGGAGATCAGCTGGTGGTACTGTCGGACACCTCGCTGCGGCTTTTGAACAAGGACGGCGGAGAGACCTGGTCCACCCAGGTAAAGATGACTACTCCGGCCCTGAGCCAGGGCGGCGGACGGGTGGCGGCCTACGACATCGGGGGCCGGTCCCTGTATGTTCTGGACCAGAGCGGCGGGATTTTCCACCTGGAGATGGAGGAGGACGAACCGCTGATTTCCGCCACCTTGAACAGCAAGGGGATGCTGGCGGTGACGGCGGAGCGGCGGAATGCCAAGGGCGCCGTCTATGTCTACAACCAGGACTTGAAGCAGGCGGCCGAGTTCACATCTGGGGAGCGGTTTTTGACGGATGCCTGCATTACCGGCGACGGAAATTTTTTGGCGGCGGTGCGGCTGGGACAGGAGAACGGCGTATTTATCAGCAATGTGGTGCTCTATGATCTGCGGGAGGTGGGAGAAAAGGAGCCGGACGCGGACTACAGCGTGGAGGACGGCCTGGTGCTGTCCATCGGAGAGCAGTCCGGCAGGCTGGTGACGGTGGCGGACACCTGCGTGACCTACGCTTCGTCCTCCGGCAAGGTGGAGGCCGGTTACGGCTACGGCGGGGCCTATCTGCGCAGCTACAGCCTGGGGGAGAGCTTCACCGCGCTGCTGCTGAACCGCTATCAGGCGGGCAATGTGGGGCGGCTGGTCACCGTGGACGCGGACGGAGAAGAGCTGGGGTCCCTGGAGATCCATGAGGAGGTGCGGGGCCTATCGGCTGCGGGACGCTATCTGGCGGTGCTGTACACGGACCGGCTGGTGGTGTATAATGAAAACCTGCAGGTATATGCCTCTCTCCGGGGCATTACCAATGTCTCGGCGGTTCTGATGCGGGGGGACGGTTCGGCGCTGCTGGTCTCGCCGGAGTCTGCCAGCCAGTTCCTCCCTTAGAAGCGAAAAATTTGCGGTGAGTTCACAAAACGTTTACAGCGTGAAAGGTAGGAAAATGTGACGGTACCTGTTATAATAGACATCATTGCGGCGGTCCTCTTGACTGGATTCACACTCTATGGGGCGAAGCGGGGACTGTTTCGCGCCCTGGCGGGACTGCTGATTATCATTTTGGCCCTGGCCGGCGCCCGCTTTGCGGCGGAAGCCCTGTCCGGTCCCGCCGCAAGGCTGGCAGGACCGGCGCTGGAGCGGCACATTGAGAAACGGCTGGATGACGCGCTGTCCGGCGCGGTGGGGCAGATGCCGGAGGAGGTTCTTCCGGAGGAGCTGCTGGCCCTTTTGGGGATCACGGGAGAGCGGCTGGAGGATCTGGCGGAGCAGGCCCGGGAAAGCGTACGGGAGACGGGGGCGTCCATCCTCTCCGCCGTGGCCCAGAGCGCGGCAGAGTCCTTTTTCTATATGCTCTTTTATGTTTTGGCATTTTTGCTTTTCTCGGCGCTGCTGAATCTGGCCGCCAAACTCATGGATCTGGCCTTAAAGCTGCCGGTGCTCCACGGGGCCAACGCCCTGGGCGGCGCCGCGGTGGGTCTGGTGGAAGGGGCGCTGATCCTGTTTTTGCTGGTTTTGCTGCTGCAAAGACTGGATGTTCCCCCGGAGGGGAGTTACATTTTACAATTGGCGTCCCGCAGGTGACCGGCGGGGTGCTCTGCAACCTCAGCGGCGGGGGCCGCTGAATTTTCTGGAGGTATACGATGCAGCCTACACTTTGTTCAAGATGCAAAAAAAATGTCGCCGTGGTGTTCATCTCTAAGCTGGACGGCGAGAAAACCATCAACGAGGGACTTTGCCTCAAGTGCGCCAAGGACCTGGGACTGCCTCAGGTGGACGATATGATGAAGCGCATGGGCATCTCCGACGAGGATTTGGAGACCATCAACACGGAGATGATGCAAGCGTTTGACGGCGTGGAGAATATCGAGGACCTGCCCGGCGGCGAGGAGGGGGGCGGGGAGGAAGAGGACGGCAAGACCGCTACCTTCCCGTTTTTAAACCGCCTGTTCTCCTCCGGTGACAAGCCCGCCAAAGAGGAGTCCTCCGCCGAGGAGGGCGGTTCCGGCAGGGGCGGCCGCGAGAAAAAAGACTCCAAAAACGGCAAGCGGAAGTATCTGAACAGCTACTGCATCTCTCTCAGCGACAAGGCAAAAGAGGGCAAGCTGGACCCGGTGATCGGCCGCACCCAGGAGATCGAGCGGGTGGTGCAGATTTTAAACCGCCGCCAGAAGAACAACCCCTGCCTGATCGGCGAGCCGGGCGTGGGCAAGACCGCCATTGCTGAGGGTCTGGCCCAGCGGATCGCAGGCGGAGACGTGCCCTTTAAGCTGCGGGAGAAGGAGGTATACCTCCTGGACCTCACGGCCCTGGTGGCGGGCACTCAGTTCCGTGGCCAGTTCGAGAGCCGGATGAAGGGACTCATCGACGAAGTCAAGCGGCTGGGCAACATCGTTTTGATGATTGATGAGGTTCACAGCATCGTGGGCGCCGGCGATGCCGAGGGCAGCATGAATGCCGCGAATATTTTGAAGCCCGCCCTCTCCCGGGGGGAGATTCAGGTGATCGGCGCCACCACGTTTAACGAATACCGCAAGTCTATTGAGAAGGATACCGCCCTGGAGCGGCGCTTCCAGCCGGTGACGGTGAGCGAACCGTCGATCGAGGACTCTGTGGAGATTTTGAAGGGACTGGCCCCGAACTATGAGAAGTTCCACGGTGTGAAGATCTCCGAGGGCATTTTGCGCCAGGCGGTGGTCCTCAGCGAACGGTATATCACCGACCGCTTTTTGCCGGACAAGGCCATTGACCTGATTGACGAGGCCTGCTCTGACCTGAACCTGAAAGACCCGGATATCTCCCGGCGGATGCAGATCCAGCGGGAGCTGGACGACTATGAAAAAGAGCGAACGATGCTGGAGGAGAAGGAGGAGAAGGTCGAGGGGGACTACGCCCGCATGGCGGAGCTGAAGAGCCGGGAGATGCAGCTGAGCACGGAGCTGACGGCTCTTTGCGAGAAGGGGGATCCCCAGCTCTCTATGGAGAATTTGGCCCATGTGATCGAGCTTTGGACCAAGATTCCCGCTTCCCGGATCCGGGAGCAGGAGTTCCAGCGCCTCAGCCAGCTGGAGCGGCGTCTCAAGGACCACATCATCGGCCAGGACGAGGCGGTGTCTGCGGTGTCTGCCGCCGTGCGGCGCAACCGGGTGGGAATCTCCCCCAAGCACAAGCCCGTCAGCTTTATCTTTGTCGGTCCCACAGGCGTGGGTAAGACGGAGCTGGTGAAGCAGCTGGCAGGCGACCTCTTCAACACGCCGGACGCCCTGATCCGGCTGGACATGTCCGAGTTTATGGAAAAGCACTCCGTCTCCCGGATCGTCGGCTCTCCCCCGGGCTATGTGGGCTATGACGAGGCGGGCCAGCTGACGGAGAAGATCCGCCGCAAGCCCTATGCCGTGGTGCTTTTCGACGAGATCGAAAAGGCCCACCCGGACGTCCTGAACGTCCTCCTCCAGATTCTGGACGACGGCGAGATCACCGACGCCCACGGCCGGAAGGTAAACTTTGAAAATACCATTATTGTCATGACCTCCAACGCCGGCAGTGCCACAAAAGAGGGAACGGTGGGGTTTGGCCGCACCCAGCAGGAACAGGATGCCGACCGGGCCATGAAGGCCCTGCAGCAGTTCCTGCGGCCGGAGTTTATCAACCGGGTGGACGCGGTGATCACCTTTAACCGCCTGACGGAGGAGCACTTCCAGTCCATCGCCCGGATTATGCTGGGTGAGCTGGAGGCCTCCTTGAAGGAAAAGGCCATCACCTTCACCTATGACGGCGCTCTGGTGGAGCTTTTGACCCACAAGTCCTACTCCCGGACCTATGGAGCGAGAAATCTGCGCCGGACGATTCAAAAGGAGCTGGAGGACCCCATGGCCACCAGGATCATCGACAGCTATGAGAGTCCCGTCACTCAGATCAAAGCCACGGCGGAGGGCGGCGAGGTCAAGCTGTATTGCCTGTAATTCGGAATTTTGAGAGGAAGAGCCTATGCTGTTTCGCAAGGACATGGACCCCCGGTGTGCGTATTGCCAGCGGGGGCAGCAGATCAACGAGCGGGAAGTGGCCTGCGTAAAGCAGGGGATCGTACCGGTGGAGAACAGCTGCCGGGCTTTCCGGTATGATCCGCTGAAGCGGGTGCCGCCCCGTCCGGCGGTATTGGAGACCGAGCGGCTGAAGCCAGAGGATTTTGCCATATAGAGACCCGCGTGTTCCCACGTGGATCTGAGAACTGCCGGCGGGGACTTTGGGGAACGTCCTGTTGAAGACAGAGAGGGGGCAGGAGCAATGGAGCTGAAAACAATTTGGGCAGTGTATTACAGCGCTACCGGCACTACGGCCAAGATGGTACGCACCGTGGCGGAGGCGCTGGCGGAACGGCTGAATCTGCCTTTGGAGGAGCGGAGCTTTACCCGGCCCGGAGAACGGGCGGAGGTTTTGAGATTTTCCAAGGAGGACCTGGTGGTGGTGGGTTCGCCCACCTATGCCGGCAGGCTGCCAAACAAAATTCTGCCGGACTTCCAGGAGAAGCTCCGGGGAAACGGAGCGCTGGCAGTGCCCATTGTGCTCTTTGGAAACCGGAGCTATGACAACTCCCTGGCGGAGCTGCGGTCGGTGCTGGAGGCGGACGGCTTTTGCCCCATGGCGGCGGGGGCCTTTGTGGGCCGCCATGCCTTTACGGATGAGTTGGCCTTTGGCAGGCCCGGCTGGAGCGATTTGTCTGAGGCCAAAGACTTCGCCGGGAGGATTGCGGAGAAGGTGCGCGCCGGAGCGGCCGGACCGGTCCGGGTTCCGGGTGATCCGACGGCGCCGTACTACGTTCCAAAGGGAGTGGACGGGGAGCCGGTGAAGTTCCTGCGAGCCAAGCCGAAGACGGATTTTGCCAGGTGCAGCCGCTGCGGCGCCTGTGCCAGAGCCTGCCCGATGGGGGCCATTGACCCGCAGAATGTGGCGGAGGTGCCGGGGACGTGCATCAAGTGCCAGAGCTGTGTGCGCAAGTGTACCCGGGGGGCCAAATATTTTGACGATCCGGCGTTTTTGTCCCATGTAGCCATGCTGGAGAAAAATTTCCAGGAGCCACGGGAAAACCAGGTGTTTTTATGAGACGCGAAAAGGAGCGGCCATCGAAAGATGGCCGCTCCTTTTTACCCGGCGCTATTGCCACCCGCGGGCGGCGGGGTCCAGTGTCTCCGTGGCTCCGTACAGCAGGGCGTTGCAGATGGCGGCGGCCACGCTGCTGCCGCCCTTGCGTCCCATGGCGGCGATGGCGGGAACGTCGTGGGTCTCGCAGGAGGAGAGAAGGATCTCCTTGCTCTCTGACACGTTGACAAATCCCACCGGTACGCCAATAACCAGAGCGGGCCGCAGGCCTTCCTCTATCAGCTCCGCGATACGCAGCAGCGCCGTGGGGGCGTTGCCCACCGCGAAAATGGCTACAGGATGGTCCTGGGCGGCTTTTTCCATGGAGACCGCCGCCCGGGTAAGGCCCTGTTTCTTTGCAAGCTCCGCGATTTCCGGGTCGGCCATAAAGCAGTGAAGCGTACAGCCCAGTTTTTCCAGGCTGGGACGGCTGATTCCCGCTTTTGCCATATTGGTGTCTGTAATAATCGGGACGCCTTGCCGCAGCGCGGCTTGACCCAGTTCCACCGCCCGGGGGGTGAAGCGCAGGGAGCGGACGTAGTCAAAGTCTGCCGTGGTATGGATGACCCGCTTTATCACCGCCTCGTGCTCTGGCGGCAGGACAGCGCCGCGTTCCGCCAATTCCGAGGCGATGATGGACATGCTGGTCCGCTCAATGTCCCCGGGAAGTATGTGCTGGATTCTCATAGCTCTGCCTCCTTTGACTTCCGGGCATACCGGTCCATGGCGGCGTAGACGGCGTTTAGGTCCAGGCTGGAGCGCACGGCGTCCGCCAGCAGGTCGTACTGCCGCTCCTGATAGGCCCGATGGCTTTCCACCGGCCCCTCCTCCGGGGAAAGGCCCTTGCGCGCCAAAAGCCAGACTGCCAGGCGCTCCGTCAGTGCGCCGCTTTCAAAAAGCCCGTGGAGGTAAGTGCCGAATACGTGCCCCGAGGCGGCGCCGTCCTCCCGCCCGTCCGCCAGGCGGCAGAAGGGAACGCCGGCTCTGCGCCGTGTTTTTCCCATGTGGATCTCATAGCCGTCGATCTCCGCTCCGGCAAAGGGTTCCGCCGTCACGGACGCGGCGGTCTGGGTGCGGGTCTTCTGCGGGGAGAATACCGTCTCGCAGGGGAGCAGCCCCATGCCGTGCATGCTGCCGCTCCGCTCCACCCCCTCTGGATCGGAGAGAAGTTCGCCCAGCATCTGGAAACCGCCACAGACCCCCAGCACAGGGGTGCCTTTGGAGGCCAGCTTTAGAATGGCGGCCTCCAGGCCGTTTTGCCGCAGCCAGAGGAGATCGTCCATCGTGCTCTTGGTGCCCGGCAGGATCACCAGGTCCGGCGCGCCCAGGCCGGCGGCGCTGTCCACGTACCGCACGCCCAGGGCGCTGTGGCTCTCCAGAGGGGAGAAGTCCGTAAAGTTGGAGATGCGGGGCAGGCGGATTACCGCGAGATCCACGGTCCGGCGGGTCTGGGTCCGGTTCAGCCGGGGGGAGAGGCTGTCCTCGTCATCAATATCCGCGCTGGTGTAGGGGATGACGCCCAGCACCGGAATACCGGTTTTCTCCTCCAGCATGGAGAGGCCCGGCTCCAAGAGAGTCCGGTCGCCCCGGAACTTGTTGATGACCAGTCCCGCGATCCGCATTCGCTCCCATTCCTCCAGCAGGGCGGCGGTGCCGTACAGCTGGGCGAATACGCCGCCCCGGTCGATATCCCCCACCAGCAGCACCGGGGCGTTGACCAGCTCCGCCAGACCCATGTTTACAAAACTGTCCGCATCCCGCAGGTTGATCTCCGCGGGGCTGCCCGCCCCTTCGATGACGATGATGTCATACTCCGCCGCCAGGCTCTTATAGGCCCCCAGGACCTCTGGGATCAGGCGCTTTTTCATCTGGAAGTATCCGGCGGCCTCGTACTGGCCCCGGACCTCTCCCAGGACGATGAGCTGGCTGCCCGTGTCGCTGGAGGGCTTGAGCAGCACGGGGTTCATCCGCACGTCCGGTTCGATGCCCGCCGCCTGGGCCTGGACCGCCTGGGCGCGGCCCATCTCCAGTCCGTCTCGGGTGACAAAGCTGTTCAGCGCCATGTTTTGCCCCTTGAAGGGCGCGGTCCGCCAGCCGTCCTGGCGGAAGATCCGGCACAACGCCGCCGCCAGCAGGCTCTTTCCCGCGCCGGACATGGTGCCCTGCACCATAATGCACCGGGCCATCTACAGCACCTCCTTCATCGCCGCCAAAAATACGGCGTTTTCCTCTCTTCCGCGCACGGCCGCCCGGTACCAGCCGGGGCCGAGTCCGCAGTAGTTGGAGCAGTTCCGGATCAGCACGCCCCGCTCCGCCAGACGATGGGACAGGCCGGGCGCACCGTGGAAAAACAGCAGGTAGTTGGCCTCTCCGGGGCAGACGCGGCAGCCCAGGGCCGCCAGCCCGGCGGCCAGATAGGGCCGCTCCCGCCGGATCAAGTCCCGCAGAGCGGCGAGATAGGCCGTCTCTTCCAGCGCCGCCGCGCCCGCCGCCTGGGCGGGCGCGGATACCGCCCAAGGCGGTCCGCAGCGGGCCATGGACCGCAGAAGGGCGGTGTTCTGGCTGAGGGCATATCCCAGCCGCAACCCGGCCAGCCCATGGCTCTTGGTGAAGGCCCGCAGGATCAGCAGGTTTTCACTGTGGGAGAGTTCGTCCAGCAGCGTGTGGGCGGGCGGATCGTCCAGAAAATCATTGAAGCATTCGTCCACCGCCAGCAGTGTGCCGCAGGCGGTGCAGCGCTCCAGAATGCGCTGCAGCAGGCGGCGGTCTGTGGTGCGGCCTGTGGGGTTGTTGGGTTCGCACAAAAAGAGCAGATCCGTCTGGGGCGTGACGGCGGAGAGGATTGATTCCGGAAGGGCGAAGTTCTCTTCCGGGGACAGGGGGAGGCGGGTGACCCGGCACCCCCACAGAGTAAGGGCGTTTTCATACTCGGAAAATGTGGGGGCGGTGACCAGGGCTGCGCGGGGGCGCTCCGCTGCCGCCAGACGGTAGATCAGATCCGCCGCCCCGCTGCCGCAGAGAATCCAGCCGGCGGGGACGCCGTGATCCGCCGCAAGCTTTTCCCGAAGCTCACGGCACAGGGGGTCCGGATAGCGCTCCAGCCCGGAAAGGGCGGCCTCCGCCGCTCTCCGCACGCCGTCCGGCACACCCAGAGGACTGACGTTGGCGGAGAAGTCCAGAGGCGGCCGGCCGTATTCCCTTTGAAAACCGGCCCAGTCGCCGCCGTGGTCTTTCATAGATGGACTCCTTTAAACAGTAACATCCGCAGGCCGCACAGCAGCGCCAGACACAGAGCGCTGGCGGCGTACAGCATTCGGTTGGCCCGAAGGAGATCCTGCGGCTCCGGTTCCCGCAGGGGATCTCCGATGGTGGGTTTATCGTGCAGCTGCCCGAAATAAGAGGCCGGACCTCCCAGCTGAATCCCCAGCGCCCCGGCCATGGCGGACTCCGTTTGGGCGGAGTTGGGACTGGCGTGGCACCGGCGGTCACGCCGCCACACGCGCCATGCGCGGGGGAGGTTTTCGCCTGTCAGGCCCGCAGAGAGAATCAGAAGCAACGCCGCCAGCCGGGCGGGGAGGAAATTCACGGCGTCATCCAGCTTTGCCGCGGAACGGCCGAAGTGGAGATACCGCTGGTTTCGGTAGCCCACCATACTGTCCATGGTGTTGACGGCCTTGCAGCAAAGAGCCAGTGGAGCGCCTCCTAAGAGCATATATGCCATGGGGGAGGCCACACCGTCGCAGAAGTTCTCCGCCACCGTTTCCACCGCCGCCCGGACCACTCCCTGGCGGCTGAGGGCGGCGGAATCCCGCCCCACAATGCGTCCCACCGCACCACGGGCCTCTTCCAGCGTTCCCCGGGTAAGGGCACGGCGGACGTTTTCGCTCTCCGACGCCAGGTCCCGAACTGCCAGGGACTGCCAGCACCAGAGGGTCTCCAGGATAAAGGCCAGCGCGGGGTGTATCCGGCGGCACAGGCGGAGAAGGCCCAGGGAGAGGGCCAGGGTTCCCAGCGGCAGCGCCGCCGCAAGGACGGTTCCCGCCGCCCGCTCTCCCCGGGGCGTTTTTGAGAATATGGCCCGGAGACAGGATTCCAGCCAGACGATACACCGCCCCATTCCCACCACCGGGTGGGGCATCCAGGCCGGATCTCCTAAAAGTAAGTCCAGGAAAAAACCGCCCAGGGCGGCGAGGAGGATTTCCATGGGATCACTCCTTTGCATACCGTACTTCCCCTACAAGGTTCAGAAGGCGGCCGTTTTGCCAGGGTGAGGTATCCAGCACAAAGCCGCCGCCGCAGGGGGCCTTCCAGTCAAAATAGGTCCGCCGGGGCAGAGCGAAGCGCTCCATGGCCGCCATCTGGGTTCCGCCGTGGGCCACAATTGCCAGGCGGACCGCGCCGGAGGCGAGGCCGCCGTCTACCACGGCGGCGAAAGCGCCGCAGACCCGGGAGGAGAATTCGTCCCGGCTTTCGCCGCCCGGACACCGGCCGGCACAGCCGCCGTCTACCCATGCGCGGTAGGCGCCGTCGCATTCCATTTCCCGGAAATTCCGGCCCTCAAAGACGCCAAAGTCCATCTCCCGCAGAGCGGAAACGGAGGTCTGCCGGACGCCGGGAAACAGGATGGCGGCGGTCTCTACGGCTCTGGAGAGGGGGGAGACAAAGAGGGAATCCGGGGAGAAGTCCGCCTTTTGCAGCGCTGCCCGGCCTGCCGGGGAGAGGGGGATCTCGGTATTTCCCTGATAGCGTCGTTCCGCGTTGCAGGCGGTGGCGCCATGCCGCAGCAAGTAGATCAGCACGGCAACCGGCCCTTCAGCACCTGGGGCAGGCCGCAGCAGACCCGCACCACGGTGTCCGCCCGCTCCGCCAGCAGGCAGCTGAGCCGTCCGGCGGACTCTCTGGCAGCCCGTTCGGCAGGATCGGTGGGAACCACGCCGCCGCCCACCTCTGTGGCGATGACGATCTCCCGTTTTGCCAGGGCGTCCGCCAGGGCGGGGAGGTCCGGTTCCCCGGCGGCTAGCTCCTGTACATCCCACACGGCCCGCCGGGAGAATTCCTCCAGGGAGAGACCCAGCGCCCCGCAGATGTAACTCTGTTTGCCCGCCAGCAGCGGGCCTGTGATAAAGATCATGACAGCCTCCTGATATAAACGGCGGGCCGCCGGCCTGCCGGGTTGAGAATGTATCCGCTCTCAATTCAATCCGGCGGATGGACGCTGAAAACGTCCGGCGGCGGACTGCAGCCGGGTCAAAAGAGGGGGGGATTTTGCTGAAACACATAGACGGTCAAAGGTTGAAGGTACTGCGTGGCACAGGCGGCGGCCAGCATCCAGAGTTCGGCGGTCTGCAAAAACCAGCCCGCCAGATCCCCGGAGAGTCCGCCGAAGGATACCCGGGTTATGCGGCGGTAATAGAGGAACCACCCCAGCGCCGCCGCCGCCATAGCGGTCCCTGCCGGACCCCGCAGACACAGCGCCAGAACCAGAAGGGCCGATAGCGCCGCCAGAAACGCGCCGAGCCGCCTCCGGTCTGCCGCCGCGGCAAAGGTGTGGGCAAGACCGGAGTTCCGGGCCAGGGGGAAGGCGGCGACCGCCCATCCGGACAGCGCCCGGGAGAGGCAGAACGAGAGGAGGACGGCGGGACCGTCATACCGGGGCAGGGCCGTCCAGAGGGCGAGGGAGGCCAGAAAGTAACAGCATAGCCGGATGGCGGCAAAGGCGCCCAGGCGGGGGTCCTTTAAAATTTCCTGCCGCCGCTGGGGAGAGGCATGGCTGGCCAAAGCGTCGCAGGTGTCGGCGTAGCCGTCCAGGTGGACGCCGCCTGTGACGAGCACCGGAAGCAGGCACAGCCCCGCTCCCCGCAGGATATCCGGCAGGGTCAAGGCGCCGCACAGGAGCTGCCAGGCCCAGCAGGCCCCGCCGGCCACAAGGCCCACCAGGGGAAACGCCGCCAGCATCCAGCGCATACTGGTTTCATTCCACTCCACCTGGGGGACAGGCAGAGCCGAGAACATGGAAAACGCCGCCGCGACAGATCTCAAGAGGGTTTTCACAACGGGTTCCCTCCCTTTAAGACGTTGGGCAGACCGCAGACGACCTCGATTACAGTATCCGCCCGCTCCGCCAGGGCGCGGTTGATCCGGGCCAGCTCCCGCAGGTAGCGGAGGGTATCCCCGCCATAGGCCGCGCCGCCGGAGAACACATCGTTGGTGACAACGGTCAGATGGGCGCACCGTGCCAGCAGGGCGCCGGCGCCCCGCAGGATGGACTCCGCGCCGCCGCCCTCTGAGTCGTAGAGTTCATTGGCGGCCAGGTTGCTCATGCACTCTAAGAGGATGTTGGACTCCGCCGGGATCTCCGCCCCCGCCAAGTCCGTATACCGCTCCAGGGTATCAAAGCCGCGGCCTTGCCGGAGGAGGCGGTGGCGGTTGATCCGGGCCAGGCTCTCCGGGTCCGCAGGCCGCATGGTGGCGAGATAGATCCGGCGGCCAGGGAGCCGCATCACCAGAGACTCGGCGTACTCGCTCTTTCCGCTGGCGGCACCGCCGGTGACAAGTGTGAACATAAAAGGCCTCCTTCGGTCTGTGGGAGCCGGGACCCGCCGGTTTTGCCGGATTCCGGACAGGGACGCTTGTGGGGGCTGGCGCGGCGGTGAGGGGAGGTGCCTTGCGGTGTTCGCCCGGGGGAGTCCGGGCGTTTACTGCGGAGTGTAGGCGTCGATTCCCAGATGATCGAAGGTTTGGCCGCTGCCGTAGACCGCCAGGGCGAGGTCCAGCAGGGGGAGAGCCGCCACGGCTCCGGTGCCCTCGCCCAGGCGCATTCCGGCAGAGATCAGCGGCTTTAGGCCCAGGGCATCCAGCATCAGTCCGCCTGCGGGTTCGGCGGAGACGTGGCTTGCCAGCATGGCAAATTCCGCCCGGGGACACAGCCGCACCGCGCACAGGGCCGCCGCGCCGCTGATGAATCCGTCGATCAGTACGGGGATGCGGTATAGCGCCCCGCCCAAAAACACGCCGCACAGGCCCGCAAGATCCAGCCCGCCCACCTTGGCCAAGACGCCGACGGGGTCCGCCGGGTCCGGACGGTTGAGGCCGATGGCCCGCTCAATGGCGGTGATCTTCCGGGCAAGGCCCGCGTCAGAGAGACCCGCGCCCCGGCCTGTGACCTCCGCGGGGGATTTTTCCAGCAGGACGGCAGCCACGGCGCTGGAGGTGGTGGTATTGCCGATGCCCATCTCACCGGTGGCCAGGATGGAGACGCCTGCCGTGCGGCACTCCCGTACCAGTTCCGCCCCCAGCGCTATGGCGTGAAGGCACTCCTGCCGGGTCATGGCGGGGCCTTGGGTGATGTCCGCCGTGCCGTTTCGCACACGGCAGTTCCGGACGCCGGAGGTGGGGGGGAAGTCCGAGATCCCCAGGTCCACGGGAATCACCCGGCACCGGGCCGCCCGGGCCATGCGGCAGACGGTGCTCTCCCCCGCGCCCAGTGCCCGGGCCACGGCGGCGGTGACAGAGCTTCCGCACTGGGTGACCCCCTGAGCCACCACGCCGTTGTCGGCGCACAGCACCAGCAATGTCCTCCGCTCCAGGGAGAGGTCCGGACTGCCCGTCACCGCCGCGATCCGGGCCAGAGAGGATTCCAGCAGGCCCAGACTGCCCAAGGGCTTGGCAAGGCTGTCCCACCGGGCCAGGCAGGCGGTCCGGGCGGCTTCGTCCGGGCCGGTGATCTGCTGTAAAATTTCTGAAAGGATGTTCATAATCGCTCCTCTTTCCAGCGGGCCGCCCGGTCAACAAAGCGCCGCGCCAGAGGCAGTTCTCCGCCGAAATGCAGGTGGGGAAAGGCGGCGTACAGCGTGGGGGAGGCAAAGCCGCAGGGCCATGCTGCCTCCCGGCCCGCTTTCCGGGCCGTTAGGGCCGCGCCGTTCTCCGTACAATCCCAGTAGTGGAATTCGTGGGCGGGAACCGCCTCGCCCCGGCGCAGCAGCAGACTGTCCGCCCCCGCCGTAAGCGTCACATATCCGAAACGCTGCAAGCGGCCGGTGGGAAAGCCCCTGCCCGGCAGCACCCCGGCCATGGGCCAGACGGTGCCGGATGGGCCGGTCAAGTTTTGCTGGAGATAGAGAAAGCCGCCGCACTCTGCCACGGTGGGCAGCCCCGACCCGACAGCCCGGCAGATGCTTTGACGCATGGACTCATTTTGACTCAGGGCCTGGGCATGGAGTTCCGGGTATCCTCCCGCCAGATAGAGTCCGGTGGTTCCCTCCGGCAGGGCTTGATCACGCAGAGGGCTGAAAAACACCAGCTCCGCCCCGCTGTTTCGCAAGGCGTCCAGATTGTCCTCGTAGAGAAAGCAAAAGGCCTCGTCCCGGGCTACCGCGATCCGGCAGCGGGCGGAGACGGAAGCAGGGGGAGGTATTTCCGCCGGGGCGGAGCCTGCCAGGGCCAGCAGGCCGGCGATCTCCACAGTCCGCTCCATCTGGGCAGCCAGGGCTTCGATCCGGGCGGAGAGGTCCGTGATCTCCCCGGCGGTCAGCAGGCCCAGGTGACGGCTTGGAAAGACCGCCTCCTCCATGGGGGGCAAAAAGCCCAGCACCGGGAGTCCGGTCTCCCGCTCCAGGATGGGGGCCAGATGGGCGTGGAGCTGGGGCTTGCAGCTGTTTAGCAGCAGCCCCGCCAGGTGGCTGGGGGCGCGGAAGGACTGGAGGCCTCGGACCTGGGCCGCCAGAGTGAGGCTGGAACCCTGGGGCCGCAGCACCAGTACCACGGGGATTCCCGCCGTGTCTGCCACCTGCCAGGCGCTTGCGTCTGTGGAGCCGCCCGCGCCGTCGTAAAATCCCATGGCCCCCTCCACCAGGGCGAACTCCGCGTGCTGCCGGGCCAGCGTGTGCCGCGTCCCCTCCGCTCCCTGTAAAAAAAGATCCAAGTTCCGGCTGGGGATTCCCAGGACCTGGGTGTGAAACATGGGGTCGATATAGTCCGGCCCGCATTTGAAGGATTGAACAGAGAGATTCCGCCGCCGCAGAGCCGCCAGCAGTCCGCAGGTGACGGCGGTCTTGCCGCTGCCGCTGCCCATGGCGGCGATCATCAGCCGCCTCAAGGCCGCACCCCCGTGATAAGGAACACCGGGTTTTGGGCGGCCAGCAGGTGAAGATCCCCCGCGGGGCGGCTGCGGCTGACGGCGATCTGGGCCACCTCCGTCTCATAGTCCAGGGCCGAAAGACGGCTCAAAGCGGTGTGCAGCGTCTCCAGGGCGATGGCGGAGACACAGATCCGGGCATGGGGATTGGCACGGTGGACGGTTTCCAAAATGGGAGAGAGCGCACCGCCGCTGCCGCCTATAAACACCGCGTCCGGGGCGGGGAGGCCGCTCAGGGCCTCCGGGGCCGCGCCCTCTATCAGGCGCAGGTTCCAGGCGCAAAACCGCTCCCGGTTGGCGCGCAGCAGCTCCAGGGCCTCCGGTTCCCTCTCTACGGCCCAGACCTCTTGGGACTGAAGAGCCAGCTCCACGCTGACGCCGCCGGTGCCCGCTCCAATGTCCCAGCATACGTCCTCCGGTCCCACCGCCAGATATCCAAGGGCGGCGGCGCGGATCTCCCGCTTGGTCATGGGAACGCCGCCCCGGAGAAATTCTCCGTCCGGAATTCCCGGCGCACGCCGGGGAAGGATGGGAGCGGCCTCAGCCAGGAGTAAGCTTAAGGGGGCGAAGGATCTCAGGGAGAATTCCGCCGCCGTACCGTGGGTTATGCGCTCATCTGGATAGGAGAGGTTTTCCCCCACGGTCACGGGCAGCGCCCCCAGGCCCGCCTCTGCCAGCCGGCGGCACAGCGCCGCGGGACCCAGCGTGCCTCCGGTGAGAAAACAGGCCGGTGTTCCCTGGCACACCGCCGGTAAGACGGCGCAGTCCACCCCGTGAGCGGAGCGGAGAACCCACTTCTGCCAGGGACGGCCCAGCCGTGCGGCCAGGTACTGCACGCTGGAGACGCCGGGAAACACTTGGACCTGAATGTTCCGCTCCTCCAGAAGGGGCAGGAGTCCCCGGGCGCCGGAGTAAAAACCGGGGTCCCCGCTGTAGAGCACACAGGCGTTCTCACAGTTGGAATCCAGCAGCAGGGACAGGATCTCGCCGGGCTTGACGGCGGCCTTCCGCCGGGGGGTGAGGGTTTCCGGCAATTGCTCCAGCAGCCGCGCCGCGCCCACCACATAGTCTGCCAGGGTTAAAGCCTCCCGGACCTCCGCGGTGACGGTATCCATTCTGCCGCAGCCGAGGCCAACCAGTGTTACCCGCATACGAGCGCCTCCTTAATCCAGGATCGGACAGAGTCCATACTGTCCCCACTGTCGGGGGGCCGGCCGATCAGCACCAGGACGGCGCCTGCCTTTTGGGCGGCCGCCCGCTTTTCCGCAAAACCGCCGGGCTGGCCGCCGTCCTTGGTCACCAGCCAGGCGATGCGGTACTGCTCCAGCATGGCCTCGTTCAGCTTTAGGGTGAAGGGGCCTTGAAGGGCCAGGATGTTCCGGTGGGGCAGGCCCAGCGCCTCGCAGGCCGACAGGCTCTCATGGGTGGGGAGTACCCGGGCAAAAAGCCGCTTCGGCTCCAGACCCGCAAATGCGGAGAGTTCCTTGGAGCCTGTGGCCAGCAGGATGTTTCCCGGCCGCTTTGCCAAAAAGGCGGCGGCTTCGGCGCAACTGCTTACCTGCACCGTGCCTTCCGCCGGGCTGGCGGGCCGCAGAAGCCGCCGCAGAGGCGTGCTTGTGCGTTCGCAGGCGGCTCTGACTGCGGCGGTGACAATCTTGGCGTAGGGGTGGGTGGCGTCTACGCAGGCGTCAAAACCGGAGAGCAATGCCTCTATCGCAGGTTGGTCCAGCCGGCCCGTCAATACCTGGACGGCGGACAGGCCTGCCAGCTCCTCGGCCCCAAGAGCGGTTGCCACGCTGACAGTGACCTCCGCCCCCAGAGCGGCGGCCTGCTCCGCCAGTAGGCGGCCCTCCGTAGTGCCGCCAAAGATCAACAGCCGCATGGTTTTGCCTCGTAGCCCCGGGGGGTGACCATCCGGCCGCAGACCGCCTGGGTGGCGCTGCTGCCGATGAACACAGTGGTGAACATGTCCACCGCCTCCTCCCGCAGTTCCCCCAATGTCAGAATCCGGTGCTCCTGCCCCTCCCGGCCGATTTTCCGCACCCAGCCGCAGACGGTCTCAGGTCCCTTTTCCTGCAGAAGGATTTCACAGGCCCGCCGCAGATAGTCCGCCCGTTTTTTGGAGGACGGATTATAAAGGCAGATGGAAAAATCTCCCTTTGCCGCACAGAGAAGACGGGTTTCAATGGTCTCCCAGGGGGTCAGCAGGTCCGACAGAGAGATGATGCAGAAGTCGTGCATCAGCGGCGCGCCCAGAACCGCCCCGCCGGAGAGGGCGGCGGTGACGCCGGGGACGACCTCCACCTCCACCTCCGGGAATTCGGGACAGAGCTGGAGAAGGGGACCGGCCATGCCGTATACCCCGGCGTCGCCGCTGCACAGCATGGCGGCTGTCCGCCCGCTTCGGGCAATCTCCATGGCCTGGCGGCAGCGCTCCCGCTCCCGGGTCATGGGGGTGGTGAAGATCTCCTTGTCCGGGTATAGGGACCGGATCAGGCTGATATATACCGTATAGCCGCACAGCACCTCCGCCCGGTCCAGAGCCGCCCGGGCCTGTGGAGTGATCTGTTCCGCGCCGCCCGGGCCGATGCCCACCACATAGACTTTATTCATTCCGCCATCTCCAATCCGGGGAGAAAGGGACCAGGGCCGCAGCCACCGTGACGCCGTCTCCCGTCTGTTTTTTCACAAGCAGTTCTCCGCCGCTGCCGAGGACCGCGCTCCGCTCGCAGACATTGTCCGCCCCGGTGACGCTCCGCACAAATTCCGAGGAGGAGAAGGTCCCCTCCACGGCCTGAAGCGCCTGGGCGGAGAAGGTCTTAAAGGCAAAGCCGTGGGCTTTGCAGAAGGCCAGAAGCCCCGGCTCTTTTTCCTTGAGATCCACGCTGCAAACCCCGCAAAAGGCCAGAGGATCCAGACCGGCGGATTCCAGAAGGGTGGAGAAGGCGTTCTCCAGAGCCGTTTGAGAAGTTCCTCTTTTGCAGCCTACGCCCAGCACGGCGATGGCGGGGACCAGGTGCAGGACATCCCCCTTTTCCCGGTGAATGGACAGCAGCGCGTCGCAGCCCTCCGGTGTGGTTAGGAACGTCTCCTCCGGCGCTTTGCCCGTAATAGGCCAGGGGCTGTAAATACCGATTTTTTCGCCGGAGAGCACCTTGGAAGAGACGCGGCGGATGGCCGCCGGATTTCGGACGCGGCAGCCCTGCCGCCTGGCCCACTCGTCTATGGCAAATAGCTGCCGGACGTCGGTGGCGGTTGTAATCACCGGCTCCGCGCCGCAGAGAGCGGCAATCCTGCGGGCCAGGTCATTGGCTCCGCCCAGATGGCCGCTGAGAATGGGAACCGCAAAATGCCCACCCTCGTCAACCACCACCACCGCCGGATCAACGGCCTTATGGCGCACATGGGGGGCGATGGCCCGCACGGCGATTCCCGCCGCCCCCACAAATACCAGCGCTTCGGACGTCCTCCAGGCGGAGGCGGTCCAAACCTCCAGGCCCGGAGAGCCGCCGCAGCGGGCCGCCTCGCCGCCC
Source organism: uncultured Oscillibacter sp. (assembly GCA_910588005.1). Lineage (GTDB taxonomy): Bacteria > Bacillota > Clostridia > Oscillospirales > Oscillospiraceae > Oscillibacter. The sequence continues at coordinate 29,563 of CAJUQM010000012.1, forward strand.
AGCTCCCCTGCCAGGCGCTGGGCCAGACTGTGGCCCCGGTCCGTAAAGGCCAGCAGGCGGATATTCATCGGCTGGCCTCCCGAAACTCCGTGGAGAAGGAGGGATTGTAGAGCTGGCTGCGCTGGTAGTCCGGCGCCAGAAAGCTGCCCACCAGGACCAGGGCCGTTTTACGGATGTTGTGCTTCCGGCCTGTCTCCGCCAGGGTATCTACAGTGCAGCGGACGACTTTTTCCTCAGGCCAGGTGGCCTTGTATACCAGCGCAGCCGGGGTGGAGGCCGTATAGGCCCCTTTTAAAAGCTCCGCCTGAAGCTCTTCCAGCATTCCGGCGGACAAAAAGATCACCATGCTGGCGCCGTGGGCCGCCCAGGCGGCGATGGCCTCCCGCTCCGGCACCGGGGTGCGCCCCGCCATGCGGGTGATGACCACCGACTGGCTCACGCCCGGCAAGGTGTACTCGGCCTGGACGGCGGCGGCCGCTCCGCAGAAGCTGGAGACCCCCGGCGTATCGTCATAGGGAATGCCCAGGCTGTCAAGGGCGTCCATCTGCTCCCGGATGGCCCCGTAGAGGCAGGGGTCGCCTGTGTGGAGGCGGACGGTGGTTCCGCCCGCTCTTTCCGCCGCCTCTATCACGGCGAGGACCTGCTCCAGAGTCATTTCAGCGCTGTTATAAATGGCGCAGTCCGTCTTGCAGAGTGCTAGCAGCGCCGGGTTTACCAGGCTGCCGGCATAGATGACGGTGTCCGCCGTTTTTAAAAGCTCCGCGCCCCGGAGAGTGATGAGGTCCGGCGCTCCGGGACCCGCTCCCACAAAGTGTACCATAAGCTCACTCCTTTACGATAACGGTGGCGAAATATCCCGTGTCCTCCGGCAGCTGTGAGAGATCCCGGCAGACCTGCTCCGTGGGCAGACCGCAGTCGCGGACCATGGCGGATCGCTCCAGCAGCCCCTTTTGCCGCAGGATTTGCGCGGCTTGGGGGAGCTGCCGCCCGGACTTCATCAGCACTTTGGAGCCGGGAAAGTCCAGCTGCCCGGCCAGAGAGCCGCCTCCGGGGAGAATGTGAAGAGGGGCAGAGGCGGTGGTGAGGCTGAGTCCCAAGCGGGCCGCTACGGCGCAGAAGCTGGGCACGCCGGGGATCATTACGGCCTCATACCCGTCTGCGGTGAGGATGTCCATCAAATAGCCGAAGGTGGCGTAGATGGACACGTCTCCCAGGTTCAGCATGGCCACATCCCGCCCTGCCGTCAGATGGGCCGCAATGGCTGAAGCCGAGCGCAGGTGGGATTCGTGGAGGACGGTACGGTCCCGGGACATGGTGAAGTCCAGGGGTAAAATGGTTTTATGCTCCAGGGGCATGGCACTGCGGACAATATCCAGGGCCAGCATTTCGCCGCTTTTGGTCCGGGGAGCCGCGATGACCGGGCAGAGATCCAGTACCCGGAGGGCCTTTAGCGTCAGCAGCTCCGGATCGCCGGGGCCGACGCCCACGCCGTAGAATACACCTCGCCTCATCTCCATGACTCCATGATCTCCTTTACAGTTTCGGTCTGACCCAGGGGGCCGTATACGTTGGAAAACAAAATCACGCCCACCTGGCATCTCCCGCCGGTCCGGCGGATTAGATGGCGGGAGATGGCGGAGAGCATGCTGCGCAGCACCGCCTCCCGTAGGCCGGCCTCATCCAAAATGGCGATACAGCCGTCGGAGGAGGCGGCGTCCATCAGGCTTCGGCACACCGCCGGGGAGGCGCCGCACACCGCCGCGTGGGCGCAGAACAGCTCCGTCCGGCAGCCGGCGTAGCGGCTGTGGGTATTCATGATGCCGCCGGAGAGCTTCCCCAGTTTGCCGATGTGGCCCGCCAGCAGAACGGTCTCAAACCCCGACCCGGCACAGGCGTCCAGGGCGTCGCCAATAAAATTGGAGCATTTTACAACAGGGACGCCCAGCCTGTCCAGCCCCTGTGCGCGGAGGAAGTCCACACCGTAATTTCCCGGCGTCAGAATGACGCGGCGGCTACCCTGGGCCGCAGCCTGACGGATCTCCAGGGTTACGGTGTCCGCCAGGGCCTGGAGGCTCATGGGTTCTACAATGCCGGAGGTTCCCAGGATGGAGATGCCGCCCACGATGCCAAGCTCTGGATTGAAGGTCTTTTCCGCAAGCCGGCTGCCGCCGGGGACGGAAATGGTCACCCGCAGTCCGCCGTGATAGTTTTGTTCGCCGCATACCGCCAGAACCGCCTGACGGATCATCTGCCGGGGAACGCGGTTGATGGCGGCGGCTCCCATCGGCTGGTCCAGGCCGGGCTTTGTCACCCGTCCCACGCCCGGGCCGCCGTCTATGGCGATGCCGGGGCCGTTTTGAAACGCCGCCTGGGCAAAAATCAGCGCCCCGGCAGTGACGTCGATATCGTCTCCGGCGTCCTTGCGGACGGCGCAGGAGGCCCAGTCCTCTCTCAGGCGGCACTCCTCCAGGGGAACTTTTACGGTGATCCCCTTGGGGGTCTCCAGAGAGACGGAGGGGGGAGGGGCGCCGGTCAACAGCAGCCGGGCGGCTCCCGCCGCCGCCAGCGCCGCGCAGACCCCGGTGGTGTAGCCGCAGCGCAGCCGTCTGCCACCGGAGAAGATGTAATGCTCAAATCCGGCGCTCATGCCAGTTTTCCCGCCCTTTCCGCCAGCTCCTTGAGAAGCAGGTTTTTTTCATTCATGGGGCCGAAACCGGAGAGAGGGCAGAGGACCTTTTCGCACGAGTCCAGCATGTCCGCCGCCCGACGGAACGCCTCATCCCCGATGGGCGCAAAGGCCTGTTCAAAGACCACTTTTGAGGCCAGGGCCTGGGCCACCGGGTAGTCCAGGTCGTTTTTGTGCAGCACTCCCGCGGCAAAGGGAATTCCCTGGCGCTGGAGGCGGCGGTAGAGGGCGATGCCGCTTCCTCCGCCTCCGATGACGAACACCCGGGGCGCTCCGCCGGGAGACTCCAGCTCCAGGCAGCCAAAATCCGGGTTGTAGCTGCCGCGGACGGCGTCATACAGCTCCAGGATATACCCGCCGGAGAAGATCTCCTCCGGCGGACCACAGCGCTCGATGGCGTGGTTGTGGACGCAGGCCACACGGTCGGAGATTTTTTGCGCCAGGTCCAGCTCGTGGAGGGACATCAGAACCGCCAGGCCCCGGCGGCGCACCATGTCCTTTAAGATGGAGAGCAGCTCCAGCTTGTAACGGATATCCAAAAAGGAGGTGGGTTCATCCAGCACGATGACCTCCGGCTCCTGGCAGATCGCCCGGGCCAGGAGAATTCGCTGGCGCTGTCCGTCGCTGATCTGGGAGAAATCCCGGTCCGCCAGATCCTCTCCGTGGACCAGGGCCAAAGCCTCGTCCACTTTTTCCCAGTCCTCCGCCGTTAAAAGTCCCAGCTTTCCGGTATAGGGATACCGTCCGGTGGCTGTCACGTCCCGGCAGGTCATCAGCTCCGGATGGACCCGGTCCGTCATCAGGACGGAGAGCCGTTTGGCGGTTTCCAAAGCCGTCATGCGGTCCATGGGGCGGCCGTCCAGATACACCGCGCCCCGAATGGGGCTGATCTGGCGGATGACGCTTCTCAAAATGGTGGATTTGCCGGAGCCGTTGGGACCGATCAGGGTCATAATCTCTCCCCGGCGAAGGTGAAGGCAGATGTCTTCAATGAGAACTTGGCCGCTGTAGCCCACAGCCAGATTTTCTGTGTATAAGGCGTCCTGCATCCGCCGTGCCTCCTCTGTTTTACAGGTTTTTTCCGCGTTGAAAGACCATCATATAGATCACGACAGGAGCACCAAAGACGGCGGTGACGGAGCTGATGCTGACCTCCGTAGGGGCAAAGGCCGTTCGGGCGATGAGATCGCAGAACAGGCAGAACACCGCGCCGCCAAAAAAACAGGCGGGGATGATCAAGAGGGGCTTTGCGGTGCGGAACAGGCTTTTGACCAGGTGGGGCACGGCGATGCCCACAAAGGAAATCGGACCGGCAAAGGCCGTGACGCACGCGGAGAGAACGCTGGAGAGCAGAATCAGAGCCAGACGGAAGGCCCTGATGTTGACGCCCATGTTCTGGGCGTATACCTCTCCCATCTGATAGGCTCCGATGGGCTTGGAGAGAAAAAAGGCCATTGCCATGGCAATTCCCACCACTGCCGCCATCACCGCAACACTGTCCCAATAGATGCCGGAGAAGCTACCCATGGACCAGTTGTGGAGATTGACAATGTTGGAATCCTCTGCGAAAGTGACGGCAAAGTCCGTGACGGCAGAGCAGATATACCCGATCATCACACCGCAGACCACCAGCATGCTCATCCGTTTGACCCGCTGGGAGATCAGCAGAATGAAACCCATGGAGAGCATGGCCCCCACAAAAGCTGCGCCGATCAGCGCCGCCGAGCTTGCCGCCAGACCCCGGCTCAGCAGGGAGATCATAACCAGGGACACCACTAGCTTGGCCCCGGAGGAGATGCCCAATACAAAGGGTCCGGCAATGGGATTGGCGAAGAAGGTCTGGAGAAGAAAGCCGGAGACGGACAGTCCGCCGCCCAGGATGACGGCGGCGCAGATGCGGGGAAGACGGAGCGTACGCACGATGCCGAACTCCGTGCTGCCGTCAGAGGGGCTGAAGAGGATGCGGAGAATCTCCGCCCCGGAGAGGGATACGCTGCCGGCGTTGATGTTCCAAACCACCAGAAGCGCTAGAAGAACGAACAGTAAGAAAAAAGAACTCCAATAGCGGGGGCGGGCTTTCTTCATGGTCTCCGCCTCCGTCAGTCCAGATGGTGCAGGTAGGTCAACCCGCCGTCCTCTCCGGAGAGGACGGTGTGCAGGTCCGTGATCAGGTCCCCGAGGCCCAGGCTCTCCTGAAAGAGGTTTTTCCCGGTGCACCAGACGTTTCCCTCCCGCACGGCTTTAAAGTCCGCCAGAACGCCGCTCTTTTCCAGCAGCTGGTCCACAGTTTGCAGCTCGCCGTCGATGGCGCTGTTGTAGATCAATATGTCGGCGTTCCGGGCACCCTCGTAAAAGGACTCCATCTGCATGTTCATGGTGGATTTGGCTCCCTCCTCGCTCTCTAGGTCCGAAAAGGCATAGACGCCTCCGGCCAGGCCGATGGACTTTGCAATATAGTCCCCAGAGCGCCGCACGTTCACCGCTCCGGTGGAGGTGATGTAGAAAAAGGCAACGGTCTTGCCGGTGTTCTCCTGCTCCAGAATGGGGGTCAGGCGCTCTATAAGACCGTCGAAATAGGCTGCGGATTCGGCCTCTTTTCCCAGCAGCGAGGCGTAGAGCTTGATCCACTCCATACGGCCCAGGGGATGGCTTTCGTAGCTGGAACGCTCCACCAAAACCGGAATGCCAAGCCGCTCCAGCTGCTCTTTGACCTCCGGCGTGTGGTAGATCATGGTGGATTCCACCGCCAGGTCGCATTCCAGGTCCAGAATGCGCTCGTAGTCCGGGGCGCCGTACTTCCCGGCGTACACCATGCGCCCCGCCTCTATCGCCTCCCGGGCCTCCTCAATGTACCAGCCAGAGGCGTCCAGCCCGGCGAGAGTGACGGCGTCGATGGCGTCCAGCTGCCGGAAGAGGTCCATGGCGGAGGTGGCCACCAGATAGATGCTCTCCAGGGGCTGGCGCAGCACCGTCACCTCCTCCGGAACGCCGGCGGGGACCTCCGCGCCCGCCGGTACCACCAGGTAGCGGTTTCCGTCTCCGATAGCAATCCTCTGATAGCCGCCGGCGCAGTAATCCACGGAGAACTGCTCCGCAAAGAGAAGCTCTAAGCTGTGGTCATATTCCAGAGTGTCCCAGGAGAGTTCCGGCAGCGTTTCCGGCGCGTTTGCCGTCTGGCCGCAGCCGCACAGAGCCAGCAGAGACAGCAGTGCGGCAAACCCCAGAAGGGGAAGGCGTCTCACAGTGGTCATGACACCTTTTCAACGGTGGCGGAGTCGAAGAACAGGGTGTACTCGATCTCGTGGGGGGTGCTCATGGCGGTGGTGTCGGCGTAGACCACCAGATTCCGGTTAAAGAACTCCACCGGGATCTCAAAGGTGGAATTGCCCTCGCTGTTCAGGGGGAGGAACTTCTCCTCGCCGATCCGCATGTAGTCGTAGTTGGAGCTGCTCCAGGCAACAGTGGCATAGGCCGCGCCGTCCTCAATCCGCAGCGGAGCGGGGGAATCCACCTTGGCCTTGCCGGAGCCGCCCTCCAGCCGGACGGACACGGTATAGCTGCCATCGGAGAGGTTTAGACTCTCCGCGGTGGCAAAGAACCCCTCCCGGAAGGCCTCCGAAGGCAGGGAATCTGCCCGGAAGACCAGGGTGCGGTCATACCACATCTCCTTTTTTTTGCTGAAGGCCGCACAGTTTACGCCCATGTCCAACGCCTCCACCGGGAGGGTAAAGGTGTGGGCACCCTCGTCATCCTCGGCATAGGGGATCAGGGCGCTCTCCTCCGCCTGGGCGGCCTCCCCGCCCGTTCCGGGGAATATGTAGAGATAACCCTTTCCGCCCATGTGCATCACGGCGGTCATTTGGCCGTCCGCCACAGTCAGCTCACAGGCGGTGATATTGAACATGGAGGAGCTGGAATCCACCGTGACGGCATAGGTGCCGTCCTGGAGGGCGCCGGCGGAGACGGGTACCATACTCGGGTCCACCACGTCCTTCACCGGGGCCATTTGGCCGGCGGAGGCCACTTCGGATTGGGGGGGGGCCGGGACCTCCGGCTCCCCTGCGGGAGGCGGCGTCTCCGCCTGGGTGGGGGGATTGCCGGCCGCTGCGCCGCAGCCGGCGGCCAGCAGGGCGGTGAGAAGCAGAGAGAGGAGCAGTAAAATCAATTTTTTCATCATGAGGACCTCCGTGATTTGTACGGCAGGCCGGAGAGAGGGGGTCCGGCCTGCCGCGTAATGTGACCATGTATGGGGTTCAAGGGGAGAGGTTTCAGCCCAGCGTGTCAATAGCGGCCTGGGCGTGGGCGGTTAGCAGGTTCTGGATGGCCTCGTATTCCCCAAGGCCTGTCAGGACGCACTCCACCTCATAGCCCGCATTTTCAAATACCGTTTTCCAGGTGCCCTCCTCATCGCCGGCCATGTCGTTATTGGCATGGTCTCCGGAGACGATCATCATGGGCTGGAGCACCACCCGCTCATAGCCGCCCGCCTGCACCAGGGCCAGCACATCCTCCAAGGTGGGGGCGGCCTCCACGGTGCCGATGAAGCAGTTGGCGTATCCGGCGCCGGTCATCACCTGCTGCATTTTGGCATAGACGGCGTTGGAGGCGGCCTCCGTGCCGTGGCCCATGAAGCAGACGGCGGTTTTGCCGTCATCATACTGAGCGGCGGCCTCCGCCATGACCTTGGCCACAATCTGGAAGTCCTCGTCGGAGGTCAGCAGGGGCGCGCCGATGGCCATGGCCTCAAAGGCGTCGGCGTACTGGGCGGCCTCGTTGACCACATCGTTGTACTCCAGGCCGTCCATCAGATGGGTGGGCTGGATCACCAGACGCTTGACCCCGTTTTCCACGGCCCGGTCCAGGGCCTGACCCACGTTGTCGATGACCTCGCCGTCCCGGCGCTGGAGACGGTCAATGATGAGCTGGGCTGTGAAAGCCCGGCGCACCGACCAGTCCGGAAAGGCCAGTTCCATGGCCTCCTCAACGGCGCCGATGGTCAGCCGGCGGTTGTCGTTATAGCTGGTGCCGAAGCTGATGACCAGCAGCTCGTCCTCGCCGATGCCGTCCTGATTCCGGGGATTGTCTAGGGAGGCGTCGCCGGTGGTGTAGTCCTCGCCGTCGTCCTCTGCGGGTTCCGGCGTTTTATTTTCCGCGGGGGTATTTTGGGCGGGGGCTGGGTCCTGAGGGGCGTCGGGGGTCTTGGTTCCGCCGCAGCCGGCCAGCAGTCCGGCGGCCAGGGCGGCCGCGGCCAGCAGGGAAAGCAGTTTCTTCTTGTTCATCTGTGTACTCCTCCTTGTGTTTCCGGGGCGGGAACGATCTCCGCCCTCTCTGATGTATGGTGAAATTTTACATCAGCGGCCTCAGGGTACAGGAATACGCAGGACAAAAAAGCGGTCATCTGATTCAGATGACCACAAGCGCAAGCCCTTAAGGGAAAGCGGTACAATCAAGCCCTCGTGATCTGGAACACCCGGCGGTATTCCTGTACCAGCAGGCGGCAGGTTTCCTGACTCGTAAATCATCGCGCGCCATCGCCTTCCCGGCTTTCACCAGTGGCTGTCCTGTTTCGACTGAGACAGCGCGCTCATTACATACAGTGACGAGATCGTACAGGCCTTGCACCTGTTTCCCTATTACCCGCTCCCCCGCAAAAGGAGAACGGCTCCGACTGCTTTGCGATATTTACTTTTCGACATCATTATACTACACTGCGGCTGAAAACGCAAGCCCCAGCCGGCATTTTCTTCACGGCTTTCGGGACTGCTTTGACGCCGCCTCCGAAAATTTTTGGATGATATGGCCGTAATTCTCCGGCCGGTGGGGGATGGTGCAGGCGCTGCAATCCTTGATGCCGGAGGCCGTGTAGGTGAATTTTCCGCCGCACTGGTCCCCCATGAGGTACAAAGGGCAGTAGCAGAAGAGGCAGTTGAAGGACGCCTCGTCCACCCCCTGGTGGCAGGGGAAGAACTCGCAGTCCCTGTGGGAGAAGTGGGAGTAATGCTTGTCGCGCCAGGATTCGTTCATGGGAAGGCTCCTCTCTGTTTTGAAATTGCAAATTTGCGTCACAGCGCAATGATAGCGGATACCAGCAGGGGGACTGCCAGGGAGAGAATCACGCCGCTGGTGAAGGAGTAGATGGTGATCCGTTCGTGGGTGGAGCCGATCACTACGGGGAGGACAGTGTCCATAGCAGCCGCTCCCGGAAGGGCCACGCTCTCCACAAAACCGATGCGCCGGGCCACCAGGGGGATGGCGAGAATGGCGAAGACCTCCCGCATGACGTTGGCCAGGAAGCAAACGGCGGAGACCGGGAGGGAGTAGGGCGCCAGCAGGCTGGGGGCCAGGGAATACCAGCCGAATCCGGCGGCCACTGCCATGGCGTCTTTGGGACCAATTTCCAAAGCCAGCCCTACCAGCGCCGCCGCCGCCAGGGAGCCGGCGGCCACCGCCACGGGGATCAACAGGACTTTAAATCCCGCGGTTTTGATATCGGAGACCACAGTGCCCTGCCTGCCCATGTCCATGCCCACTAAAAACAGCAGCAGGTACAGGCCCAGGTCGATCACCTGTCCGCAATAGGCCACGACTGCGTCCGGAACCAGAAAGTATCCCGCCAGCATCCCCAGCGCCACCGCGCCCACGATCCATTTGGTCAGGGAGTTGTCGGCCTTTTGGCCGCTCTCTCCTCCCGCCTCTGCGGAGGCAGCGGTACCCGCCGGCAGTCCCTGACGGTCCAGCCGGAGCACAAAGCGGCGCAGGAGCCATAGGGCCAGGACAGACCCGGCCATGGCGGCCACGGTGATTAAAAAAGCGGTCCAGCCGATTTGCCCCAGAGAGGCGATGACTTCGTCATCAGCTCCCAGCTTTACGCCCAGGGAGACGATCAAGATCATCAGAGCCGCCAGCTGGAGCTTTCCCAACCAGGGAAGGGGCCGCGTGCGGACGCCGGGGCGGGAACCCAGCCAAGCGCCCAGCGCTACCGCGGCAATATAACCCGCCAGGTTCCAGAGCGTGCCAAGAGCGGTATTCATTCCATCACTCCGTTTTCTATATGTTTTTTCCTCCAGTATACATGGGTTCCGGCCTCTGCGCAAGCGCAGAATAGAGATGATATCCATCTGGAAAAGTCATGGTACGTGCCTGCTCATGCCAGACGGGGAGGGATCGCCAATACATTATAATAATGTATGCCGGGATTGGGACCGGCCCTCCGCCCCGGTCAGGAGAATTTCTCCAGCCACTGGAGGGTGAAGTCCCGGAAGCGGCGGGTCAGGGGTGACACCGGGCCGCCCCGGCGGACAGCTAGACCGATCTCCCGGTACCGGGGCCGCTCCAGGGGGATGGCGGTTACGTTTCGCTGGCTGCTGCGCACCACCATCTCTGGTAAGATGCTGATGCCAAGGCCCTGCTCGACCATGGCCAGGATGGCGAAATCGTCGTTGACGGTGTATTGGATATTGGGCCGCAGGCCCTCATCCTGAAAGATCCGAGAAAATTCCATGTCCCAGTGTTCGTGGATCCGGATATAGGGATCCTGGGTGAATTGGGCAATGGGGTAGCACTCCGCCCCCGCCAAGGGGTGGTCCTGCGGGAGCACAACCAGGAGCCGGTCCCGGCGCAGGAAGGCGGTTTCCAGCGATTCTCCCGCCGGAAGCGCCAGAAAGCCGCAGTCTACCTGGCCGCGGCGTACCAGCTCTTCCACCTCGGCAAATTCCCATTTGCTGACCAGGTCAAACCGGATGCCGGGATAGAGGGTCAGGAATTCCTTCATGATGCTTGGGAGCCAGTGAATGGAGACGCTGGTAAAGGTGCCTACCCGCAGCGTGCCGCGGGTGAGGCCGTGGAGGGCGGAGACTTGGCTCTCCAGTGTTCGCTGGGCGTTGCACAGGGTCTGAACGTCCGGGAGCAGGGACTCCCCCTGGGCGGTGAGGACCACTCCGTCCTTGTTTCGGGTCAGCAGCGTCACGTCCCACTCCCGTTCCAGGTCGGCGATGGACCGGCTTACCGCCGACTGGGTGTATCCCATGTCCTCCGCAGCCCGTGTGATGCTTCCCAGCTCCACGGCTTTCAGGAGGATCTGACACTTGATTGTGTTCATTTTATCATTCCTTTTACTCATATAAACTATGAGAATTATTCGCTTGTGTAATGTTATGGGTTGGAGTATACTGGGTACAGAAACAAGAAAGGAGCATACAGCTATGAAGAAGATCTGTGAGTTTGCGATGATGAAGAAGGATGAAGGCCTGGAGTACCTGGCCGGCGTACCCGCCGCCGAGAAGAGGCTGTATTGGTCCGAGAGTCCCTGGGCGGCCTTTCGCGTCTTTGCCCGGTAAAGAGAAATTCCGCTCCACTCCAGACGGAGTGGAGCGGAATGCGCGTTGATTAGAAAATTTAACTTCCTTTGCGCTTATGCCGTTCTCTTGGATTTCGTGACTGTGTCGATGATAACCATGGTTACGATTGTGGAGGCGATGGCGATGAGCAGGCAGACAATCTCCGGCACGAAGTTAATCAGGAAGCCGGTGATCACATAGTTGACAAAGGAGATAGCCGCAACGGTAACAGCATAGGGCATCTGGGTGACCACGTGATTCAGGTGGTAGCACTGAGAGCCGGAGGACGCCATGATGGTGGTATCGGAGATGGGAGAGCAGTGGTCGCCGCAGACCGCGCCGCCCAAGGTGGCGCCGATGCCGACCATGAGGATGGGCACATTGTTCAGGGCCTCAGCGGTGAGGTTCTCAAAGCCGCCGGGGGTGAACACGTCCAGCACGATGGGCAGCAGGATGCCGAAGGTACCCCAGGAGGTGCCGGTGGCAAAGCCCAGGAAGCAGGCGATCAGGAAGATCACGGCGGGCAGCATGTTGTACAGGGTGGGACCGAAGGACTTTACCAGGCCGGCCACGAAGTCGGGAGCGCCCAGGCCGTAGCGGGTCACGCCGCCGATGGTCCAGGCGAAGCACAGGATCAGGATGGCGGGAACCATCTGCTTGAAGCCCTCGGGGATGCAGTCCATCAGCTCCGTAAACTTCATGGACTTGCGGATCATGAAATAGATAAAGACAAGGAGCAGAGCAACGGTGGAACCCAGAGGCAGACCGACGAAGGCATCAGTGTTGGCGAACATGCCCAGCAGGCCCACGCCGCCGTTCACATAGCCGGCGTACATCAGTCCGCCCACGCAGCCGATGATCAGGATGATAACGGGGATCACCAGGTCGATGACCTTGCCGTTGGGGTTGAACTTCATCTCCTCGGCGCCGGCGAAGGGACGCTCGGGCGTGGTGTAGATATCGCCCTTTTTGGCGTTGTCCTCATGGGTCTTCATGGGGCCAAAGTCGATATCGCGCACGATCATGACGATGATAAAGACGATGGTCAAGATTGCATAGAAGTTGTAGGGGATGGCCCGGCAGAAGATCTGGAAGCCCAGTTCCTCATTGTTAATGACGCCGGTGACGGCGGCAGCCCAGGAGGAGACGGGCATCATGATGCAGATGGGGGCGGCGGTGGCGTCGCACATGTAGGCCAGCTTGGCGCGGGAGATCTGGTGCCGGTCGGTGACGGGACGCATGACGTTGCCGGTGGTCAGGTTATTGAAGTAATCGTCCACGCCCAGGATGGCGGCCAGAATGAAGGTGGACCACAGGGCGCTCTTCTTGGTTTTCAGGTGCTCTACAGCCCAGTCGCCGTAGGCCTTGGAGCCGCCGGCGCGGATCATCAGGGCCACCATGGTGCCCAAAACCACCAGGAAGATCAGGATACCGGCGTTGCCGCCGATGTTGTCGCCCAGATCGGCGATCAGGGTGGTAACAGCGGCTACGGGGTTAAACTCCATCTGAATCAGGTAGCCGACCAAAATGCCGATGAACAGCGAGGAGTAAACCTCCTTGGTGATCAGCGCCAGGCCGATGGCCACGATAGGGGGAACCAGGGACCAGATGGTGCCGTAGAATCTGCTCTGGCCGTCCTCAGCCGCCAGGGCGAAAGTGGTCATGAGGGGAACCAGCGCGTACATGACCAGCAGAACCTTGCCGAGTCTGTCCTTCAAATTTTTCAGGGATTGCATTGAGAAACCTCCTTTTCTCTCTTAGACCTCCGGTTCTCTCCGCCGGGGGTCCGCGCGGATAACTGCGCTGGGATGGGGTTTGCCTCAGAGCCTATCCCGAAATCAATTGTGAGTGGAAAATTTTGGGATATGCTCCCGGGTCCTGTTTGATAAATGGCAGAATAGCGGATTGGAGCAAGTTTTCCCGTCAGGCAGGGCGGTCTCCCGTGGAGGCCCCGGCCGAATGACGCCATTGGGTCTGCCACGGCCCGCTCCTCTGGAGCCGGGGGGAGACCAGCGTGGTTCTGACGGAGAGGGATGCTTCAAGACGGTGTTTTGACATTTTTCAGACAGGGCCTAAATCAGCCGTCCTGTCTCAGTTACCTCCCTTCTTTTACAAATGGATACCGCTGGGGGCCGGGAGTGGTTGAACTCCCGGCCTTTCGCGTTTGCCTCAGACAGGACAGACGGATCACTTGTTCAGACGGCGGACCAGCTCCTTCGAAGTGAAGGTGGCCACATCGTCGGCATAGGTGCCGGCGCCAAAGCCCGCGTCGTAGCCCAGCTCTTTGGCCAGGGCATGGGTGACACGCGCGCCGCCGCAGCAGAAGATGTACTTTTCACGGACGCCCTCGGCCTCCGCCAGCTCAATCAGCTCCGTGAGGTTTTGAATGTGGACATCTTTCTGAGTAACGGTCTGGGAGACCAGCAGCACGTCGGCATTAACCTCGGCGGCCTTGCGCAGGAACTCCTCGTTGGGGACCTGGCTGCCCAGGTTATAGGCCTCCACCATCTCATAGCGCTCCAGACCGTAGTGTCCGGCAAAGCCCTTGCGGTTCATAATGGCGTCGATGCCCACGGTGTGGGCGTCCGTGCCGGTGGAGGCGCCGATGACCACCATCTTGCGGCCCAGGCGCTCCTTTAGGAACTCGTCGGTCTCGTGCATGTCCATGACCTCGTCGGTGACGGTCTGGACCACGATCTCGTTGTAGTTGACGGTGTGGGTCAAAGAGCCGTAGACCACGTAGAAGGTGAAGTTTTCGTCCAGCTTCTGCCGCAGGGCCACGTTGGGTTCGGACAGGCCCATCTTCTGGGCCACCAGCACGGCGGCGGCCGCGCCCCGGTCGTCGTCCTTCACCGGAAGGGTGAAGGAGGTCTGCACCTTGCCGTCGTTCATGGTGTCGCCATAGGGTTTCAAACGGGTCAGGTCCAGGGTGGTGTCCAGGTTTTTGTCACGAATCTGATACAGTCCGGAACTCATTTGCCGGCACCCCCTTTCATCATGGGTTCCAGGAACGGGTTAAAGTACCCCGGCGTCTTGCTGACGACGCCGTCCAGGCCCTTGCCGCCGTCGCGGGGGCGCTTGATGTCGGCAAAGATGCCCCGTTCCAGAGTCTCAAAGATTCCCAGCTGTTCGATCTGGCCCAACAGGTCCGTGGCCTTTTTCAGAACCTCGTTGGCACGGGTCTGCATGATGCCGCCGTCCTTGAACACGATCTCACCGCCCAGATCCTGCATGGTGCGGAAGATGTACTGGGCGTTCTGGATGGCCAGGAACCGGTCGGACAGGAAGGGGGTGTGGATGGCCTCGGTCATCATGCCCAGCAGGTGGATCTTCTGGCCGGTGAGGATGGTCACCATGTTGAACAGGGCATCCTGCACGTGGCCGCGGAACACGTTGCCGGTCATGAACTTGGTGGGGGGCATGTATTTCAGCGGCGCGTTGGGGAAGATCTCCCGGGCCATTTCGGCCTGCGCCAGCTCATACAAAAAGCCGTTTTCCACATCGGGGTCGATCTCAAAGGCGTGGCCCAGACCCATCTGCTCCTCGGGCAGGCCGGCTTTCAGGGCGAAGGCCTCGTTGAGGAACTGGGAGGCCAGCACCGTGTGGGCCTCCTCCACCGCGTCGGCAGTGGTGAGGTAGTTGTCCTCGCCAGTGTTGATGACCACGCCGGCATATGCGTTGATCGCCCGGGAGAAGGACTGATCCACCAGGGTGCGCTGCATGTTGATGTCCCGGAAGAGGATGCCGTAGAGGGCGTCGTTGAGCATCACGTCCAGGCCTTCAAAAGCGCCCATGGCGGCGATCTCGGGCATGCACAGTCCGGAGCAGTAGTTGCACACCCGGATATAGCGGCCCAGCTCCTCGCCCACCTTGTCCATGGCCTCCCGCATGAGGCGGAAGTTCTCCTGGGTGGCGTAGGTGCCGCCGAAACCCTCGGTAGTGGCGCCGTAGGGCACATAGTCCAGCAGGGACTGGCCGGTGGTGCGGATGACGGCGATAACGTCGGCGCCCTGGCGGGCGGCGGCGGTGGCCTGGACAATGTCCTCATAGATATTGCCGGTGGCCACAATCAGGTAGATCCAGGGGCCGTCCTTCTCGCCGCCGTGGGCGGCGATGAAGTCCTCCCGGCGCTTGCGGCGGGTGCGGATCTTCTCCAGGCTTGCCTCCACGATGGGAGCAAGAGCCGCGCGGATGTCCGCCTCGGCGTGGGCGGGCAGGGCTGTCAGATCCAGCGTGCCGGCGGCGACCTCCTCAGCCAGGGACTGAGGGTCCCTGCCGGTCTCTACCATGGCATTGCCCAGCCAGAAGGCGGCACCTTGAGACAGGGCGCCCTTTTCCATCAGGTGGTCCACTACCACGCTGGGCAGGGGGACGCCCAGGCTGTTTTCGCCGGTGACATCCAAGGCCTCTCCGCCGCTGACGCCGTCGATTCCCAGCAGGCGGCAGATGGTGCGCTCCACGGCCACGGTGGTGTACCCGTCGATAAACCGTTGGGTTTCGTCGGCAACCTGGGCGGCGTGGGCGCGGGCCTGTTCAACCAGTTTAAAATCAAGGTTCAGTTTGGATTCCAAATACGCTCACATCCAATCATCTGTTTATTGGGGTATGCGTACCGGGCTTCGCCCGCGGACCCGCTCAGGCGGGTCCGCGGGTTGGCCGGCAGAGGATTTATTCGTGGTGGGAACGCTTGTGGCGCTCCAGATTCGCGGGTTCCATGGAGAGGACCTGGCCGCGCTCCAGGCCGGCGACGCCCATGAGTTCCACCTTGCGCTTGCCCTCGCGCTCAGCTTTGCAGTACTCGCACTGGCAGGTCTCCTCGTAGTGATCGGGTTCGGTATAGGTGGTGATGACGCCCTCGTAGTTGCGGAGGACGACCTTGTGAGGCGTCTGAGAGATGACGTACTGGGGCATGACGGGGGTCTTGCCGCCACCGCCGGGGGCGTCCACCACGAAGGTGGGCACACAGAAGCCGGACGTGTGGCCCCGCAGAGCTTCGATGATCTCGATGCCCTTGCTGACGGGGGTGCGGAAGTGCTCCAGGCCCATGGACAGATCGCACTGGTAGATGTAGTAGGGACGGACCCGGATCTTTACCAGCTCGTTGACCAGCTTTTTCATGGTGTGAACGCAGTCGTTCACGCCGGCCAACAGCACACTCTGGTTGCCCAGGGGGATGCCGGCGTCAGCCAGCATCTGGCAGGCCTTGGCGGACTCGGGAGTGATCTCGTTGGGGTGGTTGAAGTGGGTGTTCAGCCAGATGGGGTGATATTTTTTCAGCATATTGCACAGCTCGGGGGTGATGCGCTGGGGGCAGACCACCGGCGTGCGGGAGCCGATGCGGACGATCTCCACGTGGGGGATCTCCCGGAGCTTGGCAATGATGTACTCCAGCCGCTCGTCGGAGCAGAGCAGGGCGTCGCCGCCGGAGAGGAGCACGTCGCGGATGACGGGTGTCTTGCGGATGTACTCAATGGCCTGATCGACCTGATCCACGGGCAGGCCCGCGTCCTTCTGACCGGCAAAGCGCCGGCGGGTGCAGTGACGGCAGTACATGGAGCACTGGTCGGTGATCAGCAGCAGGCAGCGGTCCGGATAGCGGTGGGTAAGGCCCGGGGCAGGGGAGTCCTCATCCTCGTGGAGGGGGTCCAGCAGGTCGGAAGCGGCCTGATGCAGCTCGGACCCGGTGGGGACGGCCTGCTTGCGGACGGGATCATGGGGGTCGTCGGGGTCGATCAGAGAGAGATAGTAGGGGGTGATGGCCATGCGCAGCGTGCCCAGGCAGGCCTTAACGCCCTCCTCCTCCTCGGGAGTCAGGGAGACGTATTTTTTCAGGTCCTCCAAGGTCTCAACGCGATTTTTAATCTGCCATCTCCAGTCGTTCCACTCGGCGTCGGTGACGTGGGGGAACAGCTCTGCGCGGCGGGAAACTTTCATGATGGGTTACCTCCACTTTTATTTTCGCGGGACGGCCCGCGTCCGGGGGGGGGGGGGAGAGGATCAGACGTACTTCTCCTCAAACAGCTTGCGGAGCTTGGCGTTCTCGCGGATGACGCCCAGGGTGATCTCGGCGTGGTCCTTGGTATAGCCGTTGCCCACGATCATGGTGACGTCCTTGCCGATGCCCTCGGCGCCCAGGGCGGCCTTGGTGAAGGAGGTGGCCATGGAGAAGAAGTACACCAGGCCGTCGTCACGGACAGGGAGGATGGCGGACATCTCGCAGCTTTCGATATTGACGCAGCAGATGGAGATGTCGTACTCCTTGCCGTCGTTGGCGGCCAGGGCGGCCTCCATCACGTCCACGGGGCGGGTGCAGTCGGCCACGACGATGTCGGTGTAGACGCCCAGTTCTTTCAGGTCGGCCACCTGCTTGGGGTTGCGGACGACGCCGATGACCTTGCCGTTGGGACCGACCTTCTTCATGGCCTCATAGCCGCACAGAACGCCGGACTTGCCGTTGGCGCCCAGGATCAGGACGCTGTCGCCCTCCTTGGGGAGCTTGCGGGCCTGGGCGGGAGCGCCGGCCACGTCCAGAGCGGCCAGGGCCAGAGGCTCGGGCATATCCTCGGGCATCTTGGCGTAGATGCCGCTCTCAAACAGGATGGCCTGGGCGTCCACATCCACGCGGTCGATCTCCTTGTGGATGGCCTTGATCTTGTTGATCTTCAGGGGGGTCAGGGACAGGGAGACCAGAGAGACGATCTTGTCGCCCTCTTTCAGGTCGATCTTGCCCTTCAGGTCGTCGCCGATCTTGGCCACGTTGCCCATGAACATGCCGCCGGAGCCGGTGACGGGATTCTGCTGCTTGCCGCGCTCGGCCACGATGCCCATGATCATCTCGCCGATCTTGGTCTCGTCGCCGCCGCAGGCGTCGGAGATCTGGGTGAAGGAGGCGGAGTCAATGTTCAGGGCGGTGACATTGCACAGGATCTCGTTGGAGTAGATCTCGTCCATGTTGTTGTCGATCTTCTGAGCGGCCTGTGTCAAAACACCCTTGGGTTCGATGACGCGGTGAGTTCCGTACTTGTTGCCTTTCTTCTGCATGATAGTGTTCCTCCTCAAAAAATTTTGTATGGTGAGATTTGTGGTGTAAACAAAATGATGAAATGGAATGGGTGGACCGCGGCGAGACGCCGCATTCTCACTTGGCCAGAGACAGGATCTTCCGGGCCTCGTCGGGTGTGGCGACCTCACGGCCCAGGAGCTTTGCCAAAGCTACGACCTTGGCCACCAGCTCGCCGTTGGAGGCGGCCTTGTGACCCCGCTCTAAGTAGATATTGTCCTCAAAGCCCACGCGGACGTTGCCGCCCATGACGATGCCGGCGGCGGCCATGGGCCATGCGCCCCGTCCCACGCCGGTGACGGTCCAGGTGGACCCGGCGGGGATCTGCTTGACCAGATAGTCCAGGTTGCCCACAGTGGCGGGGGTGCAGCCGTTGACGCCCAGCACAAAGTTGAACTGCATGGGGGCGGCGGGAACCAGGCCCTTCTGGGCCATGTTCAGGATGGTATCCAGATGGCCGATCTCAAAGCACTCGTACTCAGGCTTGATGTTGTTCTCCAGCATCCGCTTGCCGAAGGCCCGCATAGTGGGCATGTCGTTGACGAAGATATCGTCGCTGAAGTTGCAGGTTCCGCAGTCCAAAGTGGCCATCTCGGGGAACAGCTCCGTGGGCTGCAGGCGCTCCTCCGGAGTCATGCCGGTGGCGCCGCCGGTGGAGGGGATGAGAATGACGCCGGGGCAGGCCTCTCTGATGGCGTCCAAAACCACACGGAAGCGCTCCCGGTCCTGAGTCGGCGTTCCGTCGTCCCAACGGACATGGACATGGATCACGGCGGCACCGGCCTCAAAGGCGCTCTTGGCCTCCCGCACCATCTCCTCAACAGTGTAGGGGACGGCGGGATTGTGCTCTTTGGTAACCTCGGCTCCGCAAATGGCTGCTGTGATGATGAGTTTTTCCATTTCGTACCTCCACTAAAAAGACTTGGAGCGCTATCCTACTCCGCATACCTGCGTACGCGGAGTAGGATAGCGCTCCATAAACATAAGGGGGGCTATTTACACCCGACAGGAACGCCACATACCGACCGCTCTGCGCAGGCGTAAATAGCACTCCATGCTTTCCATGACAAACCGCACGCGCTGAGCGTACAGGTCCAAGAGGGGGATGGCAATTTACGCCCTCTTTCGGCGGAACGGACATTCACAGTCCCCCTTGGATTTGCCTGTCCTTTACATGGGCCTGCTACCTTGCGTTCCGCGCCTCTATCCACACTTTATTCACTTTGCCTAAAAACAATATACTCTATCAGACGGGTTTTGTCAAGTTTTTTCATATGGCGGTTTTGCATGATTTTTCCATCGATTTTTTGGAACCCAAATTTCTGTATTACAGGATTAAAGACCGGCTTGGAATAGTGCCATCAGAGCCGGTTCCAGGTCCAGAAGACGGCAGACCCGCAGGGCGTCCCTGGGGCAGGGGGCGCCGGGAGGAGCGCTCAGCAGGCGGTAGTCCATCCGGCGGGCGATGCGGCGGCGGGGGTCCTCTCCCTCGTCGCCTTGGATCTCCCGGACCAGACCCGCCACCTGGTAGTGGGCGCCCGCCACGTCGGAGACGCCGTCGTAGTGGGTGGTCATCAGAGCCACGCAGTCCAGCGTGCCGAGATAGCGCACCAGCGCCCGGGCCAGAGCGGCCCCCTCCTGGGGATTGGTACCCCGGGCGAACTCGTCCAGCGCCAGGAAGAAGCGCTTTCCACGGGTGCGCTGGAGCAGCCGGTCCAGCAGATGGACTTCCCGTCCGAAGGAGGAAAGCCCCCCGGAGCCGGGGCCGGTGTCCGCCAGGATCAGAGCCACCTCGTGGAACAGGGGGAGGGCGGCGGACTCGGCAAAGACGAAGAATCCGCACTGACACAGCAGCAGGCTCAGCACGGTGGAGCGCAGGGAGACGGTTTTGCCGCCCATATTGGCCCCGGTGATGACGGCGCATCCTGCGGCAAGATTCAGATCCAGCCGGGTAAAGTCCTCCCCCCGCTGCATGAGTTCCTCGGCCACCTGGGGATGGCGCAGGCCCTGGAGGGAGAGGGCGGCTCCGCCGGAGAGCGTCGGCCGGACGCAGCCATAGCGTTTGGCCAGTTTCGCCTTGGCCAGGAATAGGTCCAGGCGGCCCAGGGACTCCATATTGGCCAGAAAATCCGCTTTGCGGTCCATCAGGTGACGGGTGAGATCCCTTCGGACTTCCAGCTCCAAAAGGTCCTCCTGCACGGTGAGCCGGTGGCGCTGGTCCAGCAGAGCCGCCTTTTCCTCCCCGGCGGCGGCGCGGATGGACCGCTCCAGAGCGGCCTTCTCCGCCCGCAGGGGGGCGAGACCGGGGTGATAGGTCTCCGACACGGAGAAGGCGGGCAGCCGGCGGCCGTCCGGATCCAGCAGATTCAAAGGCCCGTCCATGGGCAGAAAGGCCAGGTCCTGAAAGGGAGGGAGTTTGGCGTAGCTTTGGGTCAGCTGTTCCAGCGTCACCAGGAAGTGCTTGATCTCAAACAGCTCCACCAGATCAAAGGGATTTTCCGGGTCCCGGTCCAGGGATCCCCGAATGTCGTGGAACAGGGGGAGGCACCGGGTCACACCTCGGAGAAGGGCCGCCGGATCCTTCAAAGCGGACAGATCCGGCCGGGTAACCTCGCCGCAGCAGGGTTCGGTCTCCACAGGAGCGGTCCCCGCCGCGTTCCACAGCGCCAGCGCCAAGGAAACATTGTCCAGCTCGGTCTCCAGGGCGGCCTCCTGGCCGGGGGCATACCACCGCAGGGACCGGGCGGCGGCGCGGCCAAAGGGAGACATGGGGGCCAGCCGCTCCAGCACCCACTGGAGACCGGATTCCTCCCGCAGTTCAAGGGTGAGTTCCATCTCTCAATCCTCCTTCTCGTTCACATTTACCACCGGCAGCGTCAAAGCCTGCCGGAGAGCGTCTTCAAATGCCTGGGGTTGGAAGTGCCAGCCATAGGCCGACCAGGGGTTGGCTCCCACGGCGGCGATGGACAGTTCCCGCCGGACAACCAGCTCTCCGCCGGTCCGGCTGAACAGCTCCAGCACGTTCCGTCCCGCCAGGACATGGGTGGCGTCCGCCGCCGCCAGGGTGATGGGTGCGCCCCGGCGGGCGAGGGTCTTGAGCAGCGGGTCGGTGACGCCGCCGGCGATCCAGAGGACGCACCGCTCCCGGGGAAGCTTATTCCAGCGGGGGAGGCCGTTTTCGTCCAGGGGCAGTTCCCATGGCTCTCCCGCAGGACCAAAGAGGGCAAAGCGGTCCTGGCAGCCGTCCAGAGCGGCCGCGAGACCCGGGGAGGCCGGCCGGCGGCTGGCGAACAGACGGCAGACGTGGGCCGTCTCCGCCACCACCAGATCCATATTCCGGTCCAGAGAGGCGCCGGTGCACAGCAGGGCGGCGCCCTCTACCCCGGCGCCGGCCAGGGATTTCCGGCCCGCGGCCCCGTCGATGAGAACCCGGTCCGCGCCCAGGGCGGCAAAGCTGGCGCACAGAGGCTTCAGCTGCCCGGCGGCGGAGGGTCCCGCCAGCTGGATGTACCCGTCGGAAAGGGCGCGGAACACCGCCACCTCCCCAAGGGGGGTCATGACTCCGGTAAGAGCCGCCGCCTCCAGCGTAACGTCGCAAAGGCTCATCATGCCCCGGGCAGTAGCAAACAGGTCGCCCCGCTTGATGTATAGATCCGGCTTCTCCGTTCCCGTCACCAGATCCGTGGCCTCGCCGTCCCTGCCTACGGAGGTCAGGCCCAGGCACTCATCCTCCAGCTCGGCCATCAGGCGGCGCAGGGCGGTGGTTTTGCCCGCGTTTTTGCACAGGCCGATGGCGGTTACCATCGGCGCGTCCCCCACCAGGGGGGCCAGAATTTTTTTCAAAGAGCCGCACCTCCGTTGTCCGCGGGACCACGCCCGCTTTTTATTGTCAGCGAACAGAAAGGAGTAAAGAAGCCTTTGGGCCGGAAGCGCCTCCGGCGGCCGCCGGAGGCGGGCCGTCTCTGGATTTTACCGGAAAGTGAGCATGGGTTTGGCGCACTGGCGGGCCTGCGGTCCGCCATCATGGAAGCGGCCGCCGCTTTTTGGCCTTGCGGCTATACCGCATCCGTTTTTCCGGCGGGGAGGGAATCGTACCACTGGCCCAGGGCGTCCAAGATAGGGATCAGAGACTGACAATGCCGGGCAATCTCGTACTCCACCCGCACGGGGACCTCCAGATATTCCCTCCGGACCACCAGCCCGTCGGCCTCCAGCTCCCGCAAAGCCCCGGCCAGCACGGTATTGGACACGCCGTCCAGAGTTCTTTTCAGCTGGTTGTACCGGGTGGGACCGTTGTTGTGAAGGGAACAGAGAATCTGCATCTTCCACTTGCCGCCGATCAGTTTCAGGACCCGGTTCAGCGGGCACTCCTCCATGCAGGGACAGTTTTCATGGGAAGACATGGTCAGCGCCTCCTTACCAGGTAGCGAATTTCTGCGCTCTTGCGCGGCGGCGAAATCTGTGCTAAGGTCGTTACAACACACACAGGAGGGATGTTATGGGTCTCTATTTGCAGGGGCTGGCCATCGGCCTTGCCTATGTGGCCCCGATCGGGATGCAGAATTTGTTCGTGATCAACGCCGCCTTGACACAGTCCCGGCGGCGGCTGGTCAGAATCGTGCTGATCGTCATCTTTTTTGACGTCAGTTTGCTGCTGGCCTGTTTTTTTGGCATCGGCGCACTGGTAAAGCAATTTATCTGGCTCCAGACAATTGTGCTGGCTGCCGGCGGGGTGGTGGTATCCTGGATTGGCGTGGGACTGATCCGGGAGAGGCCGTCCATGGACCGGAGCGTGGATTTGGACATCCCGCTCCCCAAGATCGCCGCAAAGGCGTTTGCGGTCACCTGGATCAATCCCCAGGCCCTGATCGACGGAACGCTGCTCTTCGGCAGCTTCCGCGTCGGCCATCCGGGAGGGGACAGCACCCTGCTGGTGCTGGGGGCCGCCACGGCCTCCTGCCTGTGGTTCTCCGGCGTTACACTGTTGATTTCCGTCTTCTCCGCACGGTTCAACGACCGCGTTCTGCGTCTGATCAATGTGGTGTGCGGCAGTGTGATCCTGATTTACGGCCTGCGGCTGATTCTGCAATTTTTGCGGTCTATATAGGGCGAAATGTGTTATTTTGGTGGTAGGATTGACAAATACCGGAAATCAGTTTACAATGAAATTCGTCAACCCAGACAAGGGAGTGTGCGGAACAATCCGCAAAATAAAAAACAGGAGTGATTTAGACATGGAAGAGAAGAAGTATACATCGCTGATCCGCCTGCGCATGTCCGCCAAGGACGCCCACTACGGCGGGAACCTGGTGGACGGCGCTCACATGGTCCATCTGTTCGGCGATGTGGCCACCGAGCTGCTGATTCAGACCGACGGCGACGAGGGCCTGTTCTGCGCGTATAACAACGTGGAATTCAAGGCGCCTGTCTATGCCGGCGACTACATCGAGGCCTACGGCGAGGTTACCCATATCGGCAACACCTCCCGCAAGATGCGGTTTGAGGCCCGGAAGGTCATTGCCACCCGCCCCGACATCAACGCCTCCGCCGCGGACGTCCTGGAAGAACCCGTGATCGTGGCCGTTGCCGAGGGCACCTGCGTGGTTCCCAAGGAGTTCAGCCGCAAGAAGCCCTGAGTTTTCCGGAATTTGGCAGACTGCCGGCCCGGCGCCCAAGCGCCGGGCCGTTTTCCGTGGACGGCCGTGGCTTGCTGGGGTCAGCGGCAGCATGAAATGATGCGGCATTCAGCCGTATTACCACATGTTTGCCGGTATTTTTAATCCGTGTGATCTCGCAGGTCCGTTCGGGCAGCACTTATTTGGGCTTTTCTCACCGGCAGTACCGGGGACCGGTCTTTTTGCTGGACCGCAGGCCTGTCAAAAGGCCGCGAAAACCTTTCTAAATCTCGCCGGTTGGCGCCATTGCTTGACAAAAGGCGGCGGACAGCCGTCCTGCGTGCTGCCCCTTTGTCAAACCATGGAACAATAAGGAGGAATCATATGCGCTTTTATGTCGCGGACGCCTTTACCGCCCGCCCCTTTTCCGGCAATCAGGCAGGGGTGGTCTCCCTGGGGGAGGGACCATTTCCGGAGGAGGCGCTGATGCGTGCCCTGGCCGGGGAGCTGAAACACTCGGAGACCGCCTTTGCGCGGCGTACCGGGGAGCAGTGCTTCCACATTCGCTACTTCACTCCGGCGGAGGAGGTGGACCTGTGCGGCCACGCCACCATCGCCGCGTTCACGGCGCTGCGGGAGATCGGAGAGATCCCGGCGGGGAGCTTTGCCCTCCACACCCGTTCCGGTGATTTGGAGGTGACGGTGGAGCCAGACGCCGTCTGGATGGACATGGCCCCGCCCGCGGAGGGGCGGACCTTTTCGGCGGATGAGCAGGCGGAGCTTTACGCCGCCTATGGGCTGTCCCCGTCAGACCGTCCGGAGAATCTGGAACCCCAGGCAGTGAGCACGGGCCTTTTGGATATTCTGCTTCCGGTGCGGGACCGTGCCGCTTTGAACCGGGCCGAGCAGAACGAGGCGGAGGTCTGCCGGCTGTCCGAAGGATACGGAGTCGTCGGCGTCCATATGTTTTGCCTGGGAGCGGGAGACGTTACGGCCTATTGCCGCAACTTTGCGCCGCTGTACGCCATCCCGGAGGAGGCCGCTACCGGTACCTCCAACGGGGCGCTGACCTTCTACCTCCACCGGCGGGGACTGGTGAGCGGCAGCGGGGTGAACCGTTTTCTCCAGGGGGAGAAGATGGGAAAACCCTCGGAGATTTTGAGCCGCCTCACGGAGAAGCGGGGGACAGCCAAAGTCAGAATTGGGGGCCGGGCAGTGCTTACATTGCGGGGAGAGGTGTTGTAAGGGTCTGGTTTACAGCCGAAAGGATGGGAGTCCCGGCATTTGCCGGGACCCCCATTTTTTTCAAACGGGTGAAGTTACTCTTCTTCCATGGGCTTGAGGTTGGGACTGATGATCAGCTCGCAGCCGGTGGCGGCCTTGATGTCGTCCAGGCTGTAATCCGGGTGCAGCTCCGTCAAAACAATGCCCTCGGGGGTGACCTCCATCACGCCCATCTCAGTGATGATCATATCCACCACGCCTACGGCGGTCAGGGGCAGGGTGCACTCCTTGAGGATTTTGTGGGCGCCTTTTTGGGTGTGCAGCATGGCTACGATGACCTTCCGCGCGCCCACCACCAGGTCCATGGCGCCGCCCATGCCGGCCACCATCTTGCCGGGGATGATCCAGTTGGCGATATTGCCCTTCTCGTCCACTTCCATGGCGCCCAGCACTGTGGCGTCCACGTGGCCGCCGCGGATGATGGAAAAGCTCTCCTCGGAGCCGAAGAAGTTGCCATAGGGGGCGTAGGTGACATAGGCGCCGCCGGAGTTGATGACGTCCACGTCCTCATGGCCCTTTTCGGGCGCGCCAAGCAGGCCGGTAAAGCCGTTTTCGGAGTGGAGAACGATGGTCACGCCCTCGGGCAGGCAGTTGGCCACCATGGTGGGCAGGCCGATGCCCAGGTTGGCGATATCGCCGTCTTTAAACTCTTTCGCCGCCCGTTTGGCGATTCTCATTTTCAGATCTGCCAAGGCTGCTCACCTCCTACAATGTAGTTCACATATACGCCGGCGGTGGTGAAGGTATCCACATCAACCTCGCCGATCTCAACGACCTTCTCCGCGCCTAAGATGACGGTATCCGCCGCCATAGCCATGACGTGGTTAAAGTTCTTGGTGGCCTTGTAGCAGCTGAAATTGCCGAATTTGTCGCAAATGCTGGCCCGGCACAGGGCAAAGTCCGCGCGGAGGGGCAGCTCCAGCAGATACTCCCGGCCGTCGATGGTCAGCGTCTCCTTGCCGTCGGCGATGATCGTGCCGACGCCGGTGGGAGTCAGCACGCCGCCCAGGCCCGCGCCGGCGGCGCGGATCTTTTCGGCCAGGGAACCCTGGGGTACCAGGGTGCACTTCAAGGTGCCGTCGTTCATGCCTTTGCCGATGATGGGGTTCATGCCCACATGAGAGGCGATGATGTGGTCGATCATGCCCGCGGAGAGCAGCTTGGCGACGCCGCGGTCAGTGGTGCCGGTGACAGAGGCCGGCAGGCCGCCGTCGTTGGCGATCACAGTCAGGTGCTTTACGCCCTTTTCCACCAGGGCGTCGATCAGAATTTCGGGGGTTCCGGTTCCCAGGAAGCCGCCCACCATGACGGTCATCCCGTCCTGGATGCCTGCCACAGCCTCCTGGGCAGTTCTCATTTTGTTGATCATAGTTGTTTTTCTTACTCCCTTCACCGTGCCGCGGCTGTCCGGTACGCCGCGCCGCCATCTGCCGCGGTGGCGGCGGCGCTCCCGGCGCCGGAATTGGTCACGGCCGTAATTTTACCCTGCAACAGACCTTGTTTCTCTTCAAACCTCCTCAGTATGGAATGCACCGGTGAGCCTGAAAGTGCTATGCCGTCAATTCGGCAGCGGCATGTGCTTGAAACTATCATAGCCCAAATTTTGGGACTTGTCAAGATTGCCACAACAGGGACTTGAAACCCTTGGGAAACTTGTCAAGATGCCCAATGGAGCGGGTGCCCTCTCCGACAGGGAGTCTGATAGACCGCCCCAATCACGGTTAAAAACTGAATATGATGCATAAAGCTCGCCGCAACGAGCCTGAAATGGCCGTCCGACTGCTGGATTCAAATGAAAAAATATAAATATAGAAGGAGCCGCCGTATACCCGCCGATTTATATCGAGGGGGGCGTCTCTTCACTTCCCTCGCAGGGGAGAGGCGGGACCAATGATATAGTGCATATGCGCAGTTAAAGGGAAGGCTGATATTTCTGACGCCGGCAGGCCCGGCGCCGGCTTTTCGAAAATAAAATTTGGAGGGAGGGGGATTTGGCGGCAGATGGACGGCGGAGAGGGCCGCCTTGCCGCCAAAACCGGATTCAGTCACAGAAGCGCCCGCTGGGGAGCGGATTGGCGGTATACGATCTCCGGTTGAACCGCCAGGCTCCGGGGACCTGCCAGACGTCCGGCGGCGTGGTCAATGGCCATGGAGAGGCAGCGCTCCATGATCTCCCGGGTCCGAAGGTCTACCACGGTCATAGGGGGACAGCTGCGGGCGAAGAGGCGCTGGGGACCGGTGCTGACAGCCAGAACCTGCACCGTTTTGCCTGCGTCGATCCCGGATTCATACAGGGCGCTTAAAATGCCAAGGCCCACCATGTCGTAGGCGCAGAGGATCACCCGGGTCAGGCGGCCGGAACGGATCAGCTCCCGGCCCAGGTCATAGCCGTCGTCGATCCGGTTGGCGCAGCAGAGGAGGCGGCCCTCCGGGTCCCAGCCGCAGCTTTGCAGAAGCTGGACCATATGCTCGCTGCGGGAGGTGAGGCCGTAGTAATCCACCGTGTTCATGACCACCGTGATGTCTGTTCCGCCGCAGAGGACGGCGTGTTCCGCCGCGAGACGGGCGGCCTCCATATGGTCAACCGAGACGGAGGAGTAGCCGGGAAGGCTCCGGTTCAGCAGTACGGAGGGGACCACGGGCGGATGGCGCTCCAGCCAGCTGAGATCATCCTTCTGCCCTACAACGAAGAGCATGGTATCGCAGGCGGGGGGCTGATTTTCCAGCAGTGCCCCCAGATAGCCCTGGTCGTAGGGACGGATGGAGATGTTAACCGGAACCGGAGATGATGAGAGGGCGTTGTTCAGGCCCTGGGTCAGGGGCGGCATGCACATCTCAAAATCCCGCCGGGGCCAGTAGACCGCGATGACCGGCGTCCCGCGGCCCTGAGCGGAAGGGGAGGCGGCTCGCCGTCTGCGGCCCACATACCCCAGCTCTGCCGCCGCCGTCCGGACACGGGACTGGGTGTCCGGTGAGATGCGGCGCTTTTCCCCCTGGCCGCTGAGCACGTAGGACACCGTGGAGGCGGAGACGCCGCAGCGGGCGGCGATGTCGTAGATTGTGACCATAGCGTTCTCCTGATTGTGGATTTGTTGAGCAAACTTGAGTAAAGAATACGCCCAGCGCACAAAAAAATCAAGTGAGAAACAAGATGTAAATTCTTGACAGCTTTGTGCCGGCCTGCCATAATGGGAACAAGGCTCAATAAACTATGCGGTTAAGCTAGTTGAGCAAAATCGGAGAGGAGAGATATCATGAAGCGGAAGACTATGGACGGCAACGAGGCCGCCGCCTATGCCAGCTATGCGTTTACAGAAGTTGCGACGATCTACCCCATCACGCCTTCCAGCCCCATGGCGGAGCATGTGGATACGTGGGCGGCCAATGGAATGCGCAATCTCTTCGGCCAGCCGGTGCGGCTGATGGAGATGCAGAGCGAGGCGGGTGCCTGCGGCGCCATGCACGGCTCTCTGGAGACCGGGGCGCTGACCACAAGCTATACCGCCAGCCAGGGGCTGATGTTGATGGTCCCGCCGCTGTACCGCATCGCAGGACAGTTGCTGCCGGGGGTGATCCACGTGGCGGCCCGGACGGTGGGAACCAGCGCGTTTTCCATCTTTGGCGATCACTCCGACGTTATGGCCTGCCGTCAGACGGGTTTTGCCCAGCTGGCCTCCTCCTGTGTGCAGGAGTGCATGGATTTGGCGGCGGTGGCCCATCTCTCCGCCATCCGCTCCCGGGTGCCCTTTATGCACTTTTTCGACGGTTTTCGAACCAGCCACGAGATCCAAAAAATCGACCTGCTGGATTACGGCGACCTGGCCAAGATGGTGGACCGGGAGGCTCTGGACCGTTTCCGGGCCAACGCTTTGAACAGCGAACATCCCCTGATGCGCTCCACCGTCATCAACCCGGATACGGCCTTCCAGCTCCGGGAGGCGGTGAACCCCTACTACGACGCCGTTCCTGGGATTGTGGAGGACTATATGGCCCGCATGAGCGCGCTGACAGGGCGGGATTACCGGCCCTTCAGCTATTACGGAGATCCCCGGGCCGAACAGGTGGCCGTCGCCATGGGCAGTGTTTCCGGCTGTCTCCAGGAGGTGGTGAAGTACCTGAACGCCCAGGACCGGAGGGTTGGTTTTTTGCAGGTACGGCTGTACCGGCCCTTCAGCGCGGAGCACTTTCTCTCCGCCCTGCCGGAAAGCTGCCGGCGGCTGACCGTTTTAGACCGCACCAAGGAGCCGGGAGCGGGCGGAGAGCCGCTTTACAAGGACGTCTGCTCCGTGCTCCAGCAGGGAGGACGCCGGATTCGGGTCCTGGGAGGGCGGTACGGCCTCTCCAGCAAGGATACCACTCCCGCTCAGATGATCGCCGTCTACGACAACATGGCAGGGGAGCAGCGGGATCATTTTACCGTGGGTATCAACGACGATGTGACCTGCCGCTCCCTGCCCGTAGGGGAGAACGTGGTTACCGCCGACGACCGGACGATCAGTTGTAAATTCTGGGGGCTGGGGTCCGACGGCACCGTGGGAGCCAACAAAAACTCCATCAAGATTATCGGAGACAACACGGACCAGTATGTCCAGGCCTATTTTGAGTATGACACCAAGAAGTCCGGAGGGGTGACGAAGAGCCATCTCCGCTTTGGACATACGCCTATTCTCTCCACCTACTATGTTACCATGGCGGACTTTATCGCCTGCCACAACCAGAGCTACATCTCCAAGTATGACATTGTGAACGAACTGAAAGAGGGAGGCACCTTCCTCCTCAACTGCAATTGGTCCGATGCGGACCTGGAGTCTCATCTCCCCAACAGGGTCAAGCGCCTTCTGGCCCGGCGCAGGGCGAAGTTCTATGTCATCGACGCCAATGCCGCCGCCGGGGCCATCGGCCTGGGGAACCGGACCAACAGCGTTTTGCAGGCCGCCTTTTTCAAGCTCAGCGGCGTGCTGCCGGTGGACGAGGCGGTGGACTATATGAAGGCCGCCATTCGAAAGACGTACGGCCGCAAGGGAGACGAGGTAGTAAACATGAACTGCGCGGCGGTGGACGCCGGTTTGGCCGGACTCCGTGAGGTCGCCGTTCCGGCCGCCTGGGCGGATCTTGCCGGCGAGCCGGAGGAGGCAGATCCCGACTCCCCCTGGTATGTGCGCACGGTTATGCGGGCGGTGAACGCCCAAAAGGGAGACAGTCTCCCGGTCAGTGCCTTTAAGGACGCGGCGGACGGCAGCGTACCCATGGCTACCTCTCAATACGAAAAACGGGGGTTTGCCTCTCACGTGGCCAGCTGGCTTCCCGAAAGCTGCGTCGGCTGCAACCTGTGCTCCCTCATGTGCCCGCACGCCGCCATCCGGCCCTTCCTGCTCAGTGAGGAGGAGGTCCGAAAGGCCCCGGCGGGCTATGTGACGAAGGAGGCCAAGGGCAAGGGATTTGAGGGGCTGCTGTACCGCATTCAGGTTGATCCTCTGGACTGCACCGGCTGCGGCACCTGCGCCGCCGCCTGTATTGCCGGGGAAAAGGCGATCGTCATGCGGCCCATCGAGAGCCAGATGCCGGAACAGACCAACTGGGAATACAGCCTCTCCCTCTCCACCAAACGAAATCCCATGAGCAAGTTCAGCGTCAAGGGCAGCCAGTACGAGCAGCCCCTGCTGGAGTTCTCCGGCGCCTGTGCCGGCTGCGGGGAGACGCCCTACATGAAGCTGCTGACCCAGCTCTTCGGAGAGCGGATGGTGGTGGCCAACGCCACGGGCTGCACCCAGGCCTGGGGGTTCAGTGTTCCCAGCTATCCATACACCACCAGGCCCAACGGCCGGGGGCCGGCTTTGTCAAACTCCCTGTTTGAGAACAACGCCGAGTATTCCTTGGGAATGGTGCTCAGCGTCCGCCAGCAGCGGCTCCGTCTGCGGCAGGAGGTGTTGGAGCTGCTGGAGGGGACGGGAGACGAGACCTTGCGGGCCGCCCTTTCCGCCTGGCTGGAGGGATTTGAGGACAAAGAGCGTACTCTCGCACTCAGCGACGCGGTGATTGCCGCCCTGAACGCCAGCTCCGAGACCGGGGAGAGGATCGAGGCAGTCCGCAAGGCCCGGGACCAGCTGGTGAAAAAGAGCATGTGGATGTACGGCGGCGACGGCTGGGCCTACGACATCGGCTACGGCGGTTTGGACCATGTGCTGGCATCGGGGGAGGACGTGAACATTCTGGTGGTGGACACAGAGGTTTACTCCAACACCGGCGGGCAGTCCTCCAAGGCCACGCCCTTCGGCGCGGTGGCGCAGTTCGCCGCCGCCGGCAAGCGGACGGAGAAGAAGGATCTGGGGATGCTGGCCACGCAGTACCAAAACGTGTATGTGGCGTCCGTGGCGCTGGGGGCGGACCCGGCCCAGTATATCCGGGCGCTCCGGGAGGCGGAGGCTCACGACGGACCGTCTTTGATCGTCGCCTATGCCCCCTGCATCAACCATGGCATTGTCAAGGGCATGGCCTGGGCGCAGGAGGAGGCCAAGCTGGCGGTCAGGAGTGGATACTGGGTCCTTTACCGCTATGATCCAAAGCTGAAACTGGAGGGGAAGAACCCCTTTATTCTGGATTTCAAAGACCCGAAGTACGACTTGCGGGAGTTCTTTATGGGGGAGGTCCGGTTTAATTCCCTGCAGCGGACCTTCCCGGAGGCGGCGGAGGCGCTGCTGGCGGAGGCGCGGACCCAGTGCCGCAACCGCTGGGCGCGGTATACGCATCTGGCGGCCCAGGATTACTCCCGCCTTCTGGATGTGCTGGAGGACTATCCCATCCAGGGCGGACCGGAAAGCAAGACGGAGTGAGACGGGGAACGGCTGCAGATCAGAGCAGCTGAGAGAACCGGCGGCCCGCGGCGTTTGCCGGGACCGCCGGTTCTCCGCGCAATTGACATCTTGGGGACGGCGGCGAAGGCATTTTTGAAAAAGAGCCGCAAAAAAGAATCGTTTGGATCAGGTTTGTCCCTTCGCGCTATTGAGAAATGAAAGCGGGTGTGATATAATACGCCAGATCTATATTTAGTCCGTTTCCTTCCGCGGCGGAGGTCCCCTGGACTGTAAGGAGTTGTGAAAACCTATGAAACTTGGAATCGTAAGATATACTCCTGGTTTTGTAATTCTATAAATCTCCATAAACCTTGATA
>CAJUQM010000013.1 GCA_910588005.1 uncultured Oscillibacter sp.
TCTGCTACTGCATCAGCGCTCCCGGCGCTTTGGAACCCTACATCCGCCGGCTCGCAGAGGACACCGGCCTTCCGGTAGTACAGCTGTGCGGCGTGCGGCAAAAGCTTCACCCCAAGGCCCGCTACGTGCTGGACGCCGGTCCCGCGGAGTTCCTGGAACTCTTCCAAAACGCCAGCTATGTCTGCACTAACTCCTTCCATGGCACGGTGTTCTCCGTTCAGTTTCAAAAGCCCTTTTTTACCGCCGTCTCCCCACGGGAGCTGGCGGCGCCGGAGACCTCCCGGACCTTCAGTCTTTTGAGCCGCCTGGGACTTGCAGACCGGATCATTGGCAAAGGCGATACCGCCGCCCCCACAGACGGCATTGATTGGGACGCGGCGGATGCCCGCCTCCAGGACGCGCGGCGCTCCTCTCTTCGCTATTTGAAAGCCGCCTTGGATAACGATTCCTTTCAGGAATCTCCAGCTCCAGAGGTCCCGGACCCCCTACCCCGCCTGGCAGGCTGCACCCGCTGCACCGGCTGTACGGCCTGCGCCGCCGTCTGTCCCAAGGATGCCATCACCATGGAGCGGGACCGGGAGGGGTTTGCCCACCCGGCGGTGAACCCGGATACGTGCATCCGCTGCGGCCGCTGCACCACTGTCTGTCCCATTCTGCACCCGCGTGCGGCAAGGCCTCTCCCGGCGGCCTTCGCCGCTTGGAACCGCGACGATGCCATCCGGCGGGATTCCACCTCCGGCGGCGTATTCACCGCTTTGGCGGAATTCGTGTTGGAGGGCGGCGGCGTGGTATTCGGCGCGGCTTTTGACAGCCGTCAGCACCTGCGGCATACGGTCTGCTTCCGCAAGGAGGAGCTGTGGCGGCTGCGGGGAGCAAAATACGTCCAGAGTGATCTGGACGGCATCTTCCGGATGGTGAAAGAATGCCTGGAGAGCCGCCAGGTGCTTTTCTCCGGCACTCCCTGCCAGGTGGACGGCCTGTACCGCTACTTGGGCGGCAGGCCGGAGAGACTTACCACCTGTGATCTGGTCTGCCACGGAGTCCCCTCTCCCGGCGTGTGGGAAGAGACCGCCCGGTCTATTGAAGCGCGTAAGGGCAAAGGCCTCCAGGCAGTGCGGTTCCGCAACAAGGTTGCCGGATGGAAAGACAGCCACTTCACCACCGTTTACGACGACGGCACCGTGGACTCCGCCCCTCTTTTCCGCACAGAATACGGCCGCGCCTTTGGCCGGGCGTTATTCCTGCGGCCCAGCTGCTACCGCTGTCCCTACGCCTCCATAACCCGTCCGGGGGATTTTACTCTGGGGGACTTCTGGGGCCTTCGGCCCGACGAACTGCCCCAGCAGCAGGAGCAGGGCGTCAGCCTCCTGCTGGTAAACACAGCCCATGGAAGCCACCTTTTTGATCAGCTGCCTCTGAGCCGGCAGTCCTTTCCCGTGGAACGGGCCATCGCCGGCAACCCCCGTCTGGCCTCGCCCATCACCTGTCCTCCGGACCGGGCTGCCTTTTTCGCCGCCTATGCCCTGGAGTCCTTCGACGCGGTGCGCAAACGCTTTTTTGCTCTGCCGCCGCTGCCCGTGCGGGCCGCGGGAAAACTGTTGTCTCCGGAGGCAAAGGAAAAAATCCGGAAAAAAATACGGTAAATCCCAAAATGTTGCAAATGCCATAGCGATTAATATGAGAACTCTGTTATATAATAGGAAAATCCTAATGATTGATAGAAGGAGAATCTTGCTATGAAGAAATACGAGTGCGAACCCTGCGGCTATGTCTATGACGAGGCGGCCGGCGACCCGGACAACGGAATTGCCCCCGGCACCAAGTGGGAGGATCTTCCGGAGGACTGGGTGTGCCCTGTCTGTGGTCTGGGCAAGGATGTTTTTAAAGAGGTCTGAGAAAAAAGCGCGTCCCGCTTAAAAGCGGGACGCGCTTTTTCCTGTTGGTTAGCTTCAGCGTAAAAGGACTACCGGCTCTGCCGGTGAGGATAAAAAGCTTTGGCTTCAAGCATCGAGCGAAGCGAGTTGACAACTTACCATGTGGCAGTAACGCAATAATCTTAAATAGAAGGTAATTTGCCCGTTCGCGGGCGATGGGGCACGAGATGCAGGCGAAAGACATTCGATGCATCTTGAGACGCCCGCCGGTAGCAGGCCCTTCCAGGGCCTGCTCAAGCCTCCGGCTTAGCCGGAGGTTTTGACTACACCTGCCGGGCAGAGCGGTTTCGCAGGGCGGGAATCTGGTCCAATGTCCGCAGAAGCAGCGTGCCCAGGATGAAACACACCACTGCCTCCCCCAGACCCACAGTAACCGCGTTCATCGCAAAGGCCGGGAGAAAGGCCGCGCCGTCCAGAGTGGAGAAATACGCGATCTCCGCCCCCACAATCAGCGCGTTGCAGACCACCGGCGGTACCGCCGCCAAGTACCGGTTGGGCATTCTGCACGTCCACAGGGCCGCCAGCAGCGTGGCCAGAGTGCCGAAAATCCAGTCCAGCACATAGGGCGACCCCAGGAGATTTGCTAAAAAGCACCCAACCGCCAGACCCGGAATCGCCTCCGGGAACAAAAAGGGCAGCAGCGTCATAGCCTCCGCCACCCGGAACTGGATGGGACCGTATTGCGGGATGGGCAAACCCAATGTCAAGCAGGCATAGACGGCGGCGATGACAGCCGCGAACGTCAGGCGGTGAATGGAAAAGCGGAATCTGGGCATGAAAAAAGCCTCCTTTTGATGGTGTGGAGGCCTGCAGACACAGAAAAACACCCCAGGTAAGGCCCGGGCAGCCTCCATTTTTTTGTTTAGAGAACGATGTTCCATCTGGTACATCGAACGAACGCCCGAATTAAAAAAGCGGACGCTTGGACAGGGAGATGGCACCTGTCAAATGGTATCATACCACAGAGTTCCGCAAAAGGAAAGAGGGAACCGCACAAATCTGCGGTTCCCCTACTTTTATTCTTCGGTCACATACACCAAATCGTATCCCTCGGAAAGACCCTCCGCCTCCGGAGCGTCCTCCTGCTCCTCCGGCACGATGTCCCTCTCCGCCAAGGAATCCAGCAACCTGTCAAACTCCTCCCAGGTCAGCTGATAACAGCGTACGCCGTCCTCTGCGGTGGTATGGGGCAGTTCCTCCAGCAGCTCCCCGGCCTGGGCCGCCGTCAGACGGATGGCCCGCGGCGTCTGAACCGCTATCCGCCCACCGTTGCTTGCCGTTGCCACAGTCCCACGTTCCTCCGGAGTGGATTCAGCGGATGGATCGGCAGGTTCCTCCTGAATGGCCTGCGGCGACGGGGCGGCTCTCACCATCCTATCGTTAAACGGCGCGGTTTCCCCCGTCTCCGTCTGCGGAGCGGGGTCCGCCATGCTGTATTGCACGCCGCCCTCTTCCGCGGGAGAGGCAC
Source organism: uncultured Oscillibacter sp. (assembly GCA_910588005.1). Classification (GTDB taxonomy): domain Bacteria; phylum Bacillota; class Clostridia; order Oscillospirales; family Oscillospiraceae; genus Oscillibacter. Next base: position 3,403 of record CAJUQM010000013.1, read on the forward strand.
TATCCGCTGCCGCGGGCAAGCCGCTGCCCACGGCAGTCATAACGGCGCCCTTACTCCCCCCGGCAGGGACCGTCCGCAGGATCAGAACAAGGGCAAAGCAGGCCGCCAGGGGCAGCAGCACCCTTTTCCAGTATCCATTTTTTCTAGTCGCAGTCACGGCTTCTTCCTGTCTGCGCTCCTCTGATTTCCGAACAGCTGCCATAACGCCTTCGGCAAAGCCCTCTGGCACCGCTGTCTCCTCCACATCCGGGAAAGCGGCGCGAATAGCCAGCGCCCCTTCCACATAGGTCCGGCAGCCAGGGCATTCCGCCACATGTTCCCGGACCCGGGCGACCTCCTCGCCGGACAGCTCTCCGTCCACATATGGGTCCAGCAGGGCCGCGTATTCCTCACAATATTTCATTGGCGGCCCTCCTTTTCTAGATCTTTAGACGGCGGCCCGCCGGAAAAGTTCCCACTCTCCAGCAAAAATTTTCGCAGCCGCTTCCGCCCCCGGCTGATGCGGGATTTTACCGTTCCGGAATCCAGACAGAGCGCCTGCCCGATCTCCTCGTAACTCAGCTGGTGGATCTCCCGCAGGATCAATACCTGGCGGTACTCCGGAGGCAGCTCCCTCAAACCGGCCTCCACCTGGCTCCTCAGCTCCGCCCGCTCCGCCGCCTCCTGGGGTGTGGGGGCGGGATCCGAAACCTCTAAATTCATCTCCTCATCATCTATGGAGGGACCGGCGGCGGCCCGGTGCCGGTTTTCCCGCCGGAGGAAGTCCACACAGGCGTTGGACGCCAGGCGGTACAGCCAAGTAGAAAAGCTGGCCTCTCCCCGGAAGGACCCCAGCCCCTGCCAAACCGCCAAAAACGTCTCCTGAGCGGCCTCGGCGGCGTCCTCCGGACTGCCGCACATGCGCAGCGTCAGAGCAAAGACCCGCTTCTCATAGGCCCGCACCAACTGTTCAAAAGCGGCCTGGTCCCCTTTCCGGGCGGCCTCTACCCATTGTCGTTCCTGTAAAGCGTTCATTGCAAGTCCCGTTTGATCCTCCTTGTCACCCGGTAGACATCCTCCAGGGTATTCATCTGTACAATCTGCTCTTTGTAGTAGCCGGAGTGGGACACGCCCTTGAGATACCAGCAGTAGTGGCGGCGGGCTTCCAGCACCGCCACCCGCTCCCCCTTGGCCTCCGCCGCCAGCTCAATCTGCCGCACGGCGGTGTCGCACCGCTCCGCAAGGGGCGGCAGGGCTGGAATCGCCTCCCCCGCCAGCGCGGCGGCGGCCTGTCGAAAAATCCAAGGATTGCCGAAGCAGCCCCGGCCAATCATAGCTCCGTCGGCCCCGGTATGGCGCAGAATCCGAAGGGCATCCTCCGGCTTCCAGATGTCGCCGTTGGCAAAAACGGGGACGGAGACGGCCTCTTTCACCTGCCGGATACAGTTCCAATCCGCCTGTCCGCCGTAGATCTGGGCGCGGGTACGCCCGTGGACCGCCACAGCGGAGACCCCCGCCTGCTCCAAAACCCGGGCAAACTCCACACAGTTGCAGCTGCCCATGTCCCAGCCCCGGCGGAACTTTGCAGTAACCGGCACAGATACCGTCTTTGCCACTGCCGCTACGATGCGTCCGGCCTTTTCCGGATCTCTCATCAGTGCCGCGCCATCTCCGTTGTTGACGATCTTCCCCATGGGGCAGCCCATATTGATGTCAATGATGTCCGCCCCAGAGGCCTCCAGGGCAATCTGGGCCGCCTCCGCCATACAGACCGGGTCACTGCCAAAGATCTGGACGGCGGTGGGATGCTCCCCGGGAAACCGCCGCAGGAGGGAGAAGGTCTTCTTGTCGTGATAACACAGAGCTTTGGAGGAAATCAGCTCGGTAACCGTATAGCCTGCGCCCTGCTCCGCGCAGATTTGCCGGAAGGCCGCATCCGTCACCCCCGCCATGGGGGCCAGCGCCAGCCGCGAGGGGACATTCACCGCTCCAATCTGCATAAGGGCGCCTCCGTTTCTTTATGATCCCTTTCAAAATATCATTGTTATAGGAAATTGTCAAATCAGAACCATTGGACTGGGCCAGAAATTTCTCCTTTTTCAAAACTCACCCCGCAAAATAGAGCGGCGCTCCTCTGGCCCCGCAGGGCCGGATTCTCCTTGCCAGTGCGGCAGAGACCGTGCCCTGTCCCGAACATAGACCGCGTTTTCTCCTTTCCACAGTCCTTCCCTCTCATTTCTCCGACGGGAAATCCTCCCTGCACTTTTCCCGACGGGATTCTCCTCCTCCGCAGGATAAACTGGTGGAAAACCATGATTTTTGGAGGGACAAGCTGTGCGATACGGTCAAATGATATTGCAGCGGCAGCAGTCTGCACGCCTGCTGTCCTGGGGAATCCGCTTTTTTTTGACAGCCGCTCTGACCGCCAGTCAAATGCCGGACAGCCACGCCCCCTTCGCCCTGGGCTGTATCGCGGCGGCGGGTCCCGGAGGAGAGGGCATCGCCGCTCTGGCCGGAGCGGGCGTGGGGGCGGCGCTGTTTCTAGATTTCGCGGACGCCTTACCCTTTTTGGCGGCGGGCATTCTGATTCTCACCGCCGCGTCTTCCTTCCACGGAACAGCGCTGTGGAAACGCCCCCTGTTTATGCCCCTGACATCCTCCACCCTCTGCGCCGCGGTCAGTGGAATCTACGTCATCCAGTCCCTGGCGCCGGTGGAACACCTGGCGCCCTACATAGCCTCTGTTGCGCTGACTGGAGTTTCCGCCTGGTTCTTCCGCTCTTTGCTGCGGCCTGCAGAGAACCGTCCCGCTCCGGAGGGCATACTGTACCTGGCGGCGGCGCTCCTGGCCGCTATCAGCGATCTGGAAATCCTGGGCGTCTCTATAGGGCGCGCCCTCTTCTGCCTGCTGCTGGCCTACACCGCCTATGAACGAGGGCCTACAGTGGGAGCCGCCGCGGGGTTGGGGGCGGGATTGACTGTGGACCTCTGCGCCGGAACAGGCGGCGGATTCTTCGCCGCGGCATATGGCCTCGCCGGCCTGCTGGCCGGAAAATACTCTGCCGGACGGCGGGCGGCAGCGGGGCTTGCCTTTTTTGCCGCGTCTCTGGCCGCTCTTTTGCCGGCCCAAACGCCTCTGGCGGGGTCGCTGCTGCTGGAGTGCTCCATCGGAACGGCGCTCTTTCTGCTTCTGCCCAGTCAGCTCTTTGGCGGAAAGCGGGTCCGCCGGACAGAATCCTTTGAAACCGCCGCCACAGGCGGACGGCTGAAGGAGCAGCTGAACCGGGCGGCAGCGGCTCTGCGGGACCTGTACGACAGCATGGGCCGCACGCCCCCCTCCACCGACGAAAATCCGGCCATCGTCTTTGACCGGGCGGCGGAGCGGACCTGTCGAGGCTGCGCCCTGTGTGACTTGTGCTGGCAAAAGGAATACACCGGCACCTTCAACGCCTTTAACGACGCCACGCCCTATCTCCTGGAGCGGGGCAGGGCCATGCCCAAGGACTTCCCCTCCTATTTTACCGGGCGCTGCATTCATCTGGCGGACTTTCTCGCCGCCATCAACGGAGAGTTGTCCGCTTTCCTTCTGCGGCGGCAGTACCGGCGGCAGCTGGAGGAGACCCGCCGCAGCGCCAAGGGGCAATACGCCCAGCTCTCCGATCTGCTCACTGCCACCGCCGCGGGACTGGGAGAGGCTGTGCCGGCGGCCGGTGATGCCCCGCTTTGTCAAGTGGGAGCCGTGCTGCGGCCACGGGAGGGAGAATCGGTCTGCGGCGACACGGTGGTATCCTTCCAACGGGAGGATGGAATATGGTGCCTCCTGCTGGCGGACGGCATGGGCAGCGGCGAGGCCGCCCGAAAGGAGTCCTCCCTGATCTGCCGCCTGCTGCGCCAGTTCCTGGAGGCCGGAGTGGAGCCGGAGGCGGCGCTGAAAACGCTGAATTCCGCCATGGCCCTCCGGGGAGCGGAGACCGGCAGCTTCACCACCATCGACCTGTGCACCAGTAACCCCGCCACTGGAGAGACCTCTTTTTACAAATTCGGCGCGGCCCCCAGTTATCTAAAAAAGGGCGGCGTTGTCCGGCGGGTCACCGGCGGCGCTCTGCCGGCAGGTCTCCGAGGCGCCCCGGCGGCCCCGGACGTAACCCGGGTCAGCCTGGAACCCGGCGGCTTCGCGGTGATGATCAGCGACGGTGTGGCAGACCCGGGACAGGACGAATGGCTCCAGGATCTGCTGGCAGGCTGGGAGGGAGAGGATCCCCAGACCCTGGCAGGGCTGATTCTGGCAGAGAGCATCCGCCGGGAGCGCCTTCAAGACGACTGCGGCATTCAGGTGTTGTACCGGCCCAGAACCGGAGCGGCAAAAAAAATGTAGCGGCAGTATAAAATTTCCCGCCCTGCGGAAAAATGGAAGTATCAAATTGTTTGGTTGGAGGCATAGAGCGAGATGGTAAAAGGTATTTCCAGACGGGTCGTGGTGGTGGATTCCCCAGACCAGCGTTTTTTTGAACAGGCCATTTTCATTGTCCGCAACGACGCCGCCGGCGAGGGAGTGACATCCCGAGAGCTGGTAGAGGAGGCAAAGCGCGTGGCCCGCAGCTATGCCGGAGGCAGCCACAGCCGGCTGAGCCGGGCCTGGCGGGATCTGAGTCCGGCACTGTACACGCTGATGGGCGCGGCGGGCATCGGCCTGGTGTGGATGGTGGTGGCTCTGATCTGAGAAGGGCAAACCGGCAGGAAGGCCGGCAGACGCAGAAGCGTCCGCCGGCCTTTTACCCCGTTGCGCCAAAATCGGGTCATACGAGCTTTTCAAAATAGAAAAACGTCTCATCCTCGCCGCATTTGCGCATACAGGAGGACAGCATCTTATAAGAGGCCTGATTCTCCCTGTAGCATTTGGCTGCCACCCGGTTCAGCTGAACCCTGTACAGCGCCCAGTTGGCCACCGCCGCAAAAGCCTCCCTACCGTAGCCATGGCCGTCACAGGCCCTGTCGATCCGGCAGCCCAGCTCCGCGCCGCCCTGGTAGTCAAAGCGGTAGAGCACCGCCTCTCCGATGAGCTTTCCATCCAGGCGAACGGCAAAATTCACCGCCAGGCGGTTCTCGAAATCCCGGCAGGCCACGTCAAAAAAGCTCCGCTCCTCCACCGGCCCGCCCAGGCCGGCCACATCGTCATAGCCCCACCAGCGGTTCCGGTCCTGGTCCAGCACCAGGGCGTTGTAGGCGGGGATGTCCGCCTCTTCCAGGGCGGAGAGGGTCAGCCGCTCCGTCCGCAGCTCCGGAATGGCCTTGACGTGGCTGAGCAGCTCGTTCTGTGGCTCAAAGCGGTACTTGGGGGCCAGCTTTGCCGGACCGTACTGTAATTTGGAGGTGCGGAGGCCGCGATCCGCGGCGTCGTCCTCCCGGTTGATCCATTGGCAGTCCCCTCCGAAGGCCCCTGCAAAAGCCTGCACCAGTGCGGGATACACCCCGGTATAGGAGTACAGCGCTTTTTCAATATGAATGATAAGGGTGTCCCCGCACCGCTCCGCCAGGGAAAGGGCGATCAGCTTCTCCCCGTCGAACATTCCCCCTGCAAAGAAAAAGGACTTTCCCGCCATTTTCAGCATCTTCTTCGCCAGGGTCAGCTCATCCCGGGCCTTGGCGTTGTCCCCCTTGGGAAACTCCGCCTCGTAATCCGCCCAGAAGCGGTCAACCACCGTCCCGTCCGCCGCCGTCAGCGGGCGGAAGGCGGCATTGGGCCACTGGGTATGGAATTTTTTAATGTGGTTTCGCTGTCCGGAATACCGTCTCCCCGTGAAGAACTGCAAGTCCTCCCGGTAGTACACATAGTCCCGCCAGGTACGGATATTGCTGACCCGTACATAGGGGTAGCGGGCCAAGAGCTTTGCCGCTTTGCACTCCGGCACCACAGAGATCACCGGACACACCCCCGCCTCCAGGCAATAGGCCTCGATGGCGGCCAGGGCCGCGTCCTCATCTCCCTCGGGGCCGGGCACCGGGTAGTCAAAGGCAGTCTGCCCTTCAATGGTGTTGCGGATCACCAGGCATCCGGCAATCTCCGCCCAGGCGGGGTGGAGGGTCTTTCGCCACATAAGCTTGGTACCCACGGAGTACTCGCACAGGCCGTAGCTGCAATTTTCATAATACCGCCGCAGCTTGGGTGCGTCCTGCTTTGTCACTGGTTTAAAGGTCTGCATAAGTCACCTGTTTTCTATAATATCCTCTGTAAACCGCGCTGCCTGTTATCAAAAAGGAGAAGGCCCCGCCTTCTCCTCTTTTTCTCAGTTCATCTGCCTGCGGCGGGAGATGTTCATGGTGCCGTCCTGGAGGGAGTTCAGATCTGCCAGGCTCTTGCCCGTGCCCAGGGCCACACAGCTGATGGCCTCGTCGGCAATCACCGCGTGGATACCGGTGCGGGCGGTGACCAGCTTGTCAAAGCCGGAGACCAGGCTGCCGCCGCCGGTCATGACAATGCCGTTGGTGGAAATATCCGCCACCAGCTCCGGCGGCGTCCGCTCCAGCACGGAGTGAATGGCCTCCATGATCCGCTCCACCGGCTCTTCAAAGGCGTCCATCATCTCCGTGGAGCTGACGGTAACCACCTTGGGAAGGCCCGTCAGGAGGCACCGGCCCTTCACATCCATGGTCTCCTCTTCCTCCTTGGGGAAGACGCAGCCGATCTGTTTTTTCATCTCCTCGGCGGTGCGCTCACCCACCAGCAGGTTGTGCTTGCGGCGCATATATTTTACAACAGCCTCGTTGAGCTGGTCGCCGGCAATCTTGATAGACGCGGACTCCACCACGCCGGAGAGGGAAATCACGGCGATATCCGCCGTGCCGCCGCCGATGTCCACCACCATGTGTCCGTCAGGCTGGGTGATGTCGATCCCCGCGCCGATGGCGGCCGCCACCGGCTCCTCAATGAGGTAGACCTTTCGGGCGCCGGCCTGGATGCCCGCGTCCACCACGGCGCGCTCCTCAACCTCCGTGATGCCGGAGGGGATACAGATCAGCACCCGGGGACGGAAAAAGGACACGCCCGCCACCTTATGAATAAACTCCCGGAGCATCCGCTCCGTCATGTCGTAGTCGGAGATCACACCCTCCCGCAGGGGACGGATGGCCACGATGTTGCCGGGGGTCCGGCCCAGCATGGCCTGGGCCTCGGCCCCTACCTTCAGCAGCTTGCCAGTGTTCTTATCCAGCGCCACCACAGACGGTTCGTTCAAAACAATGCCCTTGCCCTTGACATATACCAAAACCGAAGCGGTTCCCAGGTCGATACCAATATCTTTTCCCATGGATTTACCTCACCTCATGCTCTTTCTATCTTATTATAAACGGTTTTTCCGCAAACAATCACAATACAAGGTCTATTATACTGGCACTTTCTGTCGATTGCAACCCCATTCTTTTCCGAAATTGTAAACCTTTTTCTTCAAACCGCCCCGTACGCGGCTCCCAGGCAGCCCCGGAAGCCGTCTCAACTTCCCTCCAGCGGTGTTCGGGCTACAACGGCACACACCACCTCCGCCGCTCCGGCGGAGCGTAAAATCCCGGCGCACTCCACAAGCGTGGCGCCGGTGGTGCAGATGTCGTCCACCAGCAAGATCCGGCGGCCTTGGATGCTCTCCGGCTCCGCCGCCCGGTAGACCCCCTCCACATTGGCCCGGCGGGCCGCGGCATCCGTCATACCGGACTGGGCGGGATTATCCCTGATTTTCTCCAAAAGCCGCACCGGCTTAACATCCCAACGGCGGCAGGCGCTCCGGGCCAGCAGCTCCGCCTGGTCATAGCCCCGCTTCCGCAGGCGCCTCCGGCTCACCGGCGCCCAGGTAACCGTATCAAACTCTCCGGAGAGACGCTCCGCCGCACACTGGGCAATCAAGCCGCCCAGCGCGTCTGCCGCTCCGGCGGCTCCCTGAAATTTGAACCGCAGCAATCCCGTCCGGACAGTCTCCCGGTACCATAGGGGCGCGGCACAGCGCAGCCCTCCGGGAATTTCCCAGAGACTGTTCTGATCCTCCATCCAGGGCAGAATTTCCTCGCACTTTGGACAGATGCCGGGCCTGTCCAAAACCCTTCCGCAGAAAGGACACTTGGGCGGAAAGAGCAGATCCAGCAGGCATTCCCACAGGTTCATGGCTGCTTCCGCCTTCTGGGATAGGGCGTAGCCTCGTCCGTCAGGCCCACCAGATAGTCCACGCTGACGTTATAATATTCCGCCAGCTTCACAACTACATCCAATGGATAATTGACAATGCCAATTTCATATTGGCAGTAGGTATTCTGCTTGACGTTCAGCATTTTCGCAATTTTCTCCTGCGTTAAACCCCGGTCGTTTCGCAGATCCCGAATCCGTCCGTATTTCAAAATTCCTGTTTTCAAGTTGATCACCCATATCGAGTATATGTATCTTAAAATCAGATAATTGTAGATATTCTGTAATACAGATAATTTGATATGGGACAGACTCCTCATCCGGTTGCAGATCAGAGAATTTTAAACCGCAGCGGCACACAGGGCGGAGCGCCGCCGTGCAGCGGCGCTCCGGCAAACGCACCCCCTGTTTCTTCTCTCTCCGCACATGGAGGAAGAAGAAACAGGGGGTGCGTCTTTTAAGGATGTGATATCTCCCGCAGATCAAACTCCGGGGTGTACTCCTCCTTTGCGGAGGTTCGCTCCTGGGTATAGCCATCCGTAATACCGCAGTTTGCCATGTACTCCACCGCCGAACGGTACTCCGCCTTCGTCACATGGCGTCCAAGCCTCCCCGCCGCCTCCGGCTGCGGGGTATACTGGCTCATGAGGGAAAACAGCACCTCTCCCGGGCGGAAGGTCCTCGCTACCCAGTCGATACAGCGCCGGGTATTTTCCAACGCTCCGGGCAGAACCAAATGCCGGATCAACACGCCGGACTTCAACAGGCCGTTTTCCATGCGGTACGGCCCTGTCTGGCGAAACATCTCCAAAATGGCCGCGGAGGCCCAGCTGAAATAATCCGCCGCACCGGAGTAGGCCCCGGCCAGGTCAGCCACGGCGTATTTCAGATCCGGCATATAGACCTGCACGCTTCCCTCCAAAAGACGCAGCGTCTCCGGCCTCTCATATCCACTGGAGTTCCACACCACCGGCACCGGCCAATTCCAATCTCCCAGTGCCTCTAAAATGGCGGGGGTGAAATGGGTGGGAGTCACAAGATCGATGCAGGCCGCGCCTTGCGCAATCAGTTCCCGGAAGATCTCCCGAAGACGCTCCACCGTCACCGGTTTTCCCACACCCCCCCGGGAGATCGCGCCGTTCTGGCAAAAGCAGCAGCGAAGATTGCAGCCCGAAAAGAACACCGCCCCGGCCCCCCGCTCTCCCGTAAGGCAGGGTTCTTCCCACTGGTGGAGCATCGCCCGGGCCACCACGGGAAGTGCAGGCGCCGCGCATACGCCGCCGGAAAGAGTTTCCGTCCGCATCGCGCCGCAGCTCCGGGGACAGAGCCGGCAGATCATGTCCGTTCCCCCTCCTCTCCGTCTCCCTTGGCGTCTCGAAAATAGCCGTCCAGCTCCTGCGCATAGGGTGAGCCGGAAGACTCCGGCCAGACGTAGCCCGCGTCGGCCTCACGCATTCCCGCCGCGTTGATGACCATTTTTTCACACCCGCGACAGTACCAAACGGTTTTATATGTGGTAAAATCCCCCTCGTCATCCACTCGCAGCCGCCGTTCCCTGGCCTCCTTGGACGGTCCCAGCCAGGCGGCCTTTGTGGTGAGAAATCCAGGCGTCCAGGTAATCCGGTCCCGGCCGCCCTGGAAGTAGCCCCGCTCCATCTCCTCTCCGCACCAGGGACAGGTCTCCTTGGGCAGGGCCTCCAGCTCCGCACGCTTCGCAGCGGCCTTAGCCTTGCGCTCCTCCTTCCAGTTCTTTAGGGCATCCAGCGGATTTTCCGCAGGTTCCCGTTCCCGCTTCACCCGTTTCTTGGCGGGATCCCTGTCCCATGGGTCCTCGCTTCTCCTCCAGAAGGCCACCGGTCATCCCTCCTCGTCCTCGATCTCCTCATAGTCCACCGTATACACCGGCCCTTTGAAATCCGGTCCCTTTTTCTCCCCGGCGGATCGCCGCCACAGAAGGAACAGCGCCGCCGCCACGATCAGGAATGGCAGCAGCCGTCCCAACGTCACCGCCACAGCCAGCAAAATCCGAAATACCGCCATCTTATCCCTCCTTCAATAGCCGCCTAGCCTCTTCATGGTATCTGGCAAAGGCTGACGGAACCGCGTGTTCCGCCAGCTCCGGGCCATCCGCCCAGAGAAAGTCCCTCGGTCCCGTTCCGGAGACCTCCAGGGCGTAACCGGTCATGCGCCACTCCACATGGGTAAAGACGTGCTTTGCCCCCAGTTTATGCCGCCAGGCTTTCGGCTCCAGTCCCCACATCCGTGCTGCGGCGGCCGCGGCGCTCTCATCTAAAGTCCCCTCCACATTGGGAAATTCCCACAGGCCCGCCAAAAGGCCCGTATCCGGACGCCTCCGCAGGGCGATCCTGCCGTCTCTGAACAGGAGAAACACCGTCTTCTCCTCCACCCGGCGGGCCTTCTTCGCCGGCCTCACCGGCAGAAGCTCCGCCGTGCCCCGGAGGCGGCCCAGGCAGAAGTCCCGGGCAGGACAGCCCGCGCACTTTGGCGGACCATTTGGGACGCACACCGTGGCTCCCAGCTCCATCACAGCCTGATTGAAAATGCGGATATCCCCCTCCGCCGCCGGCATTACGGCGCGGATCTGTCTCTGAACGGATTTTTTCGTCTTTTGGTCCTTGACATCGTCATGGCAGTCGGTAATCCGAGCCACCACCCGGAGAACATTGCCGTCCACCGCCGCCTCCCGAAGGCCAAAGGCTGCGGAGGCGACGGCTCCGGCGGTATACTCGCCGATTCCCGGCAAAGCCAGCAGGCCCTGGTACGTATCCGGAAAGCCGCCCCGCTCCACGACAAGCCTCGCTGCCTTCTGGAGGTTCCTTGCCCGGCTGTAGTAGCCAAGTCCCTCCCACAGCTTCATCAGGCGGTCCTCCGGCACGGCGGCCAGGGCCTCTACCGTGGGGAGCGCCTCCAGAAACCTGGCATAGTACCCCAGCACCGCCGCAACCCGGGTCTGCTGAAGCATAATCTCCGACACCCAGATCCGGTAGGGGTCCACCGTCCGCCGCCAGGGAAGGTTCCGCGCGTTCTCCCGGTACCAGGACAGCAGCGGCTCCGGCAGAGAGGAAAGAGGGGATTGTGTTGTCATATCTTTTTGTCTCATGGAGAAATTATACCACAGAGCGGCAAAAAAGAAAAGAGCGGTCCCATGGATTCCCCTAGGCGGCATCTTTTTAATTTTAACTTTTTTTCAAAAATCCCTTGACCTTCCCCCTTCTGGAAGGTGTATGATCATACCGGAAAGCGAGGTGTGGCCCTTGAAGATCAATGAGGTGGAAACACTGGTTGGCATTACAAAGAAGAATATCCGCTTCTACGAGGCCGAGGGCCTGCTGGCGCCCCGGCGAAACAGCGAGAACGGTTACCGGGACTACGGCGAGGCGGAGGTGGCGGCCTTGCGCCGGATCAAGCTTATGCGGAAGCTGGGCGTACCGCTGGAGGAGATCCGGAGAATGCAGGGCGGCACCCACACCGTGGGCGACGGCATGCGGCGCCATCTGGTGACGCTGGAGCGGGACCGGGAGAATCTGGAGCAGGCCATCCGATTGTGCGGCGGTCTGACGGACTGCCCCCAGCGGCTGGAAGACCTGGACGCAGAAGACCTCCTCATCCGGATGGAAACCATGGAACAGGAGGGCACCACCTTCCAGAACAAGCAGCGCAGCGATATCCGCATCCGGTATGTGGCCCCGCTGGTGATCGCCGTGAGCATGACGGCGCTGCTGGCGGGACTCATGGCCCTGCTGGTCTGGGTCTTTCTGCTGGACCCCGTCAACGGACTGCCCCTGCCCCTGCTGCTGGTCAGTCTGGCCCTGCTGGCTCTGGTGGCCGGAGGCGTGCTGGCGGCCCTGATCCAGAGGCTGCGTGAAATTGGGAAAGGAGAGATCGACGATGCGAAAAACTACTAAGAAGAAGATCGCCCCCATTGTCATCACCGTGCTGGTGATCGCGTATATCGCGCCCCTGATAGCAATCATCCTTGGAACCATGGGCCTGTGGAGCGGCGGGAAGACCGTAAACGTCATGTTCCCCCTGCTGTGCTGGCTGATCGTGGGCGGTGCGGTGATCGTGGGAGCGGTGAAGGCCCTGCGGGAGCGGCTGCGGGAGATCAACGGAGGGGAGGAAGAGGATGCCAGCCAATACTGAGGACCGCCGAAGCCGGTGCCGGCGGCAGGCGGTGCTGGGAGTCATCCTGTTTGGCCTGCTCCAGCTGGCCTGCGGGGCGGTCTTCGCCGCGCTGTGCTTGATCCCCGGCCTGCCCCGGTGGGCAGTCCTGTTATTCGCAGTGCTGACCGCCTTCTGCGCCGCGCTGATGATTCCGGCACTGATGGTGCTGAGACAGAGATTGAACGAAATTGAAGGAGGAGAACTCGATGAAGCTCTTAAATATTGACTATATCCCCGGCGGACAGGAATTTGAGGCCCTGGGCATCGTGAAGGGCACGGTGGTCCAGTCCAAGAACCTGGGCAAGGATTTCATGGCGGGCATGAAGACCCTGGTGGGCGGCGAAATCGCGGGCTACACGGAGATGCTGGTGGAGGCCCGGCAGATCGCCACCAAGCGTATGGTGGACGAGGCGGAGGCCATGGGGGCGGACGCCGTTTTGAACATCCGCTTCGGCTCCTCCGCCGTGATGCAGGGGGCCGCCGAGGTCATCGCCTACGGCACGGCGGTGAAGTTCCTGTGAGCGCCGTCACCTTCCTGGGGCACAGCGGCTTCCTGGTGGAACTGCCCTCGGTGACACTGCTGTTTGACTGGTGGAAAGGGGAACTCCCGGCCATAAGGCCGGGGGTCCCCCTGTACGTCTTTGCCAGCCACCGCCACGAGGATCATTTCAATCCCCAAATTTTCGCCCTGGACGGCGGGAGCCGGGACGTCAGCTTCGTGCTGGGCCATGACATCAGGCTCAGCCCCCGGAACCTGGCGCGTTGGGGCGTCTCCCCAAGGACGGCGGAACAGTGCCATATCCTGCGGGGCGGTCAGAGCTGTACCCTGCCCCGGGCCAGAATTGAGGCCCTGTCCTCCACCGACGAGGGAGAGGCCTTCCTGGTGACGGCGGACGGGATGACCCTCTTCCACGCCGGGGACCTGAACTGGTGGCACTGGGATGGGGAGGACACGGCCTGGAACCGGAACATGGAGGTGAACTTCAAGAGGTACACAGAGTCCCTGCGGGGACGGCGGATTGATCTTGCTATGCTCCCGCTGGACCCCCGGCTGGGGGAGGACGGCTTCCGGGGTCCTAGGCACTTTTTAGAGACAGCGGACATCTCCCGCTTTCTCCCTATGCACCAGTGGGGAGACTTCACCTTCACCGAGGCGTTTTTGACCCGTTATCCGGAGTTTGCAGAGCAAACCGTCTCCATCGCAGGGGAGGGACAGGTGCTCCCCTTGTGAAACCGCGCATACCCCTCCTTCCCAGCGGCCCGGCGGCTTTAAAAAATCCGCCGGGCCGCTGGGCATCTATGGAGGTGAAACTGAGGAGAATCTGGAATCTTTTATGCACTTTCCCCCTTTTCATCCCGGGAATTTCGTGGTATAGTCTCCCTGTGCAGAAAAGTAATACCTTTGTAGGGAGGCTGTTTATGAAAATTTTGTCCGACATTGAGATCGCACAGGCGTGCGCCATGCGTCCCATTGCCGAGATCGCTCAAGCCGCCGGCGTGGACGGCAAGTACCTGGAACTCTACGGAAACTACAAGGCCAAGGTGGATTACCGCCTTCTTCGGGAGAGTCCCCGCCCTGACGGAAAGCTGATCCTGGTTACCGCCATCAATCCCACACCCGCCGGGGAGGGCAAGACCACCACCACCGTGGGTCTGGCGGACGCCATGCGCCGCCTGGGGAAGAACACCCTGGTGGCCCTGCGGGAACCGTCCCTGGGTCCGGTATTCGGCGTAAAGGGAGGGGCCGCCGGAGGCGGACACGCCCAGGTGGTGCCTATGGAGGATATCAATCTCCACTTCACCGGGGATTTCCACGCCATCGGCGCGGCCAACAACCTTCTCGCCGCCCTGCTGGACAACCACATCCAACAGGGCAACGCCCTGGGGATCGACGTAAAGAAGATCACCTGGAGGCGCTGTGTCGACATGAACGACCGGCAGCTGCGGAACATTGTGGACGGTTTGGGAGGACGGATGCAGGGCGTCCCCCGGGAGGACGGGTTTGACATCACCGTGGCCAGCGAGATCATGGCGGTGCTGTGCCTCTCCGCGGACATTCCGGATCTGAAAGCCCGGCTGGGCCGGATGGTGGTGGGCTATACCTACGAGGGAAAACCTGTCACCGCCCATGATCTGAAAGCTGAAGGCGCCATGGCCGCCCTTCTAAAAGACGCGCTGAAACCCAACCTGGTCCAAACCCTGGAGGGCACCCCCGCTTTTATCCACGGCGGTCCCTTCGCCAACATTGCCCATGGCTGCAACTCCGTGATGGCCACTAAGATGGCTATGCGTCTGGCGGATTATACCGTCACCGAGGCGGGCTTCGGCGCGGATCTGGGGGCGGAGAAGTTCCTGGACATCAAATGCCGCCTGGCGGGATTGACGCCCAGCGCCGTTGTGGTGGTGGCCACGGTCCGGGCACTGAAAAACCACGGCGGTGTCGCCAAAGACGGTTTAAACGAGGAGAACCTGCCTGCCCTGGAGCGCGGCCTGCCCAACCTGCTCCAGCACGTGGACAACATCAAGAATGTGTTCGGCCTGCCCTGCGTGGTAGCCGTCAACGCCTTCCCTACCGACACTGCTTCGGAGCTGAAATTGGTGGAGGACAAATGCCGAAAGCTGGGCGTCAACGTGGCCCTGAGCGAAGTGTGGGCCAAGGGCGGCGAGGGTGGTCTCAGTCTGGCGGAGGAGGTGGTCCGCTTGTGCGAATCGCCCAATGAATTCCGGTTTGCCTATGACGCAGAGGCCTCCATTGAGGAAAAGCTAAACTGCATCGCCCAAAAAATCTACCGCGCCAGCGGCGTGGTTCTGACCCCCGGCGCTCAAAAGCAGATGCGGGAACTGGAGGCCCTGGGCTTTGACAAGCTGCCAATCTGCATGGCCAAGACCCAGTACTCCTTCTCCGACGATCCCGCCAAACTGGGCGCTCCCAGAGACTTCCAGCTCACGGTTCGGAATCTGAAAGTCTCTGCCGGGGCGGGGTTCCTGGTAGCCTTGACGGGAGATATCATGACCATGCCGGGCTTACCCAAGGTTCCCGCCGCAGAGAAAATCGACGTGGATGAGAACGGGAGAATCACCGGACTTTTCTAAAGCCTTACCGGCAAATCCGACGTGCTCAGGCCGTCCCGCAGGTTTTACCGCCAGACAGTCTTTCCCTGCCGGCAGGCCTCACCGCCGATGTGAGACCCGCCCAAGACCGTTCCTGTGAGCGCTTTTTGTTAAGCTCTAAAGCTTTACACCATCTGGTATTCTTTCAACGGAAAGAAAGGGAAGTATGAAAACCATCATCATCTTTGCGTCCACCCATCACGGCAACACCCAAAAAGTGGCCCGCGCCATGGCGGAAGCGGCCGGGGCCGCTCTTGTGGACATTATGGAGTACCCCGCACCGGATCTCTCCGGCTATGACGCCGTCGGTCTGGCCTCCGGCGCCTATTTCGGCACTCTCCACCAGCGTATCCGGGATTTTGCGGAGCAGGCGGATTTCTCCCCCTCCCAGAAGGTCTTTTTAGCAACCACCTGCGGGGTTGGGTACCGGGATTACACCAGCGGCGTGAAAAAGGTGTTGGCCAAAAGGGGTGTGACCTGCCTTGGCAGCTTCCAGTGCCGGGGATATGACACCTATGGGATCTTCGGGAAGACCGGCGGCATCGCCAAGGGACATCCCAACGAAAAGGACTGCGAGCGGGCCAAGCTCTTTATCCGGCGGATCCTGGCCATATAGCGCGATACCGGATGAAACACGCTCCTCCGCACAACGCCAAAGGAGGCGGTACTGAAATAGTACCGCCTCCTTTATTATGTTTTATTGCGGAAGCGTCTGCACCACACCCCGGGCACAGTCCACAGACACCAGCACGCCGTCCTCCAGCCTCTTGGTCGCGGCCACAGCTCCCACGATAACGGCCTTGTTCAAGGTCAGGCCCACTGTGGCGGCGTGGCCCTCCACGCTGGCCTCCTCACAGATCACGGCAGAGGCCTCCCGAATATACGGCAGGAGGTCGTTGCTGGTATAGGGCACCACCAGCACGCTGCCGGAACAGAACTTCTCCGCGGCCTCCTCCACCGTGCGGCAGACGCATAACCGGCCGCTGGCCATCTGGGCGCCAATGCCCACGCCGTTAATAAGAGAACCGCCCACCTGACGCACCCGGATCATATTGGTGGTGCCGGCCACGCCTACGGGCACACCGGCGGTAACCACCACAATGTCTCCCTGTTTCACCAGTCCCGCGTCTTCCGCCGCCTGAACGGCAAAATCCACCATTTCGTCGGTGCTGCTGGCGCGGGGCATCATGATGGGTTCCACACCCCAATAGAGATTCATCTGCCGCCGGACCTGAGGGTCCAGCAGCAGCGCCACCACCGTGGTCTTTGTCCGAAAACGGCTGACCATCTGGGCAGTGGTGCCCCCCTGGCTGACTGTCAGGATGGCGTCCGCGCCGATATCCAGGGCCGTTGTGCAGGCGGCGTGGGCCGTAGCGGCGGTGATAGACATCTTCTTCCCGTCCATCTTCACCCGCTTGGAGCAGTCAATATTCGCCTCCGTCTTACAGGCAATGGCGTCCATAGTCTGCACGGCCTCTACTGGATATCTGCCCGCCGCCGTCTCACCGGAGAGCATAATGGCGGAGGTGCCATCATAGATGGCATTGGCCACGTCGGTAATTTCCGCCCGGGTGGGCCGGGGATTCTCCATCATAGAGTCCAGCATCTGGGTGGCGGTGATCACCGGCTTGCCACAGGCCAGACACTGTGTAATCATCTGCTTTTGGATCACGGGGATCTCCGTGAAATCCACCTCCACCCCCAGATCGCCCCGGGCCACCATCACGCCGTCCGCCACAGCCAGGATCTCCGTCAGATTGGAGATTCCCTCCTGATTTTCGATCTTGGCAATGATACGGATCTGAGAGTCCCGCTGGTCCAGCAGATGGCGGATCTCCCGCACATCGGCCGCAGAGCGGACAAAACTGGCGGCGACAAAGTCAAAGCCCTCCTCGGCTCCAAAGAGGATATCCTCCCGGTCCCGCTGGTTCATATAGGGCATAGACAGCCGCACATTGGGAATGTTGACCCCCTTGTTGTCCTTCATAATCCCGTCATTTTCCACCCGGCAGCGAATGGAGGATATATCGGTCTCCAGCACGGTGAGGCGCACCAGGCCGTCGTCCAAGAGGATGGTGTCTCCCTCCTTCACGTCCCCGGGCAGCTCGGCATATGTAATCGCGCAGCGGTTCTCATCCCCCGCCACGTCCTCCGTGGTCAAAGTAAACTCCGCTCCGGCCCGCAGCGCAGCAGAGCCGCCGGCAAATTTCTTCAAGCGCACCTCCGGTCCCCGGGTATCCAGCATGGCCGCCACCGGCAGATTCAGTTCTTCCCGCAGGGCCTTCAGCTGGTCCAGGCGGGCCTTGTGCTCCTCATGGCTCCCATGGGAGAAGTTGAACCGGGCCACGTTCATCCCGGAGCGCATCATCTCCCGCAGAACTCCCTCCCGGTCCGTGGCGGGTCCCAGCGTGCAGACAATTTTCGTCTTTCGCATCATTTATACCACCTTTCTCAATGGTAATCGTTTTTCTACCTTCTATCGCGGTTTCTATTGTATCATATCCCCATCAAATGTAAATGCACAAATCCGCAAAAATACTGTACAGAAATGGGGGAGTCTCTTGACTGGGTGGAATATTCCGGTCAAAAAACGCGGCGGCCAAAAGCCGCCGCGCTTGATTGGGGCGTTCTCACACGCCTTTCAGCCACAGCACCGTCCACAAAATACCGTAGACCACCGGCTGGTGCAGCAGATACACCGGCAAAGAACACCGCCCCAGGGCGCTGAGAAGCGGAATCCGGTTTCCGCCTGCGGGAATCCTCCGGTGATCCCGCCAGAGCCGGTTGAAAAAGTATCCCGTCAAAAACAGAAAAAACCAGGGCAGCATGGGGAAATAGTCTGTGGAATAGAAGTCTCCCGGCGGAAACCCCAAAAAGGCCGTGGCCAGATTCCGGTATAGCCACGAGGGCAGCGCCAGGAACCGCAGGCCCTCAAACCCCAAAAAGCCGCCGTTCACATTCCGCAGCAGTACAAACAGCAATCCGCTCCCCGCCAATCCCGCCCAGGAGGGGACATGGCGCAGCCCCCGCTCCAGGGGAATCATCACCAGCATACAGGTCCCCAGCAATGTCAGCACGCCAAAGACAATCCGGTTTGGGGGCATAAACAGCAGCGTCGCCGCCGTCACCAGAACACCGCCGCCAAAGACCTCCAATCCCCGCCGCAGGGGACGGCTCCCCATAGGCCAGCAAAAGCCAGAGAGCAGAATGAAGGTCCAGCAAATGCTCTGCTGCCAGGCATAGGCGGCAGCGGAGCGGTACCAGCTCCAGTCCGCGCCGAAGATCCAGACCATATCCCAGCAGGCATGATAGGCTATCATGCTCAAAAGCGTCAGTCCCCGCAGGTTGTCCAGCGCTGCCCAGCGCCGCGGGTCTCGTTTTTTCCCCGTATACCGTCTCACGGCCGCCCCTCCCTCTTGACAGTGAAAGATACACATGGGAAAAGGGCGGTGAAACCGCCCTTTTCCGCAAAGCAGTTCTTAAAACTCCGCGTTGCCCACCGTGCGGGGGTGGGGCAGCACGTCCCGGATGTTGCTGATGCCGGTGAGGTACATCACCATGCGCTCAAAGCCCAGACCGAAACCCGCGTGCCGGCAGGAACCGTAGCGCCGCAGATCACAGTACCACCAATAATCCTCCGGCTTCATGCCCAGCTCCTTGATGCGGCCCTCCAGAATGTCCAGCCGCTCCTCCCGCTGGCTGCCGCCGATGATCTCGCCGATCCCGGGCACCAGACAGTCCGCAGCGGCCACGGTCTTCCCATCGTCGTTGAGGCGCATATAGAAGGCCTTAATCTCCTTGGGATAATCTGTGACAAAGACCGGGCGCTTGTACACCTGCTCGGTGAGGTAGCGCTCGTGCTCCGTCTGGAGGTCACAGCCCCAATAGGCCTTGTACTCGAACTTATCATTGTTCTTCTCCAGAATTTCTATGGCCTCGGTATAGCTCACTCTGCCAAAGTCAGAGGTGGCCACATGCTCCAGCCGCTCAATCAGGCCCTTGTCCACAAAGCTGTTGAAAAAGGCCATCTCGTCGGGGCAGCGCTCCATGGTCTGCCGGATGATGAACTTAATCATGTCCTCGGCCACATCCATATCACCCTTGAGATCGGTGAAGGCCATCTCCGGCTCGATCATCCAGAATTCGGCGGCGTGGCGCTGGGTGTTGGAGTTTTCCGCCCGGAAGGTGGGGCCAAAGGTATATACATCGCCGAAGGCCATGGCGAAATTCTCCGCGTTCAGCTGGCCGGAGACCGTAAGGCTGGCGGGCCTGCCAAAAAAGTCCTGGGAGCAGTCCACCTTCCCGTCCTCCGTCAAGGGCGGGTTTTTCGGATCCAGCGTAGTGACGCGGAACATCTCGCCGGCGCCCTCACAGTCGCTGGCGGTGATAATGGGGGTGTGAACATAGACAAAGCCCCGGCTTTGGAAAAACTCGTGGATGGCGAAAGCCGCCACGCTCCGCACCCGGAAGGCGGCGGAGAACAGGTTGGTCCTGGGCCGCAGGTGCTGAATGGTCCGCAAAAACTCCACGCTGTGGCGTTTTTTCTGGAGGGGATATTCCGGAGCGGAGGTACCCTCCACCCCGATCTCCGTTGCCCTCAGCTCCAGGGGCTGCTTGGCCTCCGGGGTCAGCACCACCGCGCCGGTAACCACCAGAGCCGCACCCACGTTCTGAGCGGCAATCTCCCTATAATTCTCCAGAGCAGCGGACTCCATGACCACCTGGAGGTTCTTGAAGCAGGAACCGTCGTTCAGCTCGATAAAGCCAAAACCCTTCAGATCCCGGATGGTGCGAACCCAGCCGCCCACGGTGACAGTCTGCCCTGCCAGGGCCTCGCTGTCGGCAAAAACCGCCGCGATTTTTGTATAGCTCATAAAACATTCACCCATTTCTTATTTTTGGTGGAAAAAACGTGTTGTGATTTTTCATTATATCACGATTTTTCCGCTTTTACAAGAGGGGCACTCACCTTTTGCGCCTGCTCCGGCAATCCTTCCCAAAAGGAGACAGGTGTGGTATGATATTTTTACGAAGAGAATCACGAACCGAAATACCGAAATGGGGTTGGTATATGATCATCACGGAAATCAGCCACAGAACGCCCGCGCTTCTGGAACAGCTGCTGGAGATCTGGGAGAGATCCGTGCGGGCGACGCACACATTTTTATCCGAGGCGGAGATCCTGCGCATCCGGGAGTATGTTCCATGCGCTCTCTCCCAGACACCCTGCCTGGTCACGGCAGAACTGACACCCTGCCGCCCTGTCGCCTTCATGGGTCTGGACAGGGAAAATCTGGAAATGCTGTTCGTCGCCCCGGAGGCTCGCGGGCAAGGGGATTGGGGGACAGCTGGTCCGCTGGGGAATCGAGACATACAGTCTCAGCCTGGTGGCTGTCAATGAGCAAAACCCGCAGGCCGTGGGATTTTACCGGTATATGGGCTTTCAAGTCTATCGAAGGACCGCCTGCGACGAACAGGGTGGCCCCTATCCCCTCCTATATCTGAGGCGGCCTGAAACCGGGACCGTGTGAGGGAGCAGTCAGCCTAATACGCCGCCGGATAAGAGCGGCTGCGGCGATAGACGTCAAGCACAGGCATCTCAACTGGGACCCGCCCTCCCTGCATGCCGGCCGGAGGAAGATGTCCGAAAGAAAAACAGCGACTCTTTTACGCCGTTTTCCGCCGGAAATGCAGGCGAACCGGAAATGCAAAATAGAAAATCAATTTTACCGGATCACATTCCAATAGACCCACAGTCCTATGGGGACGATGATTTGGAGCGCCAGAATAGCGGGAATGCCGAAGCGGAAGGTTTTGTGCAGCGTTTTGTGATGAAACACCTTCATACCCAGCAGCGCCCCCACGCTGCCGCCCAAGGCAGAGAGGAGAAACAGCGTTTTCTCCGGCACCCGCCGGGTGGACTCATGGGTCTCCTTCCGCCTGGCCTTCCATTTGTCGAAACCAAACACGAAAAACGTGACTAAATTGATGGCCGCCAGCCACAATGCCAGCAGCCCCCAGGGGGACCCAACCACCACCCATATCAAGTCATTCCGCTCCTCCGGCAGATACATAAACTTCTCCCGCATCTCAAATAACACTGTCAGCAGCTCCTCTCACCCCGCAAAATGGCGGGGTTTTATCGCCCTCTCCGGCTTACCGGCAGGTATCCTGATACTCCGACGGGGACATGCCCGCCAATTTTTTAAATGTGGCGGAAAAATAGGTGATATCCCGGTAACCCACCCGTTCCGCCACCTCATACACCTTCACCCGGCAGTCCCGCAGCAGCTCCATGGCCTTGTGAATCCGGTATCGGGTCAGGTAGTTCAGGAGGGTGTAGTCCGTCTCTTTTTTAAAGGTGTGGCTCAAATGCCCCTCGCTGAGTCCAAGGTGCTGGGCAATGGCGCCGATGCTGATATTGGGGTCGCTGTAATGTTCTCCGATGTAATCCATGGCCTCCAACACATATTTACTCTTATCTCCCTTTTTCAGGCCGGGCAGAACCCCCTCCGGCCTCTCCGCGCCGGCGGCGGACCCCATCCGCCGCCGCAGGGCGGTCACCGCCCGCTCCAGATCCCCGTCGTGAAAGGGCTTGAGCAGGAAATCCACCGCCCCCAGGCGCAAGGCGCTCTGGGCGTATGTAAAGCTGTCGTAGGCGGTGAGGATGATCACATAGGCGTTGTTTCCCTGTTCCCGCAGCTGCCGCAGCATCTCAATTCCATCCATCTGGGGCATTTTCAGATCGGTGATGATCAGGGACGGGGCCAGCCTCTCCACCGCCTCCAGCGCCTCCAGGCCGTTGGAGGCCTCCCCCACTACCACGCAGTCCAAAGCGGCCCAGTCCACCGCCAGCACGATCCCCCTGCGGATCATCTCCTCATCCTCCACCACCAGGACTTTCAGCATCTCTCATCCTCCTCCCAGCGGACCGGCAGGACCGCCGTCACCGCAGCGCCGCCGCCCGGTTCATTCTCCAGAAACAGCCCGCAGCTTTCTCCGTAGTACTTGGTCAAAATTGTATTCACATTATAGAGTCCCAAGTGCTTTCCGGCGGGGCCTTCGCTGCGGTGGCGTCCCACCGCCAGCTCCGGCGGAAGGCCCACCCCATTGTCCCGCACCGTGATCCGCAGCATCCCCGCCTCCTCACGGACCCGTACCTCCACCATGCCGCGCTCCACCCCCTCCAGACCGTGGAGAACGGCGTTTTCCACCAGGGGCTGGAGAATCATCTTGGGGATCAGGCAGCCCTCCAGCTCCTCCGGGAGATCGATGTCAAAAGTAAAGGCCTCTGACATGCGGATCTTCTGGATCTCAATATACCGCTCCAAAATCTCCATCTCCCGGTCCAAGGGGGCAAACTCCTCCGGCGAAATGCAAAAGCGCAGGATATCCGCCAGGTTTGTGGACATCACCGCCACCTGGGGCACCTTGTTAATCTTGCTGATCCATTTCATAGTGTCCAGGGTGTTGCACAGAAAGTGGGGGTTCAGCTGGGCCTGCAGCATCCGGATCTGGGCCTGATTCAGCTCCTTTTGATTGGCCACCAGATCCTCCCGGTTTCGTTTCAGCGCCTCTACCATATTGTTGAACCGCCGGGCCAGCTCCCCCAGCTCATCCTCCCCCTCAGCCGGGACCCACACATCCAGGTTGTTTCGTTCCACCTCGCCGATCCCCTGCCGCAGCCGTTGAATGGGACGGAACATCTGGCGGCTGAGCGTCAAGCTCATGAAAATAGAGAGGACAACGCAGACCACCGCGCACCCCAAGCTCACAGTGTGCAGCAGCCGGATCGTCTCTTCCGTAAAGACCTGGGGCCGGCGGAGCACCAGATACAGCCCGCTTTCCTCATGGCGGGCCACCGCGTACAAAAATTCCTCGGCCGGCCCGTCCAGTCCCTGTCCCGCCAGCAGGCGGCTCCGCAGCCGAGGAGCCAGGGCATCCGCCAAGGAGGGCTGGACACAGTACACCGGCCGCCAATAGGGACTCAGCAGCACCAGCTCGTTCTGTGTGCCGTATTTGCCCTCCAGCAGTTGGCGAAAACCCACGTGATATATGCTGATCAAGAGATAACCGGCCGGCCGGCCCGTTCTGTCAGCCAACAGCGCCGCCCCCTGGAGCAGTGGCGCGGCGGTGTCCGTCACATCCTCGCAAGCGGTAAAGCGCAGCGGCTCCCGCCCTTTTGACGCGGCGTGCAGCACACCCCAGCTGGTAGGAAGCTGTTCCTCTCCCGGGGTCTGCCGGGTGGAATACCGCCAGCGGCCTTGCAGATCGTATAAATCAAAGCTGGCATAGCCCCTGGCCTGGCCGGCGGCGGTAAATAGTTCGCCATTCACCCGGGTATCCTCCTCCCCTCCTCCGGCCAGGGCGCTGGTGACAACGGCGTTTCCCTGGAGGCGGGCGGCGGCTTGAGAAAAGGCGCCAAACGCCCCGTCCAGGGCGCGGGAGGCCGTATCCAGATACTCCGTCATCTCCCGTTCCGCCTCAGATGCCATACGCAGGCGGAAGATTTGCAGCATCATCGCCGAACAGGCCAGCAGCGGAATCAGAGAGGCCGCCAGAAAACCAGCCGCAAGCCGTCTGCGGAAGGAGGGTGTCCGTCTCACAGCTCCCCCTCCTCTCCCAGGTAAAAGGCCCAGCTCATCAGCAGGGCGTCTCGGTGCTCGCTGGCCCAGGCCACGTCATAGTCCGCCATGGGAATCTCCTCCACCGGCGTCATCTGAACTTCCGACTCCACGTCTCCCCGCACAGAACGGCGGCAGAACTGATCCGCCAGCAGCTGCTGGACCTCCCGGCTGACGGTAAAGTCCAAAAACGCCCTGGCGTTCTCCTCATGGGCGGCGCCGCGGATCAGAGCGCTGGCATCGGGAACACAGCTGCTCCCCTCCGCCGGATAGACCAGGGCAATGTTGTCCCCGGCGGCTATGCGCTTCAACGCGGTCTCCTCCAGCGTCACCCCTACAAGTCCCGTACCCTCCGCCACGGAGCGAACCACTTCACCGGACCCCTCCAGCTGCCGCCCGTCCAGGTTCTCTGCGAAAAGACGCAGTGTCTCCTGCCCGTCACCTTCCACTGCCTGGAGCATGGTAACCAGCGCGGTGAAGCTGGAGCCGGAGACCCCCGGATCGGCAAAGGCAATTCGCCCCCGCAGCCGGGGAGCCAGAAGATCTCCCCATCCTGTCACCTGCCCGCTCCGCACCAGCTTGGTATTGTAGATCAGCACCACCGGCAGGGCGGAAAAGGGCGTCCACAGTCCGTCCGGATCCCGAAACCGCTCTTGGATTTCCTCTGTCTGTGCACAGACGTAGGGGGCAAAGTAGTCCCGGTAGGACTCCAGGCTCTCCACACCGCCGCCAAACATCACGTCCGCCGCCGGGCTGTCCGTCTCCGCCTGAATGCGCTCCAAAAGCTCATTGGTCCCTCCGGCCACCACATCCACCCAAATGCCGGTGCGCTGTTCAAACTCCTTGACAATGGGCCAGTAGACCTCCTCCTTATGGGAGGTATAGACCACCAGCCGCTCGCTGTCCGGCGGGGCGTAGACAGCAGTCTCCGGAACCTCCGGTCCGCAGCCGGTCAAAACCAGCAGCGCCGCCAAAAGAACCGGCAAGCACATCCTCTTCACAGCGGGCGCCTCCCCTCCAAATCCACCGCTTCTCTCCGGCGGCCATAGATGATTTATCTATAGTATATCATATTCATCCCGGGGTTTTCATCCAAATTTGACAAAAATATCAGAAGAGAACAAAAAAACGCAGATTTGTCCCCTGTTCTTTTTTTTCATTGTCTCATACAATAAAATTAACAACCGGTGGAATTTGGAAGCACCGTGTTTTGTTTAAAACACCGAAGGAGGAACCAAAATGAAAAGAATCTCTGCACTGCTGCTGACCCTGGTCATGCTGTTCACCCTCACCGCCTGCGGCGGCGGCAGCAATCCCCCCGCCCAGGAAAATACGCCCCCCGCCCAAGCAGACGGCGACAAGCAGGACACTCCCGCCCCTGCTCCCGCCGACGACGCCAATCTCACTGAGACACAGAAGATCATCAAAGAGGCCGAGGGCATGACCCTGGAGGAGCTGGCCAAGAAGGCCATCGAGGAGTCCAACGGCAAGATGTTCTACGGCGTGGGCAACTCCAGCCGCGGCAAGAGCGCTCTGCCCCTGTTCATCGAGTACTTACAGTCCATCGACTCCAGCTATAACATGGAGTTTGAGTGGCAGCAGCCCAAGAACAACAAGATCTTTGACCAGCTCACCGCCGACTCCCTGAAGGATACCGGCACTTTCGCCATGACCCTGATTCAGGACGGCAACCAGATTGAGAGCAAGATGGTCCAGACCGGTATTCTGGACACCTTCATTCCCAAGGAGTGGGCCGAGGCCAACGGCACTACCGCCGACACCTACGGCGGCTACCTGGCCCTCCAGACCCTGAACAAGGTCTTTATGTACAACAACACCGGCTCCAAGTCCTATGACAACTGCTGGGACTTCGTGGCCGAGGGCGAGCACGGCCTGTACATGGACATCGACTCTGAGATCGTAGGCAAGAACTTCCTGTACATGCTCACCAAGGACACTTACGCCGGCTGGCTGAAGGATGCCTTCAATGCCCTCTCCGCCGACGAGCAGGCCTACTTCCAGCCCACCATCAAGGCCATGGAGTCTGAGGCCGCCGACCTGGGCCTGGGCGCCGACGGCGCATATGCCCTGGCCTGGATCAAGCTCTGGGTGGAGAGCTACAACGCTCAGACCGACGACGGTCCCATCTGCAACACCCTGGTTGACAAGTCCGCCACCGACCAGTTTGGCCTGCTGGTGTACTCCAAGCTCCGCTCCGTGGAGGAGTCCAGCTCTGTATCCGTCAACAACATCAACGTAGCGGCCTATGACGACGGCTATACCGGCATCGGCGGCTATGGCTACTGCCACTACCTCTTTGTCACCGACAACTCTCCCCTGCCCTGGACCGCCTGCGCCTTCATCGCCTACATGACCGAGACCGTGGACGGCTTCTCCGCCTGGGGCAAGGACATGGGCGGCTACTCCTCCAACCCCACCGTGGCTGAGGGCACCGAGGCCCAGTACGGCCACTCCAAGGGCGGCATGGCCGAAGACGGCACCACCGTGGAGTTCGAGGCCAAGAACGACCGGGGCTACGAGTGGTGGACCACCGACGGCAAGCTGGTCCTGGAGGACCCCGCCTACTGCGCCGACGTGGCCTTCACCGTGGGCAGCTGGGTGGAGATGCTGACCAAGTACTCCGCCGGTTAATCCGCGGATATCAAAGAGTACAAAATTGCGACTGTAAAACTCCCGAGGTGGCAGAATCCGAAATGAATGCCCATGCCAGTGAAGACTGGGAGGTCAAGGCGGTCACCTATTGGGAAAACGCAGCAAGTGGGCGGCGGCTGGTTATCGCTCTTGAACGTTCAATCCAGCCGCAGGCCACCTGTCCAATCAGGTCCGGGGGGCGCGGACGCGCGCCCCGGACCTCTCCTATCTATCCACTGCCATTGAAAGGACGGATTTCCATGGCCAACGCAGTCATTTTCGACATGGGCGGCATCCTGTTGGACTTTCCCATGCTGGAACTCACCGCCGCCTATTCCGGCACGGCGGAGGACGCCCGCCTCCTGGACCAGGCCATCTTCAAAAGCCCGGAGTGGGTGGCCCTGGACCGGGGACTCGTGTCGGAGGAGCAGGTTCTCGCCGCCGCCAGGGAGCGGCTGCCGGAGCGGCTGCATAACGGCGCGGCCCAGGTCATCCGGCACTGGGACGAATACCTCTTTCCAAAGCCCGAGATGAACGCCCTGGCCCGGGAACTGGACGCCAAGGGCATACCGCTGTACCTGTTGTCCAACACCTCCGCGCGGTTCTATCAATTCCGGAACAAAATTGAGATCTGGCCCCTGCTGCGGGGAGCGCTGCTCTCCTTTGAGGAAAAACTCCTCAAGCCCGATCCGGAGTTGTACCGCCGCCTGTTTTCCCGGTTCGGCCTGGCCCCCGGAGAGTGCTTTTTTATCGACGACCTGCACCTGAATGTGGAGGCCGCCCGCTGGTGCGGAATGGAGTCCTTCCGCTATCAAAACGATATCACCCGGCTCCGCGCAGCGCTGCGCGAGGCCGGGATCCCCGCCGCCGCAGAATGTTAGGAGGAGTTTTTATGAATCAACCGGCCGCCCTCCAGGCAAGCAAGTCCACCATCTTTTTCAACAAGGTTAAGACCTTCTTCTCCAAGCCACACAATGTAATTCTGGTGCTGATGGGCATTGTGCTGACGGTGACCACCGTGGCCCCCATCATTGCCATTGTGGAGGACACCTTCAAAATCCACCCCGGCACCATTGACGCCCACCTCACCGGCCAGGCCGCGGGCTATACCGTGGTAAACTACATAGACCTCTTCACCAGCCGCCTGGCAAAAACCAATCTCTGGATGCCCCTGCTGAACACCGTGCTGCTGGCGGTGGGCACCTGCGTGGTATCCATCCTCTTCGGCGGAGTGTTCGCCTTTCTCATCACCCGCACCAACCTGGCCTGGCGAAAATATCTCAGCTCCATTTTTATCTTCCCCTACATCATGCCACAGTGGACATTGGCCGTGGTGTGGCAGAATCTCTTCAACTCCAACGCCGTCACCGGCACATCCAACGGCCTGCTGGCGGCCACCCTGGGAGTGAACATGCCGCTGTGGTGGTGCCAGGGCCTGTTCCCCAGTCTTGTGGTGCTGGGGCTGCACTACGCACCCTTCGCCTACATCCTCATCGGCGGTATCTTCCGCAATATGGACGCAAATCTGGAGGAGGCCGCCACCATTCTGGACACCCCCAAGTGGAAGATCATGTGCAAGGTGACGCTGCCCATGGTGAAGCCCGCCATCCTCTCCACAATCCTGCTGGTATTCGGCAGCTCCATGGGTTCCTACCCGGTGCCCCACTACCTGGGACTCACCACCCTTTCCACCAAGTACGTCTCCATGAACTCCAAGTACACCGGAGAGGCCAGCATTCTCGCCATCATTATGATGTTCTTCGGCGTGGCCATCATGCTCTTAAACCAGTTCTCCCTCACCAGCCGGAAGAGCTACACCACCGTCACCGGCAAATCCGGCCAGATCTCCAAGATCAATCTGGGCCGGGCGGGCAAGTACGTCATCGCTCTGGCGCTGGTAATTGTCACCTTTTTTACCAGCATCTTCCCCATCGTCTCCTTTGCCTTTGAGACCTTCCTGCCCAACCCCGGGGACTACTCCTTCCTCTACACCGGCGACTCCAGCAATCTCACCACCAAGTGGTGGGTGACGGATGAAAACGTCTCCGAAAACGGCATGTACGGGCAAAAGGGCATTTTGCACAACGAGACCATCTGGCGGGCCTTTAAGGGTACCATCTGGGTCAGCGTCTGCTGTGCGCTGATCGCCGGCACCATCGGCACCCTCATCGGCTACGCCGTATCCAAAAACCGGCGAAGTAAATGGGCCAATTACGTCAACAGCGTGGCATTTTTGCCGTATCTGATGCCCTCCATTGCCGTAGGTGTGGCCTTTTTTATCCTGTTCTCGAACCAATACGTCAACCTCTTCAACACCTATACCCTTCTGATTATCACCGGCACCATCAAGTACATTCCCTTTGCCAGCCGGAGTTCCCTGAACTCCATGCTTCAGCTCTCCGGTGAGATCGAGGAGGCGGCCATCATTCAGGACATACCCTGGATCAAGCGGATGACCCGCATTATCATCCCCATCCAGAAGTCATCCATCATCAGCGGCTACCTGCTGCCCTTTATGACATGCCTGCGGGAGCTGAGCCTGTTCATGCTGCTGTGCACCCAGGGCTTCATTCTCTCCACCACCCTGGACTACTTCGATGAGATGGGCCTGTACGCCTTCTCCAGCGGCATCAACCTGATTTTGATCATCACGATCCTGGTGTGCAACACGCTGGTCAATAAGGTCACCGGCGCCAGCCTTGACAAGGGAATCGGCGGCTGATTTTGCCGGAAACCCGCTTCGTCAGGCTTTCCGGCGAGGGGGATTACGCCCTGCTCCGCGCACTGCGGATCGCCAGGAGCCGCCGCAGGCGGCGGCGCTTGCACACGCACACTGCGCAGGGCGGAAGGTGATTTTTCCCACGCACATGCCGCGGAAAAAATCAAATTAAAATTTATTTCGCCGCTGCGGCGGCGAAATTCTGCGAGGCTTTATATGCTGAGGAGGTTAAATTATGCCTGAAATCAGACTGGAACACGTGACAAAGCGGTGGGGCAAGTTCTACGCCGTGGACGATTTGAACCTGGTCATCGCCGACAATTCCTTTGTCACCCTGCTGGGTCCCTCCGGCTGCGGCAAGACCACCACCCTGCGGATGATCGCGGGATTGGAGACTCCCACCAGCGGCCGCATCACCATCGGCGACAAGGTGGTGTTTGACAGCGCCTTGGGCATCAACGTCCCCGCCAACAAGCGCAAGGTGGGCTTCTTGTTCCAAAACTACGCCCTCTGGCCCAATATGACCGTCTATGAAAACATCGCCTTCGGCCTCTCCAACATCAAAGAACCCCTGCCGAAGATCGACTTCGAGGCCAGAAACAGCGCCCGTCTGGCGGAGATTCTCTCCAATCCCGGCGAGGTGGTGAAGGTCTTAGAGGACTGCCGGGACAAGACGGGAAAAATCGACGAGAAAAAGGCCTACATCAAGCTGATCGACGCCTTTACCATCTCCCTTTACACCGCCAAAAAGCTATACGGCTACCATCTGGAGAGCGGCAAGGACGTCTCCGGCGAGGCCGCCGCCCTGCGGGAGAAGGCGGAGAGCGCCAAAAAGGCCCAAGGACTCAACGAAAACTTTGAGTCCGTTCAAAACGGCCAGCCGGTGTTGGAGACCCGGAAACTCACAAAAGAGGAGATCGATCTCTCCGTCCGCCGGGTGTCCCGCATCGTGAAAATCGGCATGTTTATGGACCGCTACCCGGCGGAGCTGTCCGGCGGACAGCAGCAGCGGGTGGCCATCGCCCGGACGCTGGCCCCGGAACCCTCTGTGCTGTTTATGGACGAACCCCTGTCCAACCTGGACGCCAAGCTCCGCCTGGAGATGCGCTATGAACTCCAGCGCCTCCACGTGGAGACCGGGTCCACCTTCGTCTACGTCACCCACGACCAGATGGAAGCCATGACCCTGGCCACCCAGATCTGCCTGATCAACAACGGCGTGCTCCAGCAGTACGACGCGCCTCTGACCGTCTACAACCGCCCCAACAACCTGTTTGTGGCGGACTTTGTGGGCAATCCCTCTATCAATTTTGTAGAGGCCAAGGGCGCACAGCGTGGGGACGGAGCCGTGGAGCTGACGGTTTTCGGAGATAAAAAGGCTCTGTTCAAGCCCTCCCAGCCTCTGGATCTCCCCGGTTGGTTCCGAACCCGGGACAGCCACGACGCCCTTGCCGCGGAGGAGCACAAGAAAAAATCGGCGGAAAAGGGCTTTGTGGAGAAGGGGAACAAGGACGAGACCTTCCGCTACCACATTGCCAAGGTGGAAGAGGAGGACCTCTCCCTCCAGGAAGAGCCGGTGCTGACCAACGAGGACCTGGTGCTGGGCATTCGCCCGGAGTTTATCGACATTGTGGATGGCGGCACCCTCTCCGGCGAGATCTACGGCGCTATGCCCACCGGCATGGAATCCACCATTAAGGTGCGGATCGGCGGCTTCCTGCTCACCGGCGTGGTGTTCGGCAGCACGCTGTTCACCATCGGAACCCAGGTCCACATTGACGTCTCCGGGGAGAGCGTCATGCTCTTCGACCGCAAAAGCGGCAAGTGCGTGGCCTCCGGAAGCCTGGCATTCTAAAACCTGCCCTTCCTGTGAGAAGATTTTTCTGTGCGCCGGCGCCGCGGGAACTTTTGAAAAAGTCCCCGCGGCGCACTTTTGTTTTCACAGAAAAATCCCTGTCCGCCGCTTGCATTTCCCGCTGAAGGTGCTACAATAGAAGCTGGAACCTGATAATTTTTTAACGGTATACTTTCAGAAAAAATTGATTTTAGAGAGGGTGACTTTGGAAACATGGAATGGACGATGACAGCCAACGCGCCGGGACAGGTTTGCCTGATGCAGGGCAACGAGGCCATTGTCCGCGGCGCGGTGGAGGCTGGGATCAACTTTGCGGCCTCGTACCCCGGTTCCCCATCTTCCCAGGTGCTGGGGATGCTGGGCAAGATCGCCAAGGAGCGGAACTTCTATGCCGAGTGGTCCACCAATGAGGTCTGCGCGCTGGAGGCGTGCATCGGTGCCTCCCTGGCGGGGGCGCGGGCGCTTTGCATCGTGAAGCAAAACGGGCTTCTGTGCACAGCGGATTCCCTGCACTGCGGAGCGCAGCACGGCGTCAAGGGAGGCCTTGTGATCGTGACCTCAGACGACCCCAGCGCCCACTCCAGCACCAATGAATTTGACTCCCGCTGGCAGGCGGAGTCCGCCAGCGTCGCGCTGCTGGAACCCACTACTATGCAGGAGACCAAGGACATCGTGCCCTATGCCTTTGCGCTTTCCGAGCGCACCGGGCAGATGGTGATCATCCGCCTGACCACTCGGGTCTGCCACGGTCGGGGCGGCGTGAAGCTGGGTGCGCTGCCGGAGAATCCCCATCCGATCCAGAGGGTGCGGGAGTGGGACCGGCTGGTATGCGTCTCCTACCTCCACACGCCCATGCTGGAGCGGCTGGAGGCGCTGCGGAGCGAATTTGAAAGCTCCACCTACAACCACTACGCCGGCCCGGAAAATGCGGAGAGGCTGATTGTGGCCGGCGGCACCGGCCGTCTCTACGCTCAGGAGGCCATGGCCCGGCTCGGCGTGGAGGACAAGGCGGGCCTTTTGACCCTGGGGACCCTCTGGCCCCTGCCGGAGGACTACATACTGCGCTACCTCAAAGCAGCCAAAGAGGTTCTGATTCTAGAGGAGGTAGACCCCTTCCTGGAGGAGCACCTGGAGGCCCTGGCCGGAAAACGCCGGCTGGCACTCACCTTCCGCGGCCGGTCCGACGGGGCACTGCCCAAGATTGGGGAACTGGATCCGGACAACGTCTCCGCCGCCATCGCCGCCTTCACCGGAGCGGCATTGCCGGCGAAAAAGCCCGCCTCCGCCCTGGAACTGCCCCAGCGGGACATGACCTTCTGTGCCGGTTGCCCCCACCGGGCCACCTTCCACATTCTCAAGCGGGTGCTGCGCCAGGAGAAGAACCCCGGCGTGGTCATTGGCGACATCGGGTGCTACATTATGTCCGGCCAATTTGCCGGGCAGTACGCCTTCCAGGCCTGCAACTGCATGGGTTCCGGCATCAACCTGGCGGAGGCCCTGGGCCAGCTGACCCGCTACGGTCTGGACCAAAAGGTGGTCACCGTCTGCGGAGATTCCACCTTCTTCCACACCATTATGCCCGGCGTGGTCAACGCCGTGTACCACAAGGCCAATATGCTCTTGATGGTGCTGGACAACTCCGCCACCGCCATGACCGGCTTCCAGCCCCATCCCGGCACCGGCATCACCGCCATGGGCGGCGCCGCCGAACCCATGGACATCCAGAGGATTCTGGAGGCCATGGGCTGCAAGGTAGAGGTGGCAGACCCCTTCGACGTTCAGGAAACGGAGAAGACCGTGAAGCGGCTCCTCCAGGAGGACGGCATGAACGTCCTCATCATGCGCCAGCCCTGTGCCACGCTGACAGCCAAGAAGCAGAAAAAGCCCGTCCGGGTCTGGGTGGACCAGGACGTGTGCCTGGGCGAGGGCTGCGGGTGCGACAAGTACTGCTCCCGCGTCTGGGGCTGCCCCGGCAATACCTGGGACTTTAAGAACGGCAAGGCCCAGATCGACCCTGTGACCTGCGTGGGCTGCGGCGTGTGCGCCAAGTTCTGCCCCAGCGGGGCCATCCATGTGGAAGGCGGTGAGGAAGCGTGAAGGAGCTGAGATTCGATCCCTTAAACATCGTGGTCTGCGGCATCGGCGGACAGGGCAATGTGCTGGCCGCCGAAGTTCTGGGCAGCGCCATGTGCGACCGCGGCTGCCGGGTGGCCGTGGGGGAGACCTACGGCGCCTCCCAGCGGGGCGGCTCCGTTATGAGCCATGTCCGGGTATCCATGAAGATGGACCCCAGCGTACTGATTCCCTCCGGAGAGGCCCATATCATCATCGGCTTTGAGCCGTTGGAGACCCTGCGGATGGTCCGCAAATACGCCGGAAAAGACACCACCGTGGTCTATGATCCCCGGCCGGTGTATCCCCTGGGCGTCCTCCAGGGCATTCAGCAGTACCCGGCGGTGGAGGACATCGCCGCCGAGATCCGCGATCTGACAGCCATGGCCCTGGCGGTTCCCGCCGCCGGCATCGCCATGGAGGCCGGAGACTCCAAGTCCGCCAACATCGCCCTTCTGGGCGCGTTCAGCCAGCTTCCGGACGCGCCCTTGAGCCGGGAGGACCTGGAGAAAATCCTCCTCCAGCGGTTTAAGGGCACGGTACTGGAGGTCAACCAGCGGGCCTTTGCCATGGGCTGTGAGGCCGCCGGAAAGGGGGCGGGCCTATGAACACCGTTCAAGTGCATTTCACCGATTTTGTCCGGCACAAAGAGCTGACGCTGACTCTGCCCCGGGACACCCGTTTTTCCTCCTTGACACCGGTGCTGTATGAAAAGGGTTTCCTGACGCCTCAGAAGCCCGGCTACCGCTATCTCTACCAGGACCACCTGTGCGGCGAAAATCACCTGCTGGAGGACTATCTCCCGGCGGAGGCCGCCGCCATGGAGCTGGAGATCTTCCACTATCCGCAGATCATGGTATAAGGAGGGGAACGGCAATGTTAAGTACAATCGCACTGGATACTCAAGTGATCAAGCCGGGCCTCTGCACCGGCTGCGGCGCCTGCCAGGGAATGTGCCCTTATTGGGACTCCGTGGACGGGCGGACCATCTGCTATTTCGACTGCGAGCGCCGGGACGGCCGCTGCCAGCGGTTCTGCCCCCGGATGCCCACAGATCTGGAGTCGCTGCGCAAGCAGTTCTTCCCGGCGGATACCATTCTCCCGGAGATCGGTCCCTTCCGGGGGCTGTATCTAACCCGGGCGGCCGATCCGGCCATCCGGGCAAAGGCTCAGCACGGCGGCACCATGACAGCCCTGGTGGAGCTGGCCTTGAAGGAGGGCTTCATCGACGCGGCGGTATTGACCCGCTCCCAGGGGGGATTGAACCCCGAGGGGACGCTGGCCGCAACCCCGGAGGCGGTCCGCGCCTGCTCCGGCAGCAGTTTTCAAGTTCCGCCCACTCTGGCGGTGCTGAACCGGGCGCTGAAGGAAAACCGCTATCACGCCATCGGCGTGGTGGGCACGCCCTGCAAAACGTTGGCCGTCTATAAGATGAAGGGCAATCCCCTGCCGGAGAACGGCAACCACGCGGAGAACATCGGCATGGTCTTCGGTCTTTTCTGCGGCTGGGGGCTGGATTGGGAGGGGCTGAACGCCCTGGCGGCCAGGCATGCCGTCCCCGAAAAGATCTCTCACATGGACATCCCCCCCAGTAAGTACCACTCTCTGGAGCTGCGGCAGGACGGCGAGACCGTCTCGGTCAATCTGGATGAGGTGACACCTCTGGTGCGATCCGGCTGCAGGGCCTGCACGGATATGACGGCGGAATTCGCCGACCTCTCTGTAGGCGGCGCCCGCAGCAGCCATGGCTGGGATGTGGACAAGGGCTGGAATCAGGTGATCGTCCGCTCCGAAAAGGGGGAGCAGCTCTTGAACATCGCCCGGAAGCAGGGCATTTTGGAGTTCAAGGACGTCCCGGAGACGGGCCTTGACAAGCTGAAAGGCGCGTCTATGGGCAAGCGCCGCAACGGCGAAAGATATCTGCAGGAGCTGAGCGGCTGAGATCATCCATTTCACATAAAACCCCACCGGGCGGGAGGCTCTGCCTCCCGCCCGGTGGGGTTTTATAAAGTCTTCTCCAAATTTACTTCTGGATGGAAGCGGCGATAGCGTCCGCCAAGGCGTCGATCTCAGACTCGTTGTCCGCTTTCAGAGAGGAAGTGACGGTCATCTCCTCATCCAGGATCTCCATGTGCTTCAAGCCCTCAATTTCCTCCCGCATCAAAGCGCCGGAGCGGGGCGCCCAGGAGCCGCTGCCCATAATCGCCACCGTGCGGTTTTGGAGATTTAAGGCCTTCATATCCGTGAGGAAGTTGTGCATCGGCGGGAAAATGCCCAGGTTATACGTAACAGAAGCCAACACCAGATGGCTGTACTTGAAGAGGTCGGAAATCAGATAGCTCACATGGGTGCTGGATACGTCGTACAGCCGGGTATTGGTGATCCCGCGGGCAGTGAGCTTGGCGGCCAGAACCTCCGCAGCGGCCTCGGTATTGCCATACATGGAGGCATAGACGATCATCACGCCCTTCTCCTCCGGTTCGTAGGTGGCCCAGTGGGTGTACTTGTCGATAATATAGCCCAGGTCCTTCCGCCAAATGGGACCGTGGAGGGGGCAGAGCATCTTGATGTTGTCCAAGCCCACAATAGAGGCCGCCTTGTTCAGCAGCGCCACTACTTGGGGACCGTACTTGCCCACGATGTTGGTATAGTACCGGCGGGCATCGTCAATCCACTCACCGTCAAAATCCACCTCGTCGGCGAAGAGCTTGCCGTCAAGAGAGCGGAAGGAGCCGAAGGCGTCGGCGGAGAAGAGCACGCCGTTGGTCGTGTCGTAAGACACCATGGCCTCGGGCCAGTGGACCATAGGGGCGTAGACAAAGGCGATGGTATGCTTGCCGAAGCACTTGGTATCGCCCTCCTTTACCTCTTCCACCGCGTTGGGGTCCAGGGCAAATCCAAACTGGTTGAGGAGCGTCACAGCCTTGGGGGTGGTGATGATCTTCACCTCCGGCCAGCGGAGAAGGATCTCCTCGATGGACGCCGCATGATCCGGCTCCACGTGGTTGATGACCAGATAATCCAGGGGGCGGCCTGCCAAAACAGCCTTCACATTGGTGATAAACTGGCGGCCTACGGCCCAGTCGGCGGTGTCAAAGAGGACGGTCTTTTCGTCGAGCAAAACATATGCGTTATAGGATACGCCGTGGTACAGGGGATGGATGTTCTCAAACAGGGCAAGACGGTGTTCATCCGCGCCTACCCAGTAGAGATCGTCGGTAACCATACGGAAATTATGCATAAGAGTTGCCTCCTTTGTTTTTAATTAGCAGTCACAATGCCTCACGGTGCCTGTATCCACAGACGCCGGCAGGTTGAACCGGTCTCTCCCGGCGGTGTATATGCCGGGTTCCTCCCGAGGGACAAGCGGAGCGGGTGTGTGGGGCCTGCCCAAAGGCGCCGGAATCCCTTTTGAGAGGTTATACCTCAATCTCAATAAAGGCATCCACCGTCTCTCCGCAGTGGGGACAGGTCCAGCCCTCAGGCAGGTCTTTAAAAGCGGTGCCGGGCTTTACATCGTTCTCCGGGTCGCCTTCCAGCACGTCGTACTCATGGCCGCATCCGTTGCAGATGTAGAGTTTCCGGGGCGGGGTGACCTTCTTGGGTACGGATCGCTTCATCTTTACCATGGGGGGCGCAGGCAGCTTATCTCCGGTGTCCAGCGCGGCGGTGAGCAGGGGCAGGATCTCCATCACGTCGCCCACAATGCCGTAGTCGCAGTTTTTGAAAATCTTGGCGTTGGGGTTGTTGTTGATGGCCACGATGCAGGCGGCATCCTTGATGCCCTTCAAATGCTGAATGGCGCCGGAGATTCCGCAGGCGATGTACAGGTTGCCCTTAAACTTCTGACCGGACATGCCCACATAGCGGTTCAGAGGCACGTATTTCAGCGTCTCCGCCACGGGGCGGCTGGAGCCGATGGCGGCCCCGGCCGCTTTTGCCAGACTCTCAATCAGCCTCATGTTCTTCTTCTCGCCAATGCCCTGGCCCGCAGAGACCACCCGTTCCGCCTGGGTGATGGGGGTATCCATGGGAATGCCCACAGTGAAATCGTGACCGTCCTTTTTCAGGTTGGCAACCAGAGTCTCAACTCTCTCCTGGGCGGTACCGTCTTTCAAAATCATCCGCTTGCGGGCGCCGGTCTCGGGTCCGCGGGGACCGGAGGGAGCGGCGGAGGCCTCCTTGGCGGCCTTTCCCAGGATGTGGGAGGCAATCACCACCCGCTGGATTTCGTTGGTACCCTCATAGATGGTGGTGATCTTGGCGTCCCGGTAGAACCGCTCTACCTCCATGCCCTTCAGATAGCCGCAGCCGCCAAAGATCTGGAGGGCGTCGTTGGTGACTTCCAAGGCGATATCAGAGGCGTACTGCTTCGCCATGGCGGATTCCATGCCGTAGGGCACGTGGGCCTGCTTCAGCTCGGCAGCGGAATACACCAGGAAACGGGCGCAGCGGAGCTTCGTAGCCATGTCGGCGATTTTGAAGGCCACGTTCTGCTGCTGGCAGATGGGCTTGCCAAACTGAATGCGCTCCTTGGAGTATTCTACCGCCGCCTCAAAGGCCCCCTGGGCAATGCCAAGGGCCTGGGCGGCAATACCGATGCGTCCGCCGTCCAGCGTTGCCATGGCAATCTTAAAGCCCTGGCCCTCTTTGCCCAGCAGGTTCTCCTTGGGCACTTTCACATTGTTGAAATTCAGCTGGCAGGTGGCGGAGGAGCGGATTCCCATCTTGTCGTAATGCTCTTCAAAGGTAAAGCCCTCCCAGCCCTTCTCCACAATGAGGGCAGAGATCCCCCGGGTGCCGATTCCGGGCGTAGTAACGGCGAACACCACATAGGTGCCGGCCTCTCCTCCGTTGGTGATGAATATTTTCTCACCGTTGAGGAGGTAGTGATCTCCCATGTCCTCGGCAGTGGTCTCGGTGCCGCCGGCGTCAGACCCGGCGTTTGGCTCCGTCAGGCCGAATGCGCCCAGCTTCTTGCCGCTGCACAGGTCCGGCAGATACTTCTTTTTCTGCTCCTCGGTACCAAAGGCATAGATGGGCCAGGTTCCAAGAGACGTATGGGCGGACAAAATGACGCCTGCGCCGCCGTCCACCCTGGCCAGCTCCTCCACGGCGATGGCGTAGCTCAGCGCGTCGGCCCCCGCCCCGCCGTACTCCTTTTCGTAGGGCAGGCCCATGAGACCCAGCTGGCCCATCTTTTTTACCGCGTCTGTTGGGAACCGGTTCTCCTTGTCCAGCATAAAGGCGATGGGCTTAATCTCCGCCTCCGCGAATTCCCGGACTTTAGCCCGAAATTCCTCGTGGGCCTGTGTGGTTTGATACTGCATATGTGCTGCCTCCTCCTTTAGAATTTTATTTTTTCGCAATGTGCGTGACTCTCAGTCCTTTGTTTTCGAAAACGGGCAACTGCTCCAGGGGAGATCCCCGCCATTCCGCGGCATTTTAGAACAACTCGCTCAGCGGCGTTCTTCTCAATTCCGCGTTCAGAATCTCCTGGATGCGGCACAGCTCCCGGCAGGTTCCGCAGCCTCCGCCGGGATAGTTCTCACAGTGATAATCCGCCGTTTGGCAGCGGTTCAGCAGCGGCTCTTTTCCAAACACCAGGAATAAATCATATATTGTCAGTTGACTGGGAGGACGTTTCAGCCGGTATCCCCCGGCGGCTCCCCGGCGGCTCTCCACAATCCCTGCGGCAGTTAAATGCTTTAAAATCTTCAGCGTCACCGCCTGGGGCATGTTCTCCCGCTCCGCTATACCGGCGGCGGTCTCAAGATGCTCTCGTCCATCCAGTCCCCGGATGACCCGCATAGCATAATCCATCTCCCGCGTTACCAGCAAGCAACCGCCTCCCTTTTTAAATAGTACCATTTTAGTCTATTATACAGCGCCCCGTCATATTGTCAATATATTTCTGTTCTGCATTTATCTTTTTGTAAAAACCGCCCAATTCCATCTGGAAAATGATACAGTTTTAATAAAAACTGGGATTGGCCTCCTTTGGCCCGTTCCCCTCTGCATACAATCTTCCTCACGGCAAATACTATCCCCACGGAAGGAGGCACACCTGATGGAACGCCGTTCAGAGGATAAACCCATGGAAAAAGCCCGGGACATGTCCAAATTCACCTCCGCGAAAACAGACCCACAAGGCAGCTGGACCGGCTGCCCCGTGGACCCCGGCGAGGTCCCCGTGCAGGACGCGGATGACCTGTGACAAAAGCAGCGCGGGACCGTCCTCCCGCGCTGTTTGAATTTTTGCGCCTCCTTTAAAGCCCAGCACCATAAGGCTTTGGTGCGCTTTTCCGGCAGGAGCTACAGCCGCCAGGTAATTCGGACCTTCTGCTCCCCGGTGTCCAAATCCCGCTCCCCCACCTCGATCTTCTCTACCAGCGCGGTTACCAGCTCCCGCGGAACGCGTTCCAATTTTAGAAGCGCTTGGATCCGGTCCGCAGGGTCCGCCTGCGGACTGTTCCCAATCCGCGACGCCAATTCTTCGCCGATCTTCTCCAGGCGTCTCTCCATACACGTTTTCTCCTCCTGAAACAACCTGGTCAGCTCCTTAAATTCCTCCGGACCGAGAAGGCCGGATACCTTGTCCAGATACAGTTCTCGCAGCGCATAACTCCGTTTTTCCATCTGACCGGCCAGCATTTTTCGCTCCCGCTCCAAGGCTTCCCCGCGGAGATCCCGGGGCGCCGGCCGGATCTTCAGCGGCTCTGCCGCGCAGCAGGACCGGACGTCCTGCCGGATCCGTTCGGACACCAAATCAATCAGCCGGTCCAGGCGGACAGAGTGACGGGTACAGCGTTTCTCTCCTCCGCTGTCCGCATACAGCCTGCACCGCAGATAGGCGGCGCCTCCCGGCTTCCCATTGGTGACTTTGCTCAACGTGCTGCCGCAATCCATGCACTTCACAAGACCAGACAATAGGTGGGGTTCGCCGGCACCGCCGGTTTTCGAGCGCAGCCGCAGATTTCGCTGAACTGCGTCAAAGGTCTCCCGGCAGACGATGGCCCCATGAGTTCCCTCCACACGGTACCACTGGTTCTCCGGCACGCTGACGAGTTTCTTGGACTTATAGCTGGCTTTTTTTCGCCTGCCCTGAACCATAACGCCGGTATACATCTCATTATGGAGAATTCGCCAGACAGCGGTTTTACTCCATAGTCCGTCTCCGCCCGAATGCGGGCCGGTCCCGGCCGCCTTGTACCGGGCCGGTCCCGGCACCCCCTCGTCATTGAGCATATGGGCAATCCTCTGTCTGCCGCAGCCCTCCAGCGCCCACCGAAAAATCCGGCGAACGGTCTCGGCCGCCTCCGGGTCGATTACCAGCTTATTCTTGTCCGCCGGGTCTTTCCGATACCCGTACAGAGGCACGCCGCCGATATACTGCCCCTCTCTCCGTTTCATATCCAGCACCATGCGGACATTTTCCGACAGATCCTCTAAATACCACTCGTTCACCAGACCGTTAATCTGGCGGGCTTTTTTGTTGCCCTTCACCTCCGTATCGGCGTTGTCCGCCACAGCGATAAACCGAACACCCCAGAGAGGAAACATGCCGTGTATGTACTTTTCCACCAACTCCAAATCCCGGGTAAAGCGGGACTGGCTCTTACAGAGGAGAATCTGAAACGCCCCCTCTTCTGCGGCCTGAAGCATCCGGTTGAAGGCAGGCCGGAGACGATCGACGCCGGAGTAATCCTCATCGGAGTAGATCTCGTACACATCCCATCCCCGCTCCTCGGCGTAGTCCATCAGCAGCGCTTTTTGATTTTGGATACTCTCCGACTCCGGCTGCTGCCGGTCCTCATCCTCTCTGCTCAACCGGACATAGAGGGCGCAAAGAGTCCTCCCCTCTCCCCCCTGCCTCACTTTTGAAGCTCTCTTTCGATCCAAGCGGACACAATCCGCCGCAGGGCCTCCCGATCCGGCACATCTCGCCCGGAGGGCCGCTTTTCGCTGAGAATTAAAACTGTCTTCTTCACAAAAACCGCCTCCGGGACAATCTATGCACCGCCGCCGCCGGATATGAAAATCACTTCGTAGAACCGGGCCTCGGAGAGTTCCATCTCGCTCCGGGTCGCCCGCAGAGACGCATTGATTTCCGCCATCGCCTTCTTGAAGGAGGTCTCCCCATCGACCGCCAGCCGCATGGTAGTGGTTCTCACTGCCATGCAAATTCACCTTGCCTTTCGACCTTCTATGTGTTATGGTTAGACAAACAAGTAGAGAGAGGTGTTTTTATGGCGTTGATCTCATGCCCCGAGTGCGGCAAGCAAATATCCGACTCAACCCCGGCGTGTCCCCATTGCGGCTACCTGTTCTCCGTAAACAGCACCCCGGCAGCCCCCTCCCCGACCAAAATCGGTGAGATAACACAGAATTATGCCGTCGGGATCACCATGACGATCCTGGGCATTTTTCTCCTGCTGGTCTGTCTCTTTGCCATTATCATGTTTCCTCTCCTGGGGATTTTTATCATCTGGGTGCCCTTGGTCATGCTGGGCATTGGAGTGCAGAAGATCGGTGGAACCCGCTCTGTCTGCTGTCCTCACTGCGGAAAAATCACTGATGTGGGAAAGAATTTTGTAACATACAAGTGCTCTGCCTGCAAAAAACGGAGCGTACGCCAGAACGACTATCTCAACCCCGT
This sequence comes from uncultured Oscillibacter sp., assembly GCA_910588005.1. Classification (GTDB taxonomy): domain Bacteria; phylum Bacillota; class Clostridia; order Oscillospirales; family Oscillospiraceae; genus Oscillibacter. The sequence goes on from CAJUQM010000013.1 coordinate 45,462, forward strand.
CCTATAACCTCCGCAGCGCAATGATCTCTCCCCGCCGCGGGCCAACGAAACGGCTGCGGCGGGAATTTTTTATGGCCGCCTCGCCGTCAATGGCCAGCCGCGTGGTAATGGTTCTCACCACCGTGCAAATTCACCTTTAGGACTTCCACGCAAAAAACGGGCCGGAGGCATCCGCCTCCGGCCCACATTTAAACCGCTTTGCGCACTCCCGCTCTCTTTACTTTTTCAGGGACTCCACCCACTTGCCGTACTTCGCCACATTGGCGGCGGCATCGGCGGCGTCGGCGCCCTGGGCCAGGATATAGACCTTGATCTTGGGTTCCGTGCCGGAGGGCCGGACAATGACAGAGGCGCCGTCCGCCATCTCAAACCGCAATACATTGGACCCGGACAGCTCCATGGCGCTCTTTCCGCCGGTGGCGCAGTCGGTAACGGAGCCGTCGGAGTAATCCTTGAACTGAGCCACCTTCACGCCGGAGATCTCTGCCGGGGGATCTTCCCGGAGGGCCTTCATCAATTTCGCCATATCCCGCAGGCCGTCCAACCCCGGCATAACCAGATTATAGGTATGCTCGGCGTAGTGGCCATATTTCTCATACAGAGCGTCTAACGCGTCCGCCAAAGTCATCCCCTGGGCGGCGTACCAGGCGGCCATCTCCGTCAGCAGCAACGCGGCGGTGACAGCGTCCTTATCCCGGACGTAATCACCCAGCATGTAGCCATAGCTCTCCTCATAGGCGAAGATGACCTTGCCCTCACCAGCGCTCTCCAATTTGTCCTTCTTCTCTGCCAGGAACTTAAAGCCGGTAAAGGTGTCAAAGCTCTTCAGGCCATTGACCTCGGCCACCTTCCGGGCCATCTCCGTGGTGACGATGGTCTTCAATGCCACAGGATTTTGGGGCATGGTGCCTGCCCGCTTCTTCGCGCCGATGAGATAGTCCAGCAGCAGCACACCGGTCTGATTGCCGGTGATCACTTTAAACTCGCCGTCCTTGGCACGGACCATAATGCCTACCCGGTCAGCGTCCGGATCAGAACCCAGGATAAAGTCCGCGCCCTCCTTCTTGGCCAGGTCCACCGCGAGGTAAAATCCCTCGGGGTTCTCCGGATTCGGAGAGACCACGGTGGGAAAATCGCCGTCGATGACCATCTGCTCCGGCACACAGATCAGATTCTTCACCCCCAGGCGTCCCAGAACCTCGGGAATCAGTTTGTAACCGGTCCCGTGGAAGGGGGTGTACACCATTTTGAAACTGCCGGCGACCTTTGCCACGGTCTCGGCGTCGTTGACCTGGGCCATGACATTTGAGAGGAACCTCTCGTCCGTCTCGCTGCCCAGCACCTCGATCAGCCCCGCGTTCACAGCCTCGCTGTAGTCCATGGTCTTGATGTCCGCAAAGATGTCGATCTCCTCCAGCCGCTTTGCGATGGCGTCGGCGTGGCGGGGCGGCAGCTGGGCGCCGTCCTCCCAGTAGACCTTATAGCCGTTGTACTCCTTGGGATTGTGGCTGGCAGTGACATTGATACCCGCCTGACAGTGATATTCCCGGACGGCAAAGCTCAGCTCCGGAGTGGGGCGCAGGGACTCAAAAATACGGACATGGATGCCGTTGGCGGCGCAGACCTCCGCGGCGGCCCGGGCAAACTCCATAGAGTGGTTCCGGCAGTCCATGCAGATAGCGACGCCCCGCTGTTTACCCTCCTCGCCCTCAGCGCAGATCACGTCGGCAAAACCCTGGGTAGCCCAGCGGATCACATGGATGTTCATGTTGTGGAGACCCACATACATAGTGCCCCGCAGCCCGGCCGTGCCGAACTCCAGGGGACCGTAGAACCGGCCCTCAATCTCCTTGGGGTCGTTTTTGATGGCCTCCAGTTCGGCCTTCTCCGCCTCAGAAAGAGCGGGACTTGCCAGCCACTTCTCGTATTCCTTCATGAAATCCATATGCATTTCCTCCTACAATAATATTTATGCAAAATTTATGCAAACCGGTTAAATACAGGGGGGATATGTATTCCACCATGGCAAATCCGCACCGCTCACAGACAAAGCCGTGGGAGGACGAACTGGACGCGGGGCCGGTCCGCCCCCGCCCGGGACAGCGGCGGACCATATTCCGGCCAGAGGGCCGGATGCAAAGCTCGCCTCTCCGCCGCAACTTAATTATTTTTGATAAACATACTTCTATTTTGCCTCTTTATGCACCGCGGCACGCCTCCGCTATTTGTGGTACCTCGTCCCAGCGTTGATCTGATATGCCCGATAGATCTGCTCCAGCAGCATTACCCGGGCCAGATGGTGGGGAAAGGTCATGGGAGACATGGAGAGCTTCTCCACAGCCTGGGCCTTCACAGACTCGTGAAGGCCCAAGGAGCCGCCAATCAAAAACACCAGCTGCTTCTCTCCCGCGTTCGCCCAAGCCTCTATCCGCCGGGCCAGTTCTTCACTGGACCACTCCCGTCCCTCCACACACAGCGCGATCAAACCGGACGCCGGCGGAAGCTTTCCGCGGATGTTCTCCGCCTCTTTCGCCAGGGCCGCCTCAATCTGGGCACGGGAGGGATTTTCCGGCAGGCGCTCCTCCGGCAGCTCCACGATGCTCAGCCTGCAATACCGGGCCAGACGCTTGACATACTCGGCCGCTGCCTCCGCGTAAAACTTCTCTTTCAGTTTCCCCACACAGAGGAGCGTTACCCTCTGCATGGACTGGCCTCCCGTACCACGTGGGCTTGCCCCACGGCATCCCGGGGAGCCACAGACAAAGCCGGACTCAGCCCCGCGGCGGAGAGGGCCGCCTCCACGGCGTTGCGGGCCATGGCAGGCGTGTTGTTCTCCCGGCTCAGATGGGCCAGAACGATCTCCTCCGCCCCCTGCTCCGCCAAGGTCACGGCAAAGCGGGCGGCGTCCTCATTGGAAAGATGGCCCTCGTCCCCCAAAATGCGCCGCTTTAAATAATATGGATAGGGACCGCTGCAAAGGGTCTCCACATCGTGGTTGGCCTCCAACACCGCCAGGGACACTCCTGGCAGCACATCTGCGGCCTCTTCCGTCACATAGCCGGTATCCGTTAACACGCCCACGCCGCCGTCCGGCGTGTCAAACCGAAAGCCACAGGCCCCGGGAGCGTCGTGACAGGTGGAAAAAGCGGTGACGGCAACCTGCCCCAGGGAAACCGGACGGCACTCCTCCAAAATCTCCAGCCTTCCTCTTACCTCCGGCAGGCTGCAGGTCAAAGCCCGCCCCGCTCCGCCGCTGGCGTAGACCGAAATGCCGGTACGCCGCAGTAATGTTCGAAGGCCGGAGACGTGGTCGGTATGGGTATGGGTGATCAGGACGGCGGAGAGATCCGCCAGTCCCAGCCCCAGTGTCCGAAGTCCCGTCTCAATGCGGCGGCAGGAGATCCCGGCGTCCACCAGCAGGTGGACATCCCCGCAGGAGAGCACCAGTGCGTTTCCGGAAGATCCGCTGGCAAGGGTGTGTACAGCAGTGGTCAAAATCACACCTCGTTTCATAAAATGAAAGCGCCCACATGGGAGGCCGCCGATGAAAGCCGCCATCCCCCATCGCGGACGCAGAACAACGCGTGTATAATTATTCATCTGCTCCTGCCTCTGCACCACGGCGCGGAAGGATGCGCCGTGGGCGTGCGGTTCCAGGACGGCCTGCCGAAGGCCGCCTCAAAAACGCCAGACACTTTGGCAGGAGGCAAGTCTTTCCCGATCTTCAATCCCTCTTTCCCATTAGGCAAGAGGACACGTCTAAGGGGGGACTCATTTCCCCCTCTTCACGGCTCAAACTCTCTCGAAAAACGCACGGCGGAATCATACCGCCACCGGTCCCGGGAATAAAGGGTCCACCCCTTGGGCGCATTGTGACGGTTCTAAGCCGGTCTCAGCCGATATACGCCGCCCCCAGCTCACTCTGCTGGTCCAAATCATCCACAGAGCGGATATCCGCCCCCAAGGCCCGCAGTTTTTCCACAATATTCTCATAGCCCCGTTCAATGTATTGCACATGGCTGATTTCGCTTTCGCCGTGAGCCGCCAGCGCCGCAATGACCAATGCCGCGCCGGCCCGCAAATCACAGGCCTGAATCGGCGCACCGGTGAGGTGGTCCACGCCCTCCACCACGGCGGTTTTCTCATCCACCTGAATCGAGGCGCCCATACGCTTGAGTTCGTCCACATAGCGGTAGCGGTTGTTCCAAACGCTCTCTGTCACCAGGGAGGTCCCCTCTGCCAAGGAGAGAACCGTTGTGATCTGGGGCTGCATATCCGTTGGGAAGCCGGGATAGGGCATGGTCTTCACATTGGTCTTTTGCAAGGGACCGGTGCGGCGGACCAAAAGCGTATCCTCGTTCTCCTCCACTTCCACACCCATCTCCACCAGCTTGGCGGTGATGCAGTCCATGTGTTTGGGGATAATATTCTTGATGAGAATTTGTCCGCCGGTAGCCGCCACGGCGGCCATATAGGTTCCCGCCTCAATCTGGTCGGGAATAATGGCATAGCTGCCCCCGTTGAGGCGGTCCACCCCATGGATTTTAATGGTGTCCGTGCCAGCGCCCCGGACATTGGCCCCCATGGAGTTGAGAAAATTGGCCAGGTCCACAATATGGGGTTCCTTGGCGGCGTTTTCGATGATGGTATTCCCCTGGGCCATAACGGCGGCCATCATGATGTTCATAGTGGCGCCAACGGATACCACATCCAGATAGACATGGGCGCCTTTCAGCCGTCCACTCTCCGTGGAGGCATAGATAAAACCGCTCTCTACTACCACCTTTGCGCCCAAGGTGGTAAAGCCCTTGACATGCTGGTCAATCGGGCGGACGCCGAAGTTGCATCCGCCGGGCATGGTTACCTCCGCCTTTCCGAAGCGGCCCAATAAGGCCCCGATCAAATAGTAAGAGGCGCGGATCTTCCGGGCCAGTTCATAAGGGGTCCGGGTGGCGTGGATGTGGGTACAGTCAATCTCCACCGTGTGGCGGTTCACAGTGCGGATCTGCGCCCCCAGATGCTCCAGGATTTTCAGGCTCATGGTCACATCGGAGATCTGCGGCAGATTTTCAATCCGGCAGACGCCGTCCACCAACAAAGCGGCAGGAATAATCGCAACAGCGGCATTCTTCGCGCCGCTGATCTCTACTTCACCAAACAGGGGCTTTCCACCCTGTACAATATACTTTGTCAAAATTTGACCCTCTTTTCAAGGATAATCTTTTGTGGCGGCCAACCGTCTCATTGAGAACAGTTTACCCACCCAATGCCGCTTCATACCAGCGGCGAAAGCCAACCGTAAAAAACTCCGGTCCATATGCGTTATGTGGCGCTCATTAAAAAACGAACGGTTAAAATCCATCTTAAAAGCAAGGCCCTGCCGGCGGGAAAAATGCCAAAACAGCGCCTCTTCCATAGAAGGCGGCCCTCCGGCCGGGGCCGGCAAGCCCGATGCCATTTTAGGCCATGCATCAGTATACCACAGCCGAACAGAAAAAGCAAATCCTTCCTGCCGCGAAACCGGCAAAAAATAGCCGCCGGTCATCTCAGCTGTGCAAGCCGGCGACGGCCATTGGTATAGAAGGGCAATTCAGGTAAAAAATCACACCGTTCCACTCGGAACGGTGTTTGTTGAAAGGCCTCTGTTATCGGGATCTTCAATTCGTTTTTGCACAGCATCTAATATTGGCTAACGGCTCCGCTGGCACAATTGACATAGTAATTCACCGTGTCTGTAACAATGCACCAGGCCGGCGCCAGGGACATCGGCGCAGCTGTGGAACTCTGGAGTTCATAGCAGAGGTACATCTCTGCAACAGAGGAGGCCACGGCACCGGTTTCCCTGCGCATGGACTGAAAAGCAATCAACGCCGCCTGTGCTGAAAGAAGATCCGTCTCAGTGCTTCCGGCGGCAGTCTCCGGCAGCAGCGTGCCGCTGGCTCCGGTGACTGCTCCTTGGTCCAGCGTAAAGGTCACGGCGCAGTTAAACACCGTCAACCCGCCGTATTTCCGGCAGGCCGTAATCGTACCGCTACCGTCGCCGTCCAATTGGGTGGTGAGATCCGCATAGTGGAAGTCCCGGAAGAATCTCTCACAGAATTCCTCTCCCTCAGAAGACGCCAGGGTTCCGGCCGCCTCAAAATCACCGTTCTCACGAAACAGCGCCGCGCCCTTGGAGCCGCTGTAAGAATAGACACCGCCCCGTTCTGAATGGACCAGGCCTCCCCCCAGCAGATACACGGCGGCGGACCGCTCCAAAGCGGTGTCCCTCGCCAGCACGCAGCCAGGGGGCGGCGTCTCCACGGGGATGGCTCCGGGGTCCAGCTCCAAACCGTCGGCGGCAAAAAGTTCCACCAGCTGTTCAACGGCCTGGTTGTGAGCGGATCTGGCCGCCGTACTCCGATAGGCCATAGAACCCAGCAAAAACACATTAATCAAGAGCAGAATTAAAATGATGGTGTTTTTCAGCCGGCAGCGGTCCATCTCCAGTCTCCTCTCCCAGAAGTTTTCGGCAGGCTAATCCGCCAGCCATTTGGCGGAGGCGGTGACGCCGTTGTCCACATAGCCGATCGAGAGTTCTCCCCCCTCCCGTTGGACAGCGATGGCCAGCGCCTGGCGCAGGGGCAGCAGCAAAGACGTCTCCCCCGCATCCGTATACTGCCGGAAGCGAAGAGACAGCATAGACACTGTGCCGCCGGTCAGCGTAACCTCCCCGGCGCTGCCGCCCCGGTCAAACCGAATCGGTACGCCGTTGATCTGCCAGCCAAAGGACAGCGTCATGGTAATTCCGGTCCGGCGGACATTTTGAAGATACAGGCTGGCGCCGCCGGCTTGGTCCGGCAGCAGGGCATTCAAAAGGGCGCTGGCCCCCATTACCCCCTCGGTCACAGTGGGCGTCTCACCCGCGGCGCTCACCGTGATGGCCGGGTCCCCACCGCTGCGGTAGCGAACAAATCCATCCGGGCTGATCCGCAGCGTGCGGTCGCCGTCGGTGACCACCTCTACACCGCCGGACTCCGTGTAACGGGAGTTGGTTCGGGGATAAAATCCCAGAGCAGTCAGCAAGGCGTCACTGCTGGGAAGCACTGCGGTGGAGGTGAGAAGCGGCAGTTCCGGCAGTTCCAGCGGAAACAGGGAGCAGGGGGCTGCTTCGGCCGCATCCGGCTCCCCGCTATCCATGGCAAAAAACGCGCCGTTGAGTTCGTAACCGTTCACCACGTCGTCCAGTTCCCTCGGCGAAATGGCGGAAAGTCCTCTCCAGCAGCGGTCCTCCTCACCCCAAAGGTACAGCCGGACACCGTCCCCCTCCCCGCTGGAGACCATCATCCTCCGGACAGAGAGATCACTGTCCAAAGAGGCTCCTACCAGCCCTGCCAGCACGGGCAGGGGAAGGCATTCCAAAAAATCGCAGTAGACGGAGGTGCCGTTCAGGGCATCCAGAAACTCCTCACTCTCACAGGAGGTAAGGGGCTGAACCGAGCGCAGCGCCTCCCGCAGAAGTCCGCCCACCGGCTCAAAGACCTCGCCGGTGGTGGTGAGCGTCACACTGCCGTACCGGCCTCCATAGACGCCGGTAACCGCCAGACGCACCGGAGCGGAAAGGCTGGTCAGGGCTGTCTGGGCAGGGGGCGGCGTTTGGACGGACTCCCCCGTCAGATATTGAAGGTAATCGCTGCCTGCGTCCACACCCAGCGTATACAGCTGGGTCTGCGCAAACAAAAACACAGCGGAAAGAGACAGCAGAACAATGGAAATATTTTGAAATAAGTCTCTGCGCCTCCGCTTTTTCTCCCCCATATTTGCCGCTCCTTCCATGTCCTCCGGAAAAGCCGTCCGGGCAGCAGCTGCGCCGCCCGGCAGCCTATTCGCCGGATAGGATCTTGGCGTCCGGGCCGCCCACCGGCAGCTCCAGCCGCACGGTGGTGCCGGGTCCCTCATGGGGCGCCAGCGCCAAACTTCCCTGGTGGCGCTGAACGATCTCCAACGCGATGGAAAGTCCCAATCCCGTGCCGCCGGACTCCCGGGACCGGGCCTTGTCCACCCGGTAAAAACGGTCGAAAATGTGCGCTCGGTCCTTCTCCGGGATCCCGATGCCGTCGTCACAGACCTCCATCCACACCATGCCCTCCGTGGAGCCGGCGGTGATGCGGATGTGGCCACCGTCCGGCGTGTATTTGATGGCGTTTCCGATAATATTCATCATTACCTGCTCCAGGCGGCTGCGGTCGCCCACGATCAAAGGTAGGCTCTCCGGCGGATCATAAGTCAGCTCATGCCCCCGCTGTCTGGCGTTAAGAGCGTTGGCCCGGGCAACGCTCTCAATCGCCTCCTCAAAGGGAAAGCGGGACAGCACCAGCTCTGCGTCTCCGGCATCCAGACGGCTGAGCGTCAGCAGATCCTGGACAATATGGGTCATCCGGTCCGTCTCGGTGATGATGATGTCCAAAAAACTGTCGGCAGTGTCCTGCGGGATGTCCCTGCCCGCGTCCAGCAGCGTCTCGGCATAGCTGCGGACATTGGTCAAAGGCGTGCGCAGCTCGTGGGACACATTGGCCACAAACTCCTTGCGCCGCTCCTCGTTGCGGTGCTGCTCTGTCACATCGTGGAGGACCACCAGAACGCCCCCGCTGTCTTGGCCGGAAAAGGGCGCCAGATACAGTTCCAGCGTACTGCCGCCCACAAGCAGCTCACTCTCGGCATGATCCGGCTTCCGCAAAGCCAGCACCTCCCGGAAGGGGTAGGCAGAGCCAAACAGCTTATCGTAGGTACACTCCTCCCCTATGGGCCGCTGAAGCATGGCATTGGCGGCAGGGTTGCAGTGGATCAGGCCTCCCCTGTGGTCAAAAGCCACCACGCCGTCGGTCATATGGAGAAACAGCGTATCCAGCTTGTTTCGCTCATTCTCCACGGCGGCCAGAGTGGATTGCAGGATGTACGCCATCTCGTTAAAAGTACCGGTGAGAATTCCGATCTCATCGGCGGACTCCACCATCAGTTCACTGCCAAAATCCCCGGCAGCCACCCGCTCCGCTCCGGCAGTCAGCTTCTCAATGGGTCCCACCATGGTCTTGGACAGCAAAAAGCTCAGCAGCACGGAGATCAAAAGTCCGATGACCAATGCCTGCATAATGATGAGGAAGAGCTGAGCGTTCAGACCGGAGACCGTGTCCTTATTGTCCAAGATATAGACAATATAGGCGTTCTCCCCGTTCATGATGGGAATCGCCACATCCATAAAACTGGCTGTGATATCGCTCTGGTCTCCCACCGCCGTCTCATCCCGCCGCACCACCGCGTTTCGGGCGGTAAGCAGGTTGGCGCTCTGCTCCCGGGGAAGGGCGGACTCATCGGCGGAGCTGTTGATATAGCCGCCGCTCTCGCCATCCAGCACAAAATAATTCCGGGTGCGGTAATCTACGCCCAGGGAGCCGGCCCGCGCCTCCAAAATCTCCGCAACGCGGCCCGCGGGGTCCTCCTCGTCTCCGGCGGCGCCCCGCAGATCAAATATAAAGTTGTTATTCTCTCCGCCGAACACATCGCTCATCTGCTGGTAAAAGGAGCTGATAAAAAAGCTGGAGACACTGACCGTGAGAAAAGCGCCCACCACTGCCATCAACGAGGTAATGAGCAGCAGCAATATCAGCGTGAGTTTCATATGAAGGCTTCTAAACATAGCAGATCTCCTCTCACCACTGGGACGCTGTTTTCATCGCCTGCCCGCATAAAGGCAAGCGTCCTCGACGGATGGGAGATCTCCCATCCTGAAAAGCGGCCCCCTTGACACCCGGCAGATCTCAAGCGCTCCCACTACAGCAAAACCCCAGAAATCCCTCCAGGCGGCGCCCAGCGGACACGGACCTTATACAGAGAAGTAATATCCTACGCCCCGCCGGGTGAGGATATAGGCCGGACTGGCGGGATTCACCTCGATCTTCTCCCGCAGGCGGCGTACCGTCACGTCTACAGTGCGCACGTCGTCGCCCACGTAGCCATAGTTCCAGACCTGTTCCATCAGGTCCACCCGGGAGTAGACCTTGTTCGGATGGCTGGCCAAAAACGTCAGCAGCTCATACTCCCGCTGGGTCAAATCGATGGCCTGCCCATCCCGGAACACCTGGTGGCTGTCCGTGTTGATGGAGAGGTTGTTGGACACCGCCATAGCGCTGGCCGCAGCCGTCGCGGTGGGGGCCGCCATGGATGTCCGGCGGATATTGGCCCCCACCCGGGCGATCAGCTCCCGCATGGAGAAGGGCTTTGTAATATAGTCGTCCGCGCCGATCTCCAGTCCTAAGACCTTGTCCGTCTCCTCCTCCCGGGCGGTGAGAATGATAACCGGAACATTGTCACCGGCCTCCCGCAGGGCACGGCAGACCTCAAAGCCGTTCATCTTTGGCAGCATTACATCCAACAAAATCAGATCCGGCTTCTCCGCCTGGGCCTTGCTCAGCCCGTCCTCTCCGTCATAGGCCTCCCAAGTCCGGTATCCCTCCCGTTGGAGATTAAAGCGCAGGATATCCACAATATTCTTCTCATCCTCTACGATGAGAATGGTCTTTTGCCGATCCATAGAAAACCTCCAGGTTTTTTCTCACAGGTTCAAAAGCACCTTCGCCCGCAGCACGGCGGCCACGGTCTTTGCGTCCTCGATCTCACTGTTGACGCAGCGGTGCACCATCTCGTCAAAGGGAATGCGCTCCACATTCAAAAACTCGTCCGGGTCCAGACACTGCGCCTCCATCCGCAGTCCCCGGGCCAGGAACAGATGCAGCGTCTCCCCAAAGCAGCCGGGGGATGGGAGCAGGCGTCCCAGCGGGAGAAATACCTCCGGCACCGCTCCGGTCTCCTCTCTCAGCTCCCGCAAAGCCCCAACGGCCGGTTCCTCACCCGCATCCAGCTTCCCCGCCGGAATCTCCAGTGTGGTTCTGCCGAACACATAGCGGTACTGGGTCACAGCCAGCACATTGTTCCTCTCGTCCAGAGGCAGAACGGCCACGCCATCCGTGTGATCCGCCACTTCCCGCACGGACGTACCCCCGTTGGGAAGCTCCACCGTGTCCACATGGACGTCCATTAAAATCCCCTTGTATTTATCTTCCCTGCGCAGGAGCTTTTCAGTCAATTCCACCGGCTGTGCCATCGCCAACACCTCGCGTTTCAATTTTTGTAAAACAGTCCATACTTTTGCAGTATACCACATCCCGAAAGAAAAGCCAATATTTCCTTGCGGACTTCTTCCCCGCTGTCTCATGGGACCGAATACCGGCGAAGCAGGCGCTTTAACGTCCAGCGGGTTCATAGTATTCGCTTTTTCTCGCTCTTGAAGAATGGGGAAAAATGTGGTATATTTTTCTTGAACTTTCCCATCTCCGGTGAAAAGAGGTGAATCCCATGGAGAAAAAGGGAGTTAAGATCGCGGCGCAAAACCGCAAGGCCTTCCACGATTACTACGTAGAGGAAAAATATGAAGCCGGCATTGAGCTGGCGGGTACGGAGGTCAAATCCATCCGGGCCGGCACGCTGAATTTAAAGGACGCCTACTGCGTTGTCAAGGACGGGGAGCTGTTTGTCCACGGGATGCACGTCTCCCCCTATGAGAAGGGCAATATCTTCAACAAGGACCCGGTCCGCACGCGGCGGCTGCTGATGCACCGGCGGGAGATCCGCAAACTTCACGCCCTGGTCAAACAGGATGGCTACACCCTGGTTCCTCTGTCCGTGTACTTTAAGGACGCCCGGGTAAAAGTGGAAATCGGTCTGTGCAAGGGCAAAAAGACCTATGACAAGCGGGATGCCGCCGCACAGCGGGATGCCAGGCGGGAGATCGACCGGGCAATGAAGGAGCGAAACCGCTAGTTCCCGCAGGGTGTTTCCCCGAAAATTGAAAAATTGAAATGTAGAGAGGAAAACAAACCAATGTCTGCTGTAAAAAATCCCACGGTCACCATCACCATGGAGGACGGCAAGGTCATGACCGCCGAGCTGTACCCGGAAAAGGCCCCCAACACGGTGAACAACTTCATCTCCCTGGCCGGCAAGGGCTTTTACGACGGCCTGACCTTCCACCGGGTGATCCCCGGCTTCATGATCCAGGGCGGCTGCCCCGACGGCACCGGCATGGGCGGTCCCGGCTACGAGATCGACGGTGAGTTCTCCGGCAACGGCTTTGACGGGAACGACCTGGCCCACACCACCGGCGTGCTGTCCATGGCCCGCACCATGGTCCCTAACTCCGCCGGGAGCCAGTTCTTCATCATGGTGGCCCCGGCCCCCCATCTGGACGGCCAGTACGCCGCCTTCGGCCAGATCATCGACGGCACGGACCACGCCGTCGCCATCTCCCGGGTGCCCCGGAGTATGATGGATGACAAGCCCAAAAAGCCGGTGGTGATCCAATCCATCAAGGTGGACACCCACGGCGTGGAGTATCCCGCCCCCGAGACCCACTGAGGGAGTTTCTCTCAAAAAAACGAATGATAAAGGAGGCGCTTTATGAAGACCGCTATCATCACCGGAGCGTCTGCGGGCCTTGGTCAGGAGATCGTCCGGCAGCTGGGGGATGTGTTCCCCGAAATTGAGTGCTACTGGCTCATCGCCCGCCGGGCGGACCGGCTGGAGAGCCTTGCCATCAGCCTGCCGGGGAAGGCCACCGTCTGTCTGCCCATGGACCTGTGCGACCCCATGAGCTTTGTGCGGCTCCAGGAAAAGCTGGCCGAAGACCGGCCGGAGGTATCCCTCCTTGTGAATAACGCCGGATGCGGTTATCTGGGCCGCATCGGGGAGATGGATACCGCCTCCCAAACCCGCATGGTGGACCTGAATCTGCGGGCGCTGACCGCTGTCACCAACATGGTGGTACCCTACATGCCCCAAGGCGGACGGATTTTAAACGTATCCTCCATCGCCTCCTTCTGCCCCAATCCCCGTATGACGGTGTATTCCGCCTCCAAAGCCTATGTCTCCGCCTATACCATTGGCGCGGCGGAGGAGCTGCGCTCCAGGGAGATCTCCGTCACAGCGGTATGCCCCGGCCCCATGGCCACGGAATTCTTAGAGGTTGGCAGCATCGCCGGCAACTCGAAAATGTTTGAGCTGCTGCCCTACTGCGATCTGGTCCGTGTGGCGGGCGGCGCCCTTCGGGCCGCCAAAGCAGGCCGGACCATTTACACGCCCCGGCTTTTCTACAAATTCTATCGGCTGCTGGCTAAGGTCACGCCGGTAAAACTGATGGTTCAGCTTGCAAAAACCTGATACAAAAGAATTTGTCACGGAATCGTAACACATTTCGACAGAGAAATGTGTTACGATTTTAAGCAGCAGTTTTCCGCAGTACCTCATTGGTACCGATCTCGATCCTGTGCGCCCCCACCTTGCCGTAAGATACGAAAAGAGGGGCACGCCCGCCTCAATGGCCTCCCTCACGAGTCCAGCGAAGCGAGCCGCGCAGGAAGAGGAGGGGCAAAGGAGCGAAGTGCAGTTTTCGCGCAAAGCCGCAGGCTTGGCGCAGAAACGAAACGGATCTTGTCCCGACGACGAGGGGGTGTACCGGTTTCGACGGGGGTATGGAGGCGGGATCAGCGGGCGGCGGCGCCTGACCGCCATAAAACGGGCAATTTATAAATCAAATAACAACAACACTGTTGCTGTTGCTGCCTAATTAAAGGCAGCCGTCCGACCTGGGGGGACCGCGGACCGGGAAGGGCGTCGTTTAGCGGTAAATGTGCGTACGGTAAGCTTTGCCCGTGCCACACATCATGAAGCTCACCTGACCTGACGGCGTGACGGTTTGCCGTCTGGAAGGGGAACAGGAAGGAAGACTTCCGCAATAATCGTCTGCGCCCGGAGAACATTCCGTTAAAGTGCTTTCGGACGGGGGTTCAACTCCCCCCACCTCCACCAGAAAAAGAGGTCAAAAAAGATTTTTGGTGAAAAAACCGAGAGATTTCA
>CAJUQM010000014.1 GCA_910588005.1 uncultured Oscillibacter sp.
ACCATGTTCCTCTCCGGGGCCATCAGCGGCATTGTCGGGTTTATCGTGGCCTCCGGGGCCAACAACACGCTCTATGACGGCGTGGCCGGCGGCGTGGGCTTTACCTCCATCACCGTGGCCTGGCTGAGCCAGCTGAATGCCTTTGCCATGGTGGCCATCTCCATGCTGCTGGCAGTTCTCAGCAAGGGCGCGGAGACGCTGCAGACCCGCATGGCGGTGCCCACCTCTATCTCCGACATCATCACCGGCATTCTGCTCTTCTGCATGCTGGGGTGTGAGTTCTTTATCAACTACAAGCTGATTTTCCGCAAAAACAGCCATAAGGAGGCGGCAGAGCTATGAGTAATTTCCTGAGCCTGTTTCTGGCCCTCATCATCGCCGCCGTCACCTACGGCACGCCGCTGCTGTTCGGCACCCTGGGCGAGATTCTGACGGAGAAGTCCGGCAACCTGAACCTGGGCGTGGAGGGCATCATGTTCATGGGCGGCGCCCTGGGCCTTGGCGGCGTGTTCTACTATGAAAAGGCGGCGGGCGCCGGAGCCAGCGGCCTCGTCGCCGTGCTGGTGGGCATCCTGTGCGCCTTTCTGGCGGGAGCGCTGGCCTCGTTGATCTTCAGCTTTCTCACCACCACGCTCCGGGCCAACCAGAATGTGACGGGCCTGGCCCTGTCCATCTTCGGCACCGGCGTGGGCCAATTTCTGGGCGAGTACATGCGGGTCCGAGAGAACGGGTACATCGCCATCGGCAACACCCTGAAGGGCTTTTTCCAGAATTCGCCCTTCCCCGTCTTCCTCCAGAAGCTCCCCGTGGTGGGCGATGTGCTCTTCGGAAACAGCGTATTTTTCTATCTTGGCCTCATTCTGGCCGGCGGAATGTTCTTCTTCCTGAACCGGACCCGGGCAGGGCTGTATCTCCGGGCGGTGGGCGAGTCCCCCGCCACGGCGGACGCAGCCGGCATCAACGTGGAGCGGTATAAATACCTGGCCACCGTCACCGGCGGCGGGATCTCCGCCGTGGGCGGCATGGTGTACATCATGACCATTGCCGGGTGCGTGTGGAACCACGAGGGCCTCAGCGGCGTAGGCTGGCTGGCAGTGGCCCTGGTGATCTTCTGCATGTGGCGGCCCCTGTCCGCCATCTGGGGTTCCGTGCTCTTCGGCGCGCTGATGATTCTGTACCTGCGTCTGGTGATCCCGTTCATCCCCACCCAGCTCTACAAGATTTTACCCTATGTGGTGACGGTCGTCGTGCTGATCGCCTCCAGCATGCGCAACAACAAGGAAAAGCAGCCTCCCGCCAGTCTGGGACTGGCCTATTTCCGGGAGGACCGGTAATTCTCTTTGAAAGGCCGAATACGGACACGGATCTTTGCCAATATCCTTTAGGCCCCGCAAAATTCTTCCTGGATCATCCTTCAACGCCGTCCGTTTCGGCCTTCCTCCGCCCTTCAGAAGGCAACCGCCCCCCGCTCACTGTCCAGCGTGGACAGTGAGCGGGGGGCACTGCAATTTCCCCAGCAAAATCTTTGGACTGGAGGCTCTCCCACCGGCAAGAAGATCCCCTATGCGCGGTATCGGGTCATTCTTCAAGAAAACCCGGAATAAAATTCATATATTATTCGCAGATTGTTCATGCTTTCGACGGAGCGCATGTGTTATGGTAAACCAAAATCCCGATGGAAGCCAGGTGATTCCTTGCGTTTTTCCGACCGCTCTCCCCTCTGGGAAGATCTAAAATATACTCTGTGGCTGCCTCTGTACCTGCTGCTCTTTCTGGCGCTGGAGCGTATGCCCATGGATTCTTATTGGGCCACGCAGCTGCCTGTAGACGCCCGCATTCCCTTTTGCGAGTGGTTCGTCATTCCCTACTGCCTGTGGTACCCTCTGCTGGCTGCGGTGGGGCTATACCTTTTATTCCGAGACCGGGCCGCGTTCCGGCGGTATATGCTGTTTCTGGGAACGGCCTTTCTTCTCAGCGCACTGCTGTGGTTTCTGATCCCCAACGGGCAGGATCTGCGGCCCGCGGTTCTGCCCCGGGAAAATTTCCTCACCGCCCTGGTGGCAGGACTTTATCACATCGATACCAATACCAATGTCTTCCCCTCCGTCCACGTCCTGGGTTCCGTGGGTGCCGCCCTGGCTGTATGGGACTGTGGCGCTCTAAAGCGGCGGCAGGCCCTGCGGGCAGGAGCCGCCGTGCTGGCGGCCCTGATCTGCCTGTCCACTCTGCTCATTAAGCAGCACACGGTGCTGGATGTTGCCGGCGGTCTCCTTCTGGGGGGCATGATCGCACGGCCGGTCTACCGGCATACCCTGGAATCTCGGATCTCCCGCAAATTGGCATAACCATAGAACAATCCCCCTGGCGCAGTGCGCCAGGGGGATTGTTCCGCGGAAACTACAAAAGCTCCTCAATCGTCTCCAACACTTCCGCCACATTCATGGGTTTTGCCAGGTGGGCGTTCATCCCGCTCTCGGCGGATTTTCGCATGTCGCTCTCAAATACATTGGCGGAAATGGCGATAATCGGAATCTGCGCCAGCGCGGGGTCCGGCAGGCGGCGGATGGCTTTCGTCGCCTCCCAGCCGTTCATCACCGGCATTTGGATGTCCATCAGGATCACGTCGTAATCCCCCGGTTTGGCGTTTTTCATCTTTTCCACCGCCACGCTGCCATCCGGCGCCCAGTCAATGATAAAATCCAGCTCCTGGAGCAGCTCTGTGGCAATCTCCCGGTTGATCTCATTGTCCTCCACCAGCAGAATCCGCCTTGGGCGGGCAGCGCGCTCCTCCTCTCCCCCGGAGGGATGGGCGGCAGGCGGCTGAATGTGAAAATTGAGGGTGGCGGTAAAGACACTGCCCTGTCCCTCCTCGCTCTGTACGGCGATGGTGCCGCCCATTCTGTCCACAATATCCTTGGCGATGGCCATGCCCAGCCCGATCCCGTGGACACCGCTGTCGGTGGTGCTCTTCTCCCGGGAAAAGGGTTCAAAAATACGAGACAAAAATCTCCTGTTGATGCCGATTCCGGTGTCCGCCACCTCCAGCTGATAGGCCGCGTACTGCCCCGGCATCAGCTCCTGCTCCGTAAGCGTTACCCGCACCTTGCCGCCAGGCTCCGTATAAGTTACGGCATTGTTGGTCAAATACATCACCAGCTGCCGCAGCTTCTCCTTGTCTCCGTATATGCCGCTGTGCCTTACTCCGCTACAGTCCAGCGAGAAGGCAATCTTCTTTTCCTCCGCCTGGGGCGCTATAAAATCGTAAATCCCCTGGACAATCTCACACAGGTCGCAGGCCTCCTCCTGCGTGTGGGAATCCCCGGATACCGCCGCGGAAATCTCCAGCACCCGCTCAATCATGCCCATGAGCTGCCGGGCAGAGGCCTCCATCCGGTCGATATAGCTCTGGGCCGTATCCGGGCTTTGGAGGTTCTTTCTCGCCAGGGCCGCGAAACCAAAAATGGCGTTCATTGGCGTCCGCATGTCGTGAGACATGTTGGAGAGGAAGGTATCCTTTGCGGCCATGGCTTGATTTACCTTTTCCAGCGCCTCCGCCAGCAGCTGCTTTTGCTCCATCTCGTGGTGAACTTCCTCGTCCACCCTCCGGAAGCCGAGAACAATCTGTGACGCCCGCTTATCATGGCCCACATCCACCAGGCGCAGCTGCAAATACCGCTCCTGTCCATCCTCCAGAGCACGGTGGTTGATATAAAAGCTCCTGTCCACAGACAGCTTCCTGCGGATGGTCTCCAGGTTCAGTACCGCCCCCACCGTGTCCCGCTCCTCAGGGTGGACCCAGGTGTTGACGTAATTGGCCAAATAACCGCTTAGCGGCGGCGTTTCACTGTTTTCGTCAAACATCTCCCCGGTCTTGCCGCCCAGGCGGTATGGCCGGACGCGGTCCCGCTCCAGCTCGCCGTAGAGAATCGTCTCATAGTCGGTGCTGAGGCCCTCGATCACCTCCAGCCGCCGCAGCTGCTCCTGGTTGATCAAGGTCCGCTCCTCCGTAAGGGCCTGGAGCTGGCGTTCTTTCTCCCGCTTCTCGTGGAGCAGAAGGGCCTTCTCCATCAGGAGATGGTTTCTCTTGTCCGTGGCGTCGTTTAAAAACACGTAAAAAATATCCCGGCCGGTACCGCCGCAGACATAGTGTCCATAGTCCTCAATCCACCGGACTGCCCCGTCCTTCCGGCGGATCCGATACTCCACATAGTCCAGGTCATACTGGCTGTTGGCCACCTGCTCCCGAATGCTGGCCTCCACTGCGTCCAAGTCCTCCGGAAACACCATTCCCCGGAAGGAATTTCCGGTCAGTGTCCGAAACTCCTCCATAGACGCGCACTGAAAGATCCGCAGCAGCGCGCGATTGGCGTACACAATCTCTTCTCCGCCATCCGCGTAATAGATCAACGCGCCGCCGGGCATCTCCTCCATAAACCGGAGATTCTCATAGGCCGCCTGAAACGCCCGGCCGCCGGGCAGGGTGCGCAAAAACGTCCGTCCGTTCTCGCCCAGCAACTTGCCGACCCCCACGTGGTTATCCTGGAGAACCGCCAGCAGATCTACAATCTGCTCCATCAAATGGCTGTCTTGGTTCCACTCCATCATAGCGTCCTCCCGGCAAAATTTCCTCATTGGGATTCTACCATAGAAAATTCTTTTTGTCATTACAATTCAGCGATCATTGAAAATTTTCCATCGGCGGAATCCCCGGCCAAGCTGCCAAAACCGCCGGCACTCCCCAATTCAGCCGGCGCGGCCGCAAAATCCCGCGGAAAAAAGGAAGGCGCGCCTCAGCACGCCTTCCTTTTTTCCGTCTTTGCGCAGCCCATGAAGGGCCTCAGCTCTCCGGCAGGCCGACTCTCCCAACTCCTGAAAGCGGCTTTGGCATGAGTTTTTCCCTGTTTTTGAGATAGCACAAAAACCCGGTCAAGTCCGCCAGCGCCCAGCCGATGGGGATCGACCACCAAATTCCCACCACCCCGATCTCCGGGAGAGGAGCCAGGACATAGGACAGGGCCACCCGGGTGCCCAGGGAAATCACCGTCAGCACCACAGAAATACCGGGCTTTCCCAGGGCACGGTACAATCCATAGAGCAAAAACAGACATCCGATTCCACAGTAAAAAGGTCCCACCGTATGGAGATAGCGGACTCCCTCGGCCACCACGGCGGTCTCACCGGAGTCAATGAAGATTAAAATCAAGGGCTTGGCCAAGAACCACAGAATCAGCGACACCGCCGCGCAGTAACTCACCACTGTCGCCACGCCGCACCGGACGCCCTGTTTAATCCGCTCCGCCTGCTTCGCCCCCATGTTCTGGGCGATAAACGTGGAGAAGGCATTTCCATACTCCTGTACCGGCATATAGGCAAAGGCGTCGATCTTCACTCCCGCCGCAAAAGCCGCCATAACCCCAGTGCCAAAGCTGTTCACCAGCCCCTGCACCATTAAAATCCCCAGGTTCATAACGGATTGCTGCATGCAGGTCAAAAGGGAATAGCTGGTGATCTCCCGCAGGCTGGCCCGCCGGACCCGGAACCGGCGCAGAGCCTGCCGCAGCCGCACATCCCGCGCCAGGGTATAGAACCCGATCCCAACGCCGGAGACATACTGGGCAATCACGGTGGCGGCGGCAGCTCCGGCGGCTCCGAAGGGATAAACCGCCACCAGCAGCAGATCCAGCGCGATATTCAGCACCGTTGAAACGCCCAAAAACGCCAGCGGCACCACGGAGTTTCCAAGCGCCTTCAAATAGGCGGCAAAGAAATTGTACAAGGCGATGGCGGGAATGCCCCAGAACACCAAAACCAAATAGTCCCGGGTCATCTCCGCGATCTCCGCCGGGATGTTCATCCAGACCACAATGGCGTCCGCCCCCAGGAGGGAGAGCGCGGTGAGGAGCGCCGTCACCGCCGCCGTCAGCAAAAAAGAGGCGCAGACGCCGTTTTCCAGCCGCTGTTCATCCCGGGTGCCGAAGCACAGGGAAAACACCACTCCGCTGCCCATACACAGCCCCAGCAAAATGGAGGTCAAAAACGTCATCAGGGCAAAGGCCGAACCCACCGCCCCTAGTGCGGCGAAGCTGACACAGCGGCCCACCACCCAGGTATCCACAACATTGTAGCACTGCTGCAGCAAATTTCCCAGAATCATCGGCAGCGCAAAAAGACACATGGTGGGGAATACCGCCCCTCTTGTCAAATCCTTTTGTCCCATGGGGCACTCTTCCTCCTGTACCGGCCGGGTTAAAAATGGATCCGGCCCGGCGCTGAATTTTCCTCTCTATGGTACACGGGCCGCGTCTTAAAATCAATCCCTTTTTCCCGGCGGTATGAAATTCCCAGGCGGAAAACCGCCTGGGAATGAAATCATTTGGCCTCTTCCTCTCCCCGTTCCCTCTCCGGATTCAGCAAGCCGGCGGATACCAGGTCCATCTGTTCCATGGCCCGGTAGCCGTCCATAAGGCTGCTCTCGTGGGGAGCAGCCTCCGGCTGGCCCCGGAAGGCCATCTTCAGCAGAATCGGCGTCAGGACCGCACAGCCCACCACCGTGATGATGATCGGCGTCATCAGCGCCTGACCGAGAATCCCCATACTAAGTCCACGGTTGGCCACAATCAGGGCCACCTCGCCGCGGCAGGCCATTCCCGCACCCACCTGGACGCATTCCGTCCCGCGGAAGCCGCACAGCCGCGCCCCCAGACCGCAGCCAATGATCTTAGACAAAATCGCCGTGGCCAGCAGAAGCAGTGAAAATGCCATCAACGCCCCGTCAAGAGTGGGCAGTTCCACCTTGATACCGATCCCGGCAAAAAATACCGGCGTCAGCAGCAGATAGCTCAGAGGTTCAAATTTGGACTGGATGTACTTGGCCTTGGGCGTGGAGGCCACGATGAGTCCCGCCACGAAGGCGCCGATGATGTCCGCCACGCCGAAGAACTCCTCCGCGCAGTAAGACAGCAGCAGGCAAACCACAAAGGCGAATACCGGATAGCGGCGCAGGTTCTTCCCCCTGGCGTGGGAGATCATCCACCGGAAAAAGCGGATCGCCAAGGCGGACGCCACAATGGCGAAGACAAAAAACAGCACAATTTTCACCAGCACCAGCAGCAGTCCGGCACCCTCGCCGGCGAAACTGGCCACGATGGTCAGGGCAATCAAGCCCAATACGTCGTCAATCAAGGCGGCGGCCAGGATTGTGCCGCCCACCTGGGTGTCCAGCCGGCCCAACTCCCGCAGGGTCTCCACCGTGATGCTGACGGAGGTGGCGGTGAGAACAGTACCCAGGAAGATATTCTCCAATACCGTGTTTCCCGGCAGCCATCCGGCCCGGCCCGCCAAAAAGCCGAAGCCCGTACCCATAACCATGGGTACCAGTACGCCGCACAGCGCCACAAAAAAGCCCGGCTTTCCGGCGTTCCGCAGCTCCCGCAGATCCGTACCCATCCCGGCGGTAAACAGGATAACAATCACTCCCATCTCGCTGAGCTGGGAGAGAAATGCCGTCTCCGCCAGCACATTCAGCATAGCGGGTCCCAGTACCAGGCCGGCCAGCAGAGACCCCACTACCCGGGGCATCTGAAATTTGCCGGTAATGATGCCCAGAAACTTGGTGCTTAATAAAATCAGGGCCAAGTCCAGCAAATAGTGATAGGACATATCATCTCTCCTTATCCCGTACGGTCCACGCCGTACGCAAACGTTTGAACTGTCAATCGTATCCCTATCATAACTTTTTTTTCGGGATTTTCAAGTGACGATTTGCACGAAAAGCGCCTTTGGGAACCGGCGGATTTCCGGTGTGCGCGGATGTGGTCCCGCTACCGGCGGTCTTCCAAAATTTCCCTGACCGTCAGCACGCCGTCCGCCACAGAAAAGCGCACCTCCATTCCCGCAAAGCCAAAGCCATAGACCCGCTCCGGGTCCTCCTGATAATGGGGTCTGGGGTCCTGGGCCAGCACGGCCCGCAACGCCTCCCTGCGGTCTGCGGGAACCCGCCCAAGCAGCGCCGCCGGAATGACCACCTCCAGCGCCTCTCCGGCGGGAGCAGCGGCAAAGCCCCCCAGGGCACCGGAAATACAGTCGGCATAGGGCAGGTAGGGCTTGATATCCAATACCGGCGTGCCATCCACCAAATCCGCGCCCCGGAGGCGGAGAACCGCTCCCCACTGGGGGGTATGCTCGATTCCCGCCAGCTCCACGGCGGACAGGGCAATGGGATTGGGCCGGAAGGGGGACCGGGTGGCAAACACTCCCATCCGCGCGTTTCCCCCCAGCCGGGGCGGCCGCACCGTGGGGGACCAGCCCCGCCGCGCCGCCCGGTGAAACACCCACACCAGCCACAGGTGGGAAAAGCCCTCCAGCCCCCTCAGGGCGGCCTCGTTGCGAAACTCCGGCTCAAAGACCAGGGTGGACTCCAGCGATTCCACCAGGCCGCTCTGCCGGGGCACGCCGAATTTTGAGGAAAAATCGCTGCGGACACGGGCGATTACCCGCATGGAAAACTCCTGGCACATAACGCGGCCATCCTTTCCGGGACTCGTTTTAGCGGTGGAACTCACCGCGCCGGGGGCGGGACCCGCCCGCATTCCGGCCGTCTCTCCGTATTATACAGGAACGGTGAAAAAAAGGAAAGCGCAAAGACAGAGCCGCAGGACAAAGAATGTCCCGCGGCTCTGCATCCGCCGGATCAAAACGTCCCGTTAAAAAACACGGCCGTTTTGAACCATCTGGTCATAGGTGTAACCGTCCATCCCATTTTTGGTATAACCGGTAGTGCCGGTAATGGTATCTCCGGCGTCCCGGACGGCACTGCGGGCCGCATCGCCCACATCGTCCATGGTGTCCATGGCGCCATCCATCATAGAGCCGCTGTCGTCGCCGTTGATTCCGCCGGTCACGGAATCGTCAGTCAAGCCGCCGTTGCCGGCGCTGCCGTCGGTCACAGAACCGCCGGAGACATTGTTGTCAGCATCCTCGGGCTGCTGGTCCTTACCGCAGGCCGTCAGGGAAAACACCAGCAGCAGGGAGGTCAGCAAAAACGCAAGACTTCTTTTCATCGAGTGGTCCTCCTTTGCGCAGGTAGTGTGCGCGATACCCAAAAAACCCACGCGGACCGGCAGGGCCGGATCATCCGGCCGTGTCAGCCAACGCTATTGTTGCCGGGAGCGCCGGGAAAAAATCGCGGCAGTTTTTGAAAAAGGCCCTTGGATTTGCCAGCGGCGCGTTGAAAGAGACACCGCTTCCGCAGAAGGGCCTTGGCGCCTTCCGGAGAGCCGTTTTGCAAAAAATCAGGGGCGGCCGGGTATAGAACGGCACAAAAATGGTATAAACTACTAAAAAGGGTTTTCTCCCAAAAAAGATTTCCTCAAATGTTTGTGAAAAATACCGTTGACGGGATGGGAAAAACCAGTTATGATGGTAACAGAAATTAACTTGACGCAGTCTGACTTTAACTTGATATAGAAAAGGAGAGCTGTAGCATGTATACACAGGAGATCACTGTTAATAACGAAGTAGGCCTGCACGCCCGGCCCGCCACCTTCTTCATTCAGAAGGCCAATGAATTTAAAAGCGGCATTTGGGTGGAAAAAGAGGACCGCCGTGTCAACGCCAAGAGCCTTCTGGGCGTGCTGTCCCTGGGAATCGTAAAGGGTACCACCGTCACGCTGATCGCGGATGGCGCCGATGAGAAAGACGCCGTGGGTGCCCTGGTGGAGCTGGTCAACGACAATTTTGGCGAATAACCGGTCGGGCCATCATCCGGCGGGCGGCTTCTGCGGAGGCCGCCTTTTTGTTGCTTTTGGATAGAGTCCGTGCTATACTGTGAAAAAGCCTTAAGAGAGGGAGCGCGATTTTATGTCCATTCAGAGAAAAAGTATCGGCCTTTGCATTGTGTTGTCCATTGTCACCTGCGGGATCTACGGTCTGTACTGGCTGTACTGTATGGCGGAGGATGTCAATCTGGTGACGGCTCGCCCCAACGGCCCGTCCGGCGGACTGGTGCTGCTGCTGAGCATCGTCACCTGCAATATCTACGCCCTGTATTGGTTCTACCGCGCCGGCGACGATCTGGACCGCCAGCGGGTGGACCAGGGCCAGGTGCCCGGTCACCTGGGAATTCTGTATCTGCTGCTGGCAATCTTCGGGTTCAGCATCATCTCCTGCGCCCTGCTGCAATCCGAGCTGAACGAGTATGCGGCGGCATAAGGAACTTTTGACCGGCGCAGGCCTGCTCTGCGCCGGTCTTTTTTATGGATACGTACTAATCCCCCTGGGGCTGCGCCTGCGCTGCCCCTTCCGTCTGGTCACAGGCCTGCGCTGCCCCGGCTGCGGCATCACTGATCTATGTCTCGGGCTGCTCCACGGCCGGTTCGTTCCCGCATATAATTGGGGCCTGGTGCTGGCCGCGCCGGGAATCCTCTGGCTGATGTGGTCTCACTGGCGGCGTCCGGACTCTGCCAAAGGCGCCACCTGGACCGTTGTGGGGCTGCTGCTGGCGTGGGGTGTGCTGCGGAATCTCTGGGGAATTTGATGCTATAAAGAGGAGTGCCTATGACCCACGAGGAACTAAAGGAAAAGGCCAACGCCCTGCCCCTGCATCCCGGCGTATACCTGATGATGGATAAAACCGGAAAAGTTATCTATGTGGGCAAAGCCAAAAAGCTGAAAAACCGGGTGAGCCAATACTTTCAAGACAGCGCCTCCCACACGGCTAAAACACGGCAGATGGTATCCCAGGTAGACCATTTCGATACCATCTTCGTCACCAGCGAGTTTGAGGCGCTGGTGCTGGAGAACTCCCTCATCAAGCGCCATATGCCCCGCTATAACATTTTGCTAAAGGACGACAAGGGCTATCCCTTTGTGCGTCTCTCTAAAGAGACCTATCCCCGGTTTACCATGGTGCATAAGTGGGCCAACGACGGGGCGAGGTATTTTGGCCCCTTCGGCGGCCGGTTTGAAACCCGCCAGGCGCTGGACGCGGTGCTCTCCGCCCTGCGCCTGCCCACGTGCAGCCGCCGCTTTCCCCGGGATGTGGGGGCGGAGCGGCCCTGTCTCAATTTCCACATGGGCCGGTGCGACGGTTTTTGCCGCGCCGAAATGACGGCAGAGGAGTACCGCCGCCGCATTGAGCAGGCGGCGCTGATGCTGGAGGGCAAGGCCCGCCAGCTCTTAAAAGAGATGACCGCCGAGATGGAGGCCGAGGCGGAGTCTCTGCGGTTTGAGCGGGCGGCACTGCTACGGGACAGGATCAACGCCATTCAGGCCCTGGGAAAAAAGCAGACGGTAATTGCCGGCCTCTGCGCGGACACGGACATCTGGGGATTGCACCGGGGCAGCGGAAAGTGCTGCTATGCCGTACTCCACATGGAGGAGGGAAACTTGGCGGGCCGGGAAACGGAGCTGTTCTCCGCCCCCATGGAGGAGAGCGAGACGGAGATGCTCTCGGCTCTGACGGCCCAGTACTATCTGCCCCGGGCCATACTGCCCCATGAGATTTTGCTTCCGGAGGCGGCGGAGGAGGACTGCGAGAACCTGTCCCAGGCCCTTACAAAGCGCGCGGGGCACAAGGTCTGGGTCCACGTGCCCCAGCGCGGGGAGAAGGAGGAGCTGCGCCGCTTGGCCCAGCGGAACGCCGCTGAGGAGGCCGAACGGGCCACCACCGCCCAGGAGCGGGTGGCCCACACCCTGGAGCTGCTGCAAAAGATGCTGGACCTGCCCGCCCCGCCGGAGCGGATGGAGTCCTTTGATATCTCCAACACGGGAAAGAGCGATATTGTGGCCTCCATGGTGGTATACAGCGGTACCCGCCCCCTGAAGAGCGCCTATCGCCGCTTTCACATCAAGGAACTGGCGGAAGGACACCCGGACGACTACGCCTCCATGCGGGAGGTGCTGCGCCGCCGGCTCCGGCGGGCGGCGGACGGAGACGAGAAGTTTCTGCCCCTGCCGGACGTATTTTTGATCGACGGCGGCGTGACCCACGCCCAGGCGGCCCTCAGTGTGGCGGAGGAGTTTCAGGTCGCCGTGCCCATCTTCGGCATGGTGAAGGACGACCGCCACCGCACCCGCGCCCTGGTGACCCCCGAGGGGCGGGAGATCGGCATTGTGGGAAACCAGGCGGTGTTTTCCCTTATCGGGCAGATTCAGGAGGAGACCCACCGCTTTGCCATCACCTTTCACCACGAAAGCCACAGCAAAAGCGCTACCCGTTCCGCTCTGGACAACATTCCCGGTGTGGGACCAAAACGGCGGGAGGCGCTGAGAAAGCATTTTGGGACGGTCAAAGCCATTCGGGCGGCGGACGTGGAGGCGCTGGCGGCGGTAGTGCCCCGAGACGCCGCAGAAGCGGTCTGGAACCGCTTCCACCCGGCAGAGGAAGCCCAGCGGACAGAAAACCCCTGAGGAGGTGGCGGGATGTCGCTTCGGAGAAAGCTCCTTCAGATCAAAGCGGACTGGGAGAAATGGGAAGACCGGCTGGCCATCGCGGCGGAGGGGCTGTTTGCTGCCGCCGTGGCCGCCAATGTAGGGCGTTTTTTCTCCGTCCGCAAGGATCCCTCTCTTCTCGGCGCGGTCTGCAGCTGGCTCTATTTAATCACCTGGGTCTTGGCGGCCATCCTGCTGCGGAACCGGACCAAGTGGATTCGGACCGTGCTCATCGTCCGGTGGACCGGCGTGGCCGCTGTTCTCCTGGCCTTCGCAGCCAGCGCCTCCGGCAGCGTCAATTCGTTCTCCAGCGTCTGCGTAATCCCCTATGCCGCATTCATCTCCGCCTACAGCGGACTTTCCCAGGAGGCCTGGCTCTATTATCTGCTCCTTTTTGCCCAGGCGCTGGCCGCGTCCGGACTCTCCCGCCGCCTGCGGCGGAGACAAAAAAACAAAAAGCAGGCTCCCCAGTAGCCGTGCGCCGTAAAAATTTCAGACAGAGGAGGGCGGCGGGCATTGCCCGCCGCCCTCCTCATATCATCCTATCATCTCTTCCGGAAAAACCGTCTTCGCAGCTTGCGCCGCCAAGGCGCAGAGAACGGGGCTGTTTGACCGCTGTTCATTGGCGAATTTCCTTATATTTGAGCTTATAATAGCTCCATCTCCGCCACTGGACCAACCGCTCCCGCACCGTCTCCGGCAGGGCGGACTCCGTCGCCAGGCCGCCGTCCGCCGTTACATAGGCGGTCTTCTGCACCACAGGCGTCTCTCTGCGCAGCTGGTTCAAGAAGGTGAACCACGGAGTGGCCTGTCCCCGGCCCGTCAGCTCCAGCAGCGCCGCGCCCAGGAAACAGGCGGAGAGCCTGCCGTCTTCCGGCAGGTCCAGGGTCTCCACGGCATTCTCCCAGTCCAGCACCTCCGCGGCGGCGTCGTTGGCCCAGATGACATAGGGCGTCTCATAGGCCGTCAGGTTCTCCTGCCCCTCCGGGCCGGAAAACACGTCCAGCCCCAGCTGGCGGTATCCGGCCTGATTGTCCCCCAGATAGGGCAGGTGATCCCCCCAGAAAGCCAGCACCACCGGCTCCTCCGTATTGGAAAAACAGTCCACCAGCTGCCCCAGCATGGCGTCCGCATCCCGCACGCCCTCGGTGTACACCGCCAGCATGGTCTCCACCTCCGGGGAGAGGCCGGGGGCGGAGACCGGGGGGAATTCATAGCCCTCTCCGTATTTGTCGGCGGTATAGGACATATGGTTCTGGATGGTAGTGGTGTAATTGCAGAGCATCTGACCGCTGGATACGGCCTCCTCAAACTTCTCCTCGATAAAATCTGCCATATAGCTGTCGGTAACCCAGCGGCCCTTGTACTCCAGATCCTCCATCTCATCGACAAACACCGTCTCCGCCGCCCCCAGCCAGCGGTAGACATTCTCCCGGTTGTAAAACCAGTCGTCGCCAGGGTGGAAGAAGGAGGTGTGGTACCCCTCGTCCCCAAAGACCCGGAACACGCTGTCCAGATTCCGGTTCACCACCCGCATGGCGGAGCTGGTAGCGGCGGAGAGGGCATTGGTCTGCATCCCTGTCAGTGTGTCGAACTCCGTATTGGCGGTGCCCCCCGCAAAGCCCGGAACCACCACATACCCGGAGAGGGCGTGGGGATCTTTTTGCAGGGCGTGGAGGTTTGGCAGGGGATCCTTCTCCCAGACAAAGGCTGGGTGGTCCGTGAGGTCGGAGAAAGCCTCGTTCATCACCATCATAAGATGGACCCGTTCTCCGCGGCCAGAGGACTCCCCCTCGTCCCAGGAGGCGGCCTGAGCGCGGCTGAACCCCTCGGGCCTGTCTACCGGGAAGGTGGTAAACTGGTGAAAGAAGTTATAGGGAAAGCCGTTTTCGTTGAACACAGTGGACAGGTGATAGGGGTTGGAGGCGCCGATGCTGTCATACAGGCCGGCGGACCCCAGCACCGTGACCGTGAGCAAAACCAGCATGCCCAGGCTGGCGGCGGCGCCCAGCAGGCTCCCCCGCCAACCCCGCAGCCGCTCCGCCGGAAAGGGCTTGACGCCCACAAAGACGCCCAGGACCGCCAGGACCGCCGTGGCCGCCAGCACCAGGACAATGGCTGCCACCGGATAGCGGATTTCGTAATTTCCGACGGCGCTGAATACCTCTTTGAGCAGCGACAGGTCCCGGGGAAACACCGGCTCGTCCCGCACCTCAATCTTCACCCGGTTGGCGATCGAGAAGCCGCACACCAGCAGATTCGCCAGCGCCGCGCCGAAAAACACATTGCGCAGCAGGAAAGACAGCCCCAGCAAAAGCAGTCCCACCGGCAGGGCATTCAGGGGAATGAGAACCGGTTTTTGCAGAAAATTGGCGACAACGCCCCGAAAGGCGTTGGGCTGGCACCACAGGGCCAGCAGCGTGACAACCCCACTCAACAGTACCGCCGCCAGCAGGCTGAGCGGCAAAGAGAGCTGAATTTTAGGAGAGCGTGTTTTCAAAACGGCAATTCCTTTCCGTAAAAGCTTGATATTCCTATTATAGGGCTTTTCTTTTAAAAAGCAAGAAAAACCGGAACTTCCCCGCTGCCGCGGCGTCGGCGTCCTTGAAAAAGGGGGGACCCCGCAGCCGGGGGCCGTCTCCCTCCCCTGGCCGGCCTGTGTTTGAAACGCACAAAAACGCTCCCCTTCGCAAAAACAAAGAGGAGCGTTTTTACCGTTCTCAATTCAGAAGGTGACGACCTCCTGGGCGGGCTTTTCACAGGGACTCAGGGAGAGGATATTCATCACAGGTCCCTTGCCCTTATAGGCCTTGTGCTTTTCCACCGCCATTTTGGCGGTGACCTCGATCCAATCTCGGTTCTCCAAATTGTCCAGTCCGTCTCCTTTGGCGATGAGGCCCAGGAACTGCACGTCGTTTTCGCAGCAGACCATGGCGAATCGGCCGGGACAATGGATGCCGGGGTATTTTTTGGAGTGGCACATCATCAGCTTCATATGAACCAGCCTGCCGCTGTAGCGGTCGGGATGGTCCATTACGTCCACATACCACACGCCGAAGTCCTCATCGGGAATCTCCACCACATCCTGGCTGAGATCAAAGGGGCATTCGTCCCCGGTGAGGTAGTCTTCGCTGGTGCCGTCCGTATTTTCAAAGTAGATGTCCGCCCGGCGGTTCACCATCCGCAGGTTCCGCTTCCGCAGAGCCTCCCGCAGCTCCGGCGTTGCCCTGTTAAACACCAGCAGGTCCGCGTTGGTGACTTTCTCCATCATCAGCTGGCCCATGTTTTTAGCGTATACCTCAAAGGTGTCCGCCTTCACAAAGGTCATGATCTGATACAGCACCCAGTTGGCAGGCAGCACCTCCCGGTACAGCCGCTCCATCTGCCACATGCCGTTGTACTCGATGAGCACCTGCCTGGGCTTATACTCCTTCTCCCACGCCTTCAGCTGGGAGCATTTCAGATCCTCCTCATCCTCCACAGTCACCACAGTGACGTTGTCCAACGCGTTGGGGCTGTATGTCTCCTCCCCCTCCTCACAGCAGATCAGCAGCGTTTTGTCCTGGCGGGCAAAGCCGTCCTCCAGAACGCCGTTGATAAAATTAGTCTTGCCGCCGTCTAAAAAACCGGCAACCAGATAGACAGGAATATCCATAGTACGCGCCTTCCTTCCGCGGTTACAGGCCAAACAGCTCCGCCAGTTTCCCCTCGTTCAGCTCCGCGCCGATAACGCAGAGGCGGCCGGTGTAGTCGGGGTGTCCTGCGCGAATCTCATGCTCCTCCGGCACATAGTCAAACTCCACCCAAGCGCCGCCGCTGCCGTTTACAATCCCCTTCGCCCGGAGAATCTTTCCATACTCGCCGGAATCCAGAGCCGTGAGGATGCGGGCAATGTCCGCCTGGGAAAAGGCCTTGGGCGTCTCCCTGCCCCAGGAGGTAAAGACCTCGTCAGCGTGATGGTGATGGTGGTGCTGGCCGTGGCAGGAGCAGTTGGGATCATCGCACTCGTGATCGTGGTCATGGTGGTGTCCGTCATGCCCGTCGTGATCGTGGTGATGCGCATGTTCGTCATGATCATGGTGGTGCCCGTGCCCGTCATGGCCGTGGTGCTCGTGTTCCTCATGGCCGTGGTGGTGATGGTGCTCCACCTCCCCGGCCTCATGTTCCGCCCGCATCTTCGCCAGCAGTTCATCTGCCAGAGACACCTTCTCCATAGCGGCAAGGACGGTCTTTCCGTCCAGCTGGTCCCAAGGGGTCGTGAGGATGGCGGCGGAGGGGTTCTTCTCCTGCAGCATCGCCACGGCGGACTCCAGCTTCTCCTGGGAGAGCTTTTGAGTGCGCGAGAGGATAATGGTGCCGGCGGACTCCACTTGATTATTATAGAACTCGCCAAAGTTCTTCATATACACCTTCACCTTGGTAGCATCCGCCACGGTGACAAAGCTGTTAAGCCGCAGCTCCGGCATATCCGCCACGGTATTCTCCACCGCCACAATTACATCCGAGAGCTTGCCAACCCCGGAGGGTTCAATGAGAATGCGGTCCGGATGGAACTGAGCCGCCACATCCTTCAGCGCCTTGTTGAAATCCCCCACCAGTGAGCAGCAGATACAGCCGGAGGACATCTCCGAGATCTGCACGCCGGACTCCTTCAAAAAGCCACCGTCAATGCTGATCTCTCCAAACTCGTTTTCAATCAGCACAAGCTTCTCCCCGGGAAACGCCCCGTCCAGCAGCTTTTTGATGAGGGTGGTCTTGCCCGCCCCCAGGAACCCGGAAATAATGTCAATCTTCGTCATACGATCAAATCCTTTTTGCAAAATTCTGAACCAGCATTTATCATATCATTGTAAACAAAAAATGCAAGTTTTTTACAGAAATTTTACAATGTCTTTCGCCGCTTCCGCCGCACCTCCGGCTGAAAAAGCTCCAGCTCCCGGGCCACAACGCCGGAGAGCAGCAGCAGGCACAGCAGATTCGGAAGACACATCAAGGCGTTGCAGATGTCCGAAAAGCCAAAAACCGCCTCCAGCTCCGCCACAGCCCCCCAGAGGACCGCCAAGGCAAAGGCCAGCCGGTATGCCATAAGGCACCGGCTTCCAAAGAGGTATTCAAAAGCCCGCTCCCCCTGGTAGGCTCCGCCTAAAATGGAGGTGAAGGCAAAGAGGACGACGGAGACGCTGACCAGCAGGCCGCCGGCGGGACCCAGCGCGGATCGAAAGGCCAATATGGTCAGCGCCGCGCCATCCACGGCTCTCCCCGTGCTGTCCGGCGTCCCCAGAGCGCCGGAGCAGCAGATTACAAGGCCCGTCACCGTGCAGACCACACAGGTGTCAAAAAAGGCGCCGGTCATGCCGATGTACCCCTGCCGGGCAGGGCTGTTTGTGGCGGCGGAAGCGGCGGAAATTCCGGCTGAACCCATGCCGGCCTCATTGGAGAACACCCCCCGGGCGACGCCCCAGCGGACGGCATCCCTCACCGAGACGGCGGCAGTCCCCGCCGCGGCACCCGCCGCCGCCCGGGGCGAGAGGGCGCAGCGGAAAATCAGGGAAATTCCGGCGGGCAGGTTCGTCCGGCAGCTCCAAAGCGCCGCCAGAGCCGCCCCCAGATAGAGCGCCGCCATCAGGGGCACTATGGCGGCGGAGGCCTGCGCCACGCTCTGTACGCCCCCCAATATGACGGCCAAGGCCAGCCCCGCCGTCGCCAAGGCGGTAATGTAAACCGGCACGCCCAGGGAGGCCTCCACAGCCCCGGCAATGGAATTGGCCTGGGCCATACCGCCGATCCCGAAAGAGGAGCACACCGCGAAAAGGGCGTAAGCGGCTCCCATAGCTGCCCCCAGCCGCCCCAGCCCCAGGCCGTCCCGCATCACGTACATGGGTCCGCCGGACATCTGTCCCCGTCGGTTCCGGCTGCGGAATTTCACCGCCAGCAGGCACTCTGAGAGTTTAGTGGAAAGTCCCGCCAAAGCGGCCAGCTCCATCCACACCAGCGCGCCGGGTCCGCCCGCCACCAGTGCCGTGGCCACCCCCACAATGTTGCCGGTGCCAATGGTCGCGGCCAAAGCGGTCATTAGCGAGGCAAAGGGAGTGACGTCGCCGTCCTTGGTTTTTCTCCGGGCCTCCCGGCCCAAAGCGGCCCTTAGGGCGTAGCCCAGATTTCGCCAGGGGAGAAAACGGGTGCGAACGGCCAAAAATACACCTGTCCCCACCAGCAGCACCAGGGTCCCCGGTCCCCACAAAAAACTATCGGCTGTTTGAAGCCATTTTAAAACCACGCGCCCACCTCCGCAAACTGTCCTGTGGTACAAGAATACGGCATGGGCGCCCAAATATATTCCGAAAAAACGGACGCCCTCTTGGGGCGTCCGTTTCCGCGCCGGTCAAGACTCCATGTGCCGCCCCAAAAAAGCGGCGATGGTCTGCGCCAGCTTATACTCCGCGTCTCCGGAGACAGCTCCGGGCGCGTTCCCGATAAAGAGGACCAGGCCCAAAAGATCACCCTCGGAGAGGATGGGGGCCGCCACGTTGGCCAGCAGGCGGTCGTTGCCGTCAGATACGGGGATGGCCTGTCCTTCGCCGGTATACTGGTAAATCTGGCGGCTCTCCATAATGTGTTCCAGCTCCGGCGTAATACGCTTGCCCATCAATTCCCGCTTGCCGCCGCCGGCCACGGCAATCACCGTGTCCCGGTCCGTCACGGCGCAGATGCTGCCGGTGGAGCGGCTCATCGTCTCACACAGTTGTCCGGCAAAGTCCTCCACGCCCCCCAGGAGAGAATATTTTTTAAAGATAACCTCCCCGTCCCGGCTGGTGTAAATCTCCAGGGGGTCGCCCTCCCGAATACGCATCGTACGGCGGATCTCCTTGGGGATCACCACCCGTCCGAGGTCGTCAATCCTCCGCACAATTCCAGTTGCTTTCATATCAAAACTCCTTTTTATCAATTAAGTGGATATGTCTGCCGCCGGAGGCCAGGCCGCCCGGCGCACCGCCGTCGGCGCCGGAACTTTCCATCGGGCGGGGCGGCGTGCCGTCTCCGGCCGTCCGGCTGTTTGTCTGGCAAAAGATAGTATCCACAATATTTCCGGCCTTATGCCGGGAATGGCGCTGGAGAAGTCTGGGAAAACACTGGAAAAGAATGGGGGTTATGGCGGTAAAACCGCCAAATAGGAGCCGCTCCGCCAAACAGCGGAGCGGCTCCTATTTTCATCTTCTCACAGTTGGCTTATGAGGTTGAACGCCAGAATCAATCCGGAGAACACAATGGACACCGTGGAGCACAGCTTGATGAGGATGTTCAAAGAGGGGCCGGAGGTATCCTTAAAGGGATCGCCTACGGTGTCGCCCACAACGGCGGCCTTGTGCTGCTCGGAACCCTTGCCGCCGTGGTGGCCGGTCTCAATGTACTTCTTGGCGTTGTCCCAGGCGCCACCGGCGTTGGACATAAACACCGCCATGGCAAAACCGGTGACAGACACACCGCCCAGCAGGCCGACCACGCCGGTGGGTCCCAGGATCAGGCCGGTGACAATGGGCACCACGATCGCCAGCACGGCGGGGGACACCATCTCGCGGAGGGCGCCCTTGGTGCAAAGCCCCACACAGGAGGCGTAATCCGGTTCGGCCTTGTACTCCATAATGCCGGGAATTTCCTTGAACTGGCGGCGGACCTCCACCACGATGGACTGGGCCGCCTTCTGCACCGCGCTCATGGTAAAGGCGGTGAACACAAAGGTCAGCATGGCGCCGATGAACAGTCCGACCAGAACGGTGGGGCTGGTGAGGGTGAAGTTCAGGATCTCGTCCGTGTTCTCCTGGACGATGTTGACATAGCTCACCAACAGGGCCAGAGCGGTAAGGGAGGCGGAGCCGATGGCAAAGCCCTTGCCGGTAGCGGCGGTGGTGTTGCCCAGGGAGTCCAGCGCGTCGGTGCGCTGGCGGACGGTCTCCGGCAGGCCGCTCATCTCGGCGATGCCGCCGGCATTGTCGGCCACAGGACCGTAGGCGTCTGTCGCCAGGGTGATTCCCAAGGTGGAGAGCATGCCCACACCGGCGATGCCGATGCCGTAGAGGCCCCGGTTAAAAGCGGCGGTAAAGTGGCCTGCGCCGTCCACAATGGCGACGGAGCCGCCGGCGGCAAAGTAGCTCACAAGCACCGCCACAGCCACGATGATGATCGAAGTCATGGTGGATTTCAGCCCCAGAGAGATCCCGCCGATGATGATCGTGGCGGAACCGGTCTCAGAGGCGGCCGCCAGCTCCTGAGTGGGCTTATAGGTGTCAGAGGTATAGTACTCGGTGAAATAGCCGATGGCGCAGCCGCCAATCAATCCGCAGAGAATGGCGATGTACACGCCCCAGCTGCCTAAGATCCAGTAGGTCAGGGGGGCCGCCAGCAGCGCCGCCAGCACAGCGGCGGTATAGGTGCCGGTGCGGAGACTCTTCAGCAGGGACTCCTGGGTCGCGTCCTCCTTGGTCTTTACCAGGAAAGAACCCAGAATGGAGCACACGATGCCGCACACCGCCAGCACCACAGGCAGCAGCATGCCGTTCCAGCCGTAGCCGCCCACAGCGCCCAGAGCAAAGGTCGCCAGAATGGAACCCACATAGGACTCGTACAGGTCCGCGCCCATGCCGGCCACGTCGCCCACGTTGTCGCCCACGTTATCGGCAATGGTGGCGGGGTTCCGGGGATCATCCTCGGGGATGCCGGCCTCCACCTTGCCCACCAGGTCCGCGCCCACGTCGGCGGCCTTGGTGTAGATGCCGCCGCCCACCCGGGCGAAGAGGGCCATGAAGGACGCGCCCATGCCGTTCATGACCATGACGTTGCCCAGGGCCTCCGGGGCGCTGACGCCGAAGGCGTACCGCAGAAGGTAGAACCACATGGTGATGTCCAGCATGCCCAGGCCCACCACGGTGAAGCCCATGACGGAGCCGGAGGAGAACGCCACCCGCAGGCCCTTGTTCAGGCTCTCGGAGGCGGCCTGGGCGGTACGGGCATTGGAGTTGGTCGCAATCTTCATGCCGATGAAGCCCGCCAGCATGGAGAAGATCCCGCCGGTTACGAAGGCAAAGGGGGTGAATTTGGAGAGCATCTTTCCGCCGGTAGCAAAGGCGAGAACCAGCAGAATGACAAACACCACCAGAAAGACTTTAAATACCGTTGTGTACTGCTGTTTCAAATAAGCGTTTGCACCGGCGCGGATATTGG
Organism: uncultured Oscillibacter sp.; assembly: GCA_910588005.1. Classification (GTDB taxonomy): domain Bacteria; phylum Bacillota; class Clostridia; order Oscillospirales; family Oscillospiraceae; genus Oscillibacter. Next base: position 21,646 of record CAJUQM010000014.1, read on the forward strand.
CGGCAATTTTCCGCATCCGCTCGGTGCCCTCGGAGTAGGCCATCACTTTTTTTGCCTGCACAAGCGCGAACAGGCCGGCGACAAGTGCGCCGATGAATCCAATCCAGAACAAATTTTCCATACTTCCACTCCTTTTGCGTTGTTGCTTGGTGTTCTCTTATTGTAACATACGTGAACGTTTTTTCAAGTAATTCTTACGCTACATTTTACGCAAACGTTGTAATTTTTACCTTTTGCATAAAGTATGGTATTTTGTTCTTTGTATTTTGCCTGAATTTTCGCAAAATTTGCGCAAAATTTGCGAATTTCTAGCGCAAATTTTGTTAATTCATTGACAAAACGCCTTTTCTGCTCCGCCTTTACCTCCTCCGAAGTTCGTTTTTTGCATAGAATTTGCGAAAATTTGCGAGAAATTTACGAATCTCAGTCCTTCATCCGGTCAGCCGGAAATCTGTAAAAACCCAGCGCCCATCCACATAGGCATAGGGAATCGACCAGCACTCCAGGCCGATGACAGTGGTCTCTCCGCTGTCCAGAAGATCGACGGAGACCTCCAGAGAGTAGCTCTGGCTGTCCACCTGCACGACCTCCACCTGGGCCGCGCCTTTTCCCGCATCCCGGTTCCGGCCCTGGAAGGAGACATGCAGCGCCCCATCCACATCCTGATACAGGGGGCGGCTCTCTCCCATCGCCAACAGGCGCTCTGTCATCTCCAGGGAAAACAGGCTCCGCAGATACGTGCGCAGGTCATCCAGATCCTCCATGCCCGGGGCGTCTACCCTGCGGTAGACCGTGCCTTCCAGGCGGACCGACTCGCCGTTATCCGGCAGGGGCGTGAGATCAAACCATCCGTAGGCCTCCTCCGCCCGGTAATAGGCGGACAGGATCTCTTCCTCAGTCAGGGGACGGGGTTCCGCCTCCAGCTGGATGGCGGAAAACCCGCCATCCTCCGCCTGAATCCCTGCGGAGCCGGCCTCCGCGTGCACCGCAGCGGAAGGCGCGGCGCCGTCCCCGCAGCCAGGAAGCAACAACACCACCAAAAATATCCAAAAATACGCGTGCTTCTTCATCCCGCTCCCCCCCTTGCTCCCCAGACAGACTCCACCGTCCGGGATATGATCTCTTCTATGTTTAGCGTACCATATCCGCCGCCAAAATGCTATGAAAAAATTCCCTTTTTTTGTTTTTTTGCGGCTCTTTTTTCAATGTCCGCATTGTGTTTTTCCCTCAGATCAGGTAAAATGAAATGCAATAATCACCGATGCAAAAAGGAGCCGGCTATGAGATTGGTATCTTGGAACGTCAACGGCCTGCGGGCCTGTCTGGGAAAGGGATTTCTTGACTTCTGCGCCTTTGCCAACGCGGATATTATCTGTCTGCAGGAGACAAAGATGCGCCCGGAACAAGCGGAGTTTGACCTGCCGGGCTATACCCGCTTCTGGAACTGCGCCGACCGGGCGGGCTACTCCGGCACGGCGGTATTCACCCGGCAGGCGCCTCTGGCGGTAACCTATGATTTCGGCATCGACGAGCACCGCCACGAGGGACGGGTCATCACAGCGGAATACCCCTCCTTTTATCTGGTGTGCTGCTATACGCCCAACTCCAAGGATCAGCTGGCCAGGCTGGACTACCGCATGGCCTGGGAGGACGATCTCCGCGAGTATCTGCTGGAGCTGGACGCCAAAAAGCCTGTAATCTACTGTGGGGATCTGAATGTAGCCCATCAGGAAATCGATATCAAAAATCCCAAGAGTAACCGGAGGAATCCCGGCTTTTCCGACGAGGAGCGGGAAAAGATGACAAAACTGCTGAGCAGCGGATTTATCGATACCTTCCGGACGCTATATCCGGAGAAAACCGGGGCGTATTCCTGGTGGAGCTATCGCTTCAACGCCAGGAAGAACAATGCCGGATGGCGGATCGACTACTTTATCGTCTCCCAACGGCTGCAAAAACACATCCGGAACGCGGATATTTGGAGCGAGGTGGCGGGGAGCGACCACTGCCCGGTGGTACTGGAGATTGATATTTAAATCTGTTTTTCCATGTAGCGTGAAAGACCGCGCAGGGGGGAATTCCGTCTGCGCCCGCGTCCGTTTTAAAAACCGGTAAAACGCCGGTTGAGGCGGATTTTTTCGTCAGGCAAGGCGATTTTCCGCAGGAATCCTGACGGATTTCAAGGGAAATCAACGAAGTCCTGGTGAAAAAAGATGCCCGGAGACGGCGTTTTGTCATTTTTCAAACAATGCCTAAATACGCCTCCGGACACGCCGGAGGTGTAGTGCCGCCGGTCCATCCGGCGGGCAGAACGCCCAAGGGGACAAGCGCTCCCGCCCGCGGGAGGATTCCTGGGGCTGTCAGCTCAAAAGGGCGTTCATCTCCTCAATTTCCAGATCCTGCAGCGCCCAGTTGATGCCGTATCCAACCACCTTGCTCAGATCCCGGACCTGCCGGTCAATGTCCTGGGTGGTTACCATCAGCCCTCCGCCGCCCTGGAGCGCCTCCGGGCCGATGTTCTCCACGCCGGACTCCTCCAGCAGATCCGCCGCCAGCGTGGCGGCGTCCACCACTGTGGGAATTCCGATGGCAAATACCGGCACGCCCAGGGTCTCCTGATTCAGGGCCGAGCGGTGGTTTCCCACACCGGAGCCGGGAATGATGCCGGTGTTGCTGAGCTGCACCGTGGCGCACACCCGCCCCACCCGGCGGGAGGCCAGCGCGTCGATGGCAATGACCAGGGACGGCTTGATCTCCTCCACCAGTCCCCGCACCGCCTCGGCGGACTCCATACCGGTGGTACCCAGAACACCGGTGCGAAACACCGCCACCGGCCGGAAACCTGCAAAGTGCTTGGGCATGGCGGCGATCAGATGCCGGGTGATGAGGATGTTGTCCGCCGCCAGGGGACCCACGGCGTCCGGTGTCATCGCCTCGTTGCCCAGGCCGATGACCAGCGCCGGACCCTCTCCCGGCAGCAGCGCCTTCAGCTGAGAACCCACCGCTCGGACGGCCCGCTCAAAAAAATCCGCCTTTCGCTGCCAAAAGCTGGTGAGGTCAACCGTCAAATAGCTGCCCTGGGGCTTTCCCAGGGCCTTCTCTCCCCGTTCATCCAAAATGTCCACCCGGGTCACCGGGTAACCCTCCTGCTTCGTCTTTGTGGCCTTGACTCCGGAGAGACGGGTGGTCCGCTCCGCCGACTCCTGCCATAATTCCCGGGCCTCCAGGGCCAGGTCCGTGCGTTTCGCCAACATACCGCTCTGCCTCCTGCACAAAATCTGGTGGTCTTTGCCCTAGGTTTTGCGGTTGAGGATACAATATACAAAAAATCACCGGAAATTGCAAAAAAACTCTTGCTTTTTTTGAACTTCCCTGCTAAAATATCATTCTGCACGGTGGGAAATCCTGTCCCCCGCGTGAATTTGCCTAAGGAGGTGTTTGGTTTGCCGAATATCAAGTCTGCCAAAAAGCGTGTTCTTATCGGTGCCGTCAGAAACGCACGCAACAAGGCCGCGAAATCCGAGCTGAAGACCGCCATCAAGAAGTTCGAGGCTGCTGCCGCAGAAGGCAATCGCACCGAGGCCGATGGCGCGTACAAGGTTGCAGTGAAGAAAGTCGATCAGGCGGTGGCCAAGGGCGTTCTGCACAAGAACACGGCCGCTCACAGGAAGAGCGCCATGACCCTGAAGCTCAACAAGATCGGCTGATCGTGTGGGTTTATGGAAAGGACATCCGGCCGGATGTCCTTTTTTCATATCCGTGGGCTGACCTCTCAGGTGAAATCTGGCCCTTTTCATTTTTATAAATCGTGATACAATGAATGATAGCCGCAGCTCTTTTGCAGCTGCCGGCAACGAAAAACAAACCCTAGGAGGCGGCGCTATGACGCTGTTTGACACCCATGCCCACTATACCGACAACGCCTTTCACAAAGACCGGGAAGAGCTGCTGGGCAAACTGCTTCCGGCGGCGGGCGTGGGCGCCGTGGTGGTGCCCGGGGTAGATGTGGAGAGTTCCCGGTCCGCCCTGGCCCTGGCGGAGGAGTACGGCTATATTTACGCCGCCGCAGGCCTCCACCCGGAGGACTGCGCCGGTGCCGGAGAGGCGGAGCTGGAGGAGATCCGCCGCCTGTGCCAGCACCCCAAGGTGGTGGCCGTGGGAGAGATCGGGCTGGACTATTACTGGGCGGAAAATCCGTCGAAGGAGTTCCAGCGGGAGATCTTCCGGAGGCAGCTGGCCCTGGCCCGGGAGGCAAAGCTCCCGGCAATCGTACACGACCGGGAGGCCCACGGAGGCAGTCTGTCCATCGTGCGGGAGTTCCCGGAGGTTACCGGCGTGTTCCACTGCTTCTCCGGCAGCCCGGAGATGGCGGCGGAACTCGTCCGGCGGGGCTGGTACCTGGGGTTCGACGGTCCGGTCACTTACAAAAACGCCAAGCGTGCGCCGGAGGTCGTGGCCGCCATTCCTCTGGACCGGATCGTAATAGAGACGGATGCCCCCTATCTCTCCCCGGTGCCCCACCGGGGAAAGCGGAATGACAGCCGGAATCTGCCCTATATTGTGGAGAAACTGGCGGAGTGGAAAGGCGTGACACCGGAAAACATGGCGGAGGTCACCTTTGAAAACGGAATGCGGCTGTTTCCGAAAATCAGGCCGTAGGGGCCGCCGCCCTGCGCAGCCCTTGGCGGGTGTCCCCGCACCATATCGCGGGGTCTGCCGGGCGCCGTTCCTTTGGCGCGGGGTTCTCAAGGGAGATCCCCAAAGGGATACGGCGTACCCCTTGCCGGTACTCGGCGGCCCGTTCCCCCACGGCGGAAAGCAACAGGAGGACAAACCAATGAGAAGACCGCTTTCCCTCCCGCTGTTCCTTTTGCCGCTGGCCATGCTGGTTTTCAGCGGGTGCTCCGTCCCCGTGCCAGCCCAGCCGGAGCCTCCGCCGGAAGGGCCGGAGGAGATTTTCTCCCTGCCGGAGACCCGGAGGCTGGAGCCTCTCTCCGCCCCGGGCATTGTGATGGAGGGCCGAACTCCGGCGGAGAACCGGACGCCGGCTCCCCCCATGGGGGACCGGGATTACCACGGAAATATGATGCGCTGGGCCTATGATAACACCACTGAGCTGCTGGCGGAGGCGCCGGAGGCCCGCTTCTACGCCCTGCCCCGGACGGAGGAGCGCCCGGAGACCGCCCTGATCCTCTGGGGGGAGAGGGCGGCGGAGTTCGACTGGAACTTTTCCACACCCCGCATGTATCCGCCGGAGATGGACTGCTTCGACCTGGACGGCGACGGGGAGGACGAGCTGATCGTTCTCTGCTACTGCGGCAGCGGCACCGGGGTCTCCGTCTGGGACCTCCACGTGGTGGAGAAAAACGAGGACGGGACGCTGACGGACTACTCCACATTTCGTTACGCGGAGGGCGGGAATCCGCTGTGGGGGGGCGTTTCCTCTCTGCTGCGGCTGGAGCGGATGGGAGACCGGGCCTTTTTGATCCCGGGCCGGGAGCTGGCGGAAGTGGATTCCACCGCGCTTCCGGAGAAGGACCGGGCGCCGTTCACCGGCAGCACCATTCAGTTTGAGGTCTTTCCTGATGAGCGCCGCATTCGGTTTTGGGGAGGGGTGGATGTGTTTCCCGCCTCGTATGTGGCGGATCTCTCCGCCGATGCGGCGTATCAGGACGGCGTCTTCACCCTGTCGAATTTTCACCTGTACGGGAACGATTAAAGGAGCGAACGCACATGAAAAAGGGTTTTACCATCACCTACGAGTACGAGGGGAACCTCTACGTCAACACCACCAACCGCTGCGACTACGCCTGCACCTTCTGCCTGCGGCACAACGAGTCCAGCGGCGGCAGCATCTACAACGACAACCTGTGGCTGGAGCGGGAACCCACCCGGGAGGAGATTCTGGCCTCTATCGAGAGCTGGGATCTCTCGAAATTCCGCCAGCTGGTGTTCTGCGGCTTTGGCGAACCCGCCTACCGGCTGGAGGACATCTGCTGGGTCATCGACCGGATGAAGGAGCGCGGCACGAAGATCCGCACCCGCATGAACACCAACGGCACCGCCAACCTCATCCACGGCCGGGACACCTGCCCGGACTTTGCCGGACGGTTCGACGAGGTCTCCATCTCCCTGAACACCGACACGGCGGAGAAGTACGAGGCGCTGTGCCGCCCCCGGTATCCCGGGGCCTATGAGGCCATGAAGGACTTTGCCAGGGAGCTGACAAAGTATGTGCCCACGGTGATGATGACGGTGGTGGACAACATCCCGCCGGAGGAGATTGAAAGCTGCCGCAAAATCTGCGAGGAGGAGATCGGCGCGGTCTACCGGGTGCGGGAGTATATCGCCGACTGAGCGCCGGACATAGAATACAGAGGAACCGCCCTTTGGCGGAGAAGGAGCGAGGAGATATGTTTCGTTTACTGGGTACGCTGATAATGGGCGCGCTGGTGGGCTGGATCGCCGGGAAGCTGATGGATATGGAGGGGAGCCTCCTGCGGAATATTGTGGTGGGCGTGGCCGGCTCCGTGGTGGGCAGCCTGGTCTTCGGGCTGCTGGGCTTTTACGCCTACGGCGTCTTTGCCAACCTGCTGGTGTCAATTGCAGGCGCATGCCTTTTTATCTGGATTGGCCGGAAGCTGTTCCATTGATAAAACCGCCGGGATTCTCCTCCCAGCGGCGTAAAAAGGAGCGGGACATCTTGGGATGTCCCGCTCCTTTTTTTATTTCAGCGTCTCATCTCCGTCAAGGCCCGCCAGCTTGTGCAGGTGCTCGATGGGAAACGGCGGAGCGGCCATGGGCCGCGCCGCGATGGACAGCAGCTTCATAGGGCTGTCGTCCGCCGCCACCCTATTGGAGGACAGTGCGCCGCACCGCTTGCAGCGGTGGATGATCGCCCACTCGCCGCCCTTCCGCACCCAGACCGCTACAGGCTCCATCAGCCCGCCGCAGTCCGCCGCCCGGTCCCCGGGTTCCACATCCAGGTGGAGGCTTGTAAGGCAGTTGGGGCAGTGGTTGCGGTGGCCGCTCCCGGCGCCCTCCGGGCCAACGGGCCAGCCGCAGGCCTTGCAGGTGAATGTGTCCATACAGGGATGGGTCTTGTAATAGCTTTTTTCAAATGTCTTTTTCTTGTTCTCCCGGTTCATTGGGATGATTCCTCCTGATAGAATTGGTGTCATTCTACGGGAGGCAGGTTTTTGAAACCGCGTGTGTCCTGACCTCCCGGTCAGAGGACACTCTCCGCGTTTTTACGCTTCATAGGGCAAACTCCTTTTTTGGTCGCTCCGTCCGGAGGACGGGCCGCATTCAAGATACCATATACCCCCGCCGCCGTCAACCCCCGTCACCTATTCCCGCTCCGCCGCCTATACTGTCATACGGGCGGTGTTCCGCCCGAACCTGAATCAAAGGCGGAGATACGCTATGCTGCAATCTTTACAATGGGCGGCTCTGGGCACCGGGTTCACCTTTTTGATGACCACTCTGGGCGCCGCCACAGTGTTTTTTCTCTCCGGGGAGCCAAAGCCCCGGTTTCAGCGGGCCATGCTGGGGTTTGCCGCCGGAGTGATGACGGCGGCCTCCGTGTGGAGCCTGCTGCTGCCCGCCATCGCCCGGGCGGAGGAGGAGGGACGCTTTCCCGGCTGGCTGCCGGCGGCCGCCGGAATGCTGCTGGGCGTGGTGTTCCTGGCGGCGCTGGACGCCATGCTGCCCCACCTGCGGCGAAACCGGGACCTGCCGGACGCCGCCTGGCGGCAAAACACGCTGCTGATGACCGCTATCACCCTACATAACGTGCCGGAGGGCATGGCGGTGGGTCTGGCCTTCGCCCTGGCGGCCCGGGGGGAGAATTTTGCCGGAGCGGCGGCCCTGGCCATGGGCATCGGCATTCAGAATTTTCCCGAGGGGGCGGCCATCGCCCTGCCACTGCGGCAGGAGGGAAAGAGCCGTTTCCGGGCCTTTTGGGGCGGCATGATGTCCGGGATCGTGGAGCCGCTGTTCGGCGTTCTGGTGGTGCTGGCGGCAGCCTGGGTCCATCCCCTGATGCCGTGGCTTCTGAGCTTTGCGGCAGGGGCCATGCTGTACGTGGTGGTGGAGGAGCTGGTACCCCAAGCCCACAGCCGGGCGGGTACCTGCGGATTTGTGACGGGGTTTCTCATCATGATGGTGCTGGACGTGGCGCTGGGGTAAAGGCCTCTTGCCGAAGCCGCTCCTGCATCCACCCTTCTCTCAGATTTCCTTTTAATAGTTTGTCAGGCAGCTGCGTTAGCAGCTGCCTGACAGGCGTTTTTTACAGGGGCCACGCGCTTCTATGCTTAAGCTACACACTCCCCATTGCTGTCCTCCGGCTTGCACGCCTTCCGTGTTAAGCTCTTTCCAGCAATCATTGCTATATCTGCGGTAAGGCACAAAACACACAGCGTAACACCCCGGGCCGTAAAACAGGCAGACACGCTGGAGAAGGAGGCGCAAAGCTGCCTTTTCAGATTGGTGCTGCGCAAGGCCATTTGGCAAAATATCTAAAGCGGGAAATTATCAGGCCCTATCAATTTTCGCTGTGAAATTCAAATCAAGGTTGATCGGGTATGTCTGTCCCCCTGGGGTTCTCTATACCAGTCACCTCAAAATATTCATCGCTATACTGTATGTTACTGCCGTCAAAGTCTTTTTGCATTGCTTTGACGTATTCAAACGGATTTTCCATTGGCAGCAAACCCAACTCACGCTGAAGCTGTTGCACTGCTGCCTTCTGCTCCTTTGTCAAACCTTTTGCTTCGTTTGCCATGTGTTCTTCAAATTGGCGCTGATCCATCCAGACGATCTGCTCCACTGGATTAACGGTGCCACACGCCAAAATCAAGCGGATGAAATCCTCAAAGCTTGCCGCCAGCGGATATACATTCTGATCCGCGCAGCTTTCCGGATTGCAAGCAAAGACCAGATCCCCATACTCCGGTAAAAAGCAATACAAAATGCACCCTTCAACTCCTATCGGCTCTGCATTGACAGGATAGCAAAAATATGGGGTTGCAATATCTTCCTGCTTCAAGCATAAAAGCCCCTTGTCTATGGGCAATGCCATATACTTTTCATAAGCCGCGCTCATTGGCATACCTCCACAGCTTCCGATCTGCTGAGCTGATTATAGCACGCAGTGATTGCCGCATCAACCTGGTTTTACGGAAACCGCCAAAGTGATCTCCCGGCAGTACTTTTCTCAAAAGGGGCGCGTAAAATCCGCAGTTGACAAATCCGCTGCCGCTTTTTATAATATTCTTCAAAGCGATGACGGAGAGGGACGGGGACACGGACCCTCAGAGAGCCGGCGGGCGGTGCGAGCCGGCGGGAACGGTCCCCGGCGCCTATGGCTCCCGAGCCGGACGTTCGACAGGTAGGGCGTCCCGCAGCGCCGCGTTAGGGCGGAGGGGTTGTCTGACCCCGCGAGGGGCGCAGGGCCGTGAGGCCGGCGCAATTTGAGTGGTACCGCGGAGGTCTTTTCGGCTTTCGTCTCAAAGGATTTCTTTGGGACGAAAGCCGTTTTTTGTCCCGTGTATACCGGAAAGGAGCAGCATCGATGAACAACTACCATCCTGAAACCGTCTGCGTTCAAGGGGGATACGCCCCCGGCAACGGCGAACCCCGGCAGATTCCCATCATCCAGTCCACCACCTTCAAATACGCCACCAGCGAGGATATGGGCAAGCTCTTTGACCTGGAGGCCAGCGGTTATTTCTACTCCCGCCTCCAGAACCCCACCTGCGACTATGTAGCCGCCAAAATTGCCGCCCTGGAGGGGGGCACGGCGGCCATGCTCACCTCCTCCGGTCAGGCGGCCAACTTCTTCGCCCTGTTTAACCTCTGCTCCTGCGGGGACCACATCGTTGCCTCCTCCAGCATCTACGGCGGCACCTTTAACCTCATCTCCGTCACCATGGCCAAGATGGGGGTGGAGGCCACCTTCGTCTCCCCGGACTGCACAGCGGAGGAGCTGAACGCGGCCTTCCGGCCCAACACCAGGGCGGTTTTCGGCGAGACCATCGCCAACCCCGCTCTGACCGTGCTGGACATTGAGAAGTTTGCCGCCGCCGCCCACAGCCACGGGGTACCCCTGATCGTGGACAACACCTTTGCCACCCCCGTAAACTGCCGTCCCTTCGATTGGGGCGCGGACATCGTCACCCACTCCACCACCAAGTACATGGACGGTCACGGCGCCGCCGTGGGCGGCGCCGTGGTGGACTCCGGCAAGTTCGACTGGATGGCCCACGCGGACAAGTTCCCCGGCCTCTGCACGCCGGACGAGAGCTACCACGGCGTCACCTACGCCGAGAAGTTCGGGACAGAGGGGGCCTTCATCACCAAGTGTACGGCCCAGCTCATGCGGGACCTGGGCAGCACCCCCTCCCCCCAGAGCGCCTTCTACCTGAACCTGGGCCTGGAGAGCCTTCACGTGCGCATGGCCCGCCACTGTGAGAACGGACAATCCGTTGCGGAGTTTCTGGCGGCCCATCCCAAGGTGGCCAGCGTCAGCTACTGCGGGCTGCCGGAGGACAAATACCACGCTTTAGCGGAGAAATACCTGCCCCGCGGCTCCTGCGGCGTGGTGTCCTTTGAGCTGAAGGGCGGCCGGGAGGCCGCCGGGGCCTTCATGCGCCATTTGAAGCTGGCAGCCATTGAGACCCATGTGGCCGACGCCCGGACCTGCTGCCTCAACCCCGCCTCCTCCACCCACCGGCAGATGACCGACGAGCAGCTCTCCGCCGCCGGGATTCCCGCGGGCCTCATCCGCATCTCCTGCGGGCTGGAGAGCGGGGAGGACCTGATTGCTGACATCCGGCAGGCGCTGGAGGCGGTGGTCTGATGCCCATTAAAATTCCAAACCAGCTCCCCGCCACAAAGACCCTGGCGGCGGAGAATATCTTCGTCATGACAGAGACCCGGGCCATTGCCCAGGACATCCGGCCCCTGCAGATCCTGCTTCTAAATCTCATGCCCACCAAGGTGGACACGGAGACCCAGCTGGCCCGGGTGCTGGGCAACACCCCTCTCCAGATTGACTTGGAACTCATCGCCCCGGCGGGGCACATCTCCAAAAACACCTCTCAGGCGCACATGCTCTCCTTCTACAAGACCTTTCACGAGGTCCAAGACCGCACCTTTGACGGCCTGGTCATCACCGGCGCGCCGGTGGAACACCTGCCCTTTGAGGAGGTGGACTACTGGCCGGAGCTGTGCGAGATCATGGAGTGGAGCAAGACCCACGTTCACTCCACCCTCCACATCTGCTGGGGCGCCCAGGCGGGGCTGTACTACCACTACGGCATCCCCAAGCGCCAGCTGGAGCAAAAGCTCTTCGGCGTCTTCAGGCACACCCTGGAGGACCCCAATTTCATACTCTTCCGGGGCTTTGACGACACCTTCTGGGTTCCCCACTCCCGGAACACCACCGTGGAGCGGGCGGATCTTGAGGCGGTTCCGGAGCTGAAAATTCTGTCCAGCTCTCCGGAGGCGGGAGTCTACGCCGTCAAAACCGCCCAGGGGCGGCAGGTGTTCCTCATGGGCCACGCGGAGTATGACCGGGACACCCTGAAAAAGGAGTATCTGCGGGACGTGGCCGCCGGAGTGGATATCCGGCTTCCCCGGCACTATTTTCCGGAGGATGACCCTGCCCGGGAACCCATGGTCCGCTGGCGGTCCTGCGCCCACCTGCTGTACGGCAACTGGCTGAACTACTGCGTGTACCAGACCACGCCCTACGACATCGGCGGCATCCGGCACGGTGTGCGCACGGATGACTGACAAAAGACCCGGTCTGCCTCCCGTTGGAGGCAGACCGGGTCTTTGATCAGTCGAAATAGAACAGCTCCTCAAATTTCTTGTCCAGGGCGATGCACAGCACCAGGGCCAGCTTCGCCGTGGGGCTGAACTGCCCCGTCTCGATGGAGCTGATGGTGTTCCGGGACACGCCCACCAGCTCCGCCAGCTGGGTCTGGGAGAGTCCCCGCTCCGCCCGGGCCACCTTGAGCCGGTTTTTCAAAATCAGCTGGCCGTCCATCCTGTCACCCCGCTCCGTTCGTCATCTATGAAAGCATTGTACCAGATAATAGACGAAGAAAGCAAGAGAGATTACAAGCGTAATGATATCGGAGGCATCTCTCCGCTGGGCGATGCGGTACACCCGGTTCCCCACACAGGAGGCCCAGAACATCACCATGACGTCCGCGATGGGCTGGTTGTGATACAGCTCCCATCCCACCAGAACACCACCCGCCAGCAGGGTGCACATCAGGCTGAAAGACTCCCCCCGGACGCGGACCTCCCGCTCCATCTCATCCCGCTCCCGGTTCTCCCGCCGGCTCCTTTCTAAAATTTCCTCTCGGTCCATGAAATCGCTCCTTACATAGTTAGGTTTGTATATTGCCAAGTTAACTTGTATAAATAGGATAGCATATACCAAGTTTACTTGTCAACAAAAAGATAAAAGCGCCCCGGAGAAATCTCTCCGGGGCGTTTCCCGCTATTGCTTTTCCCGGTCCGCCCGGATCAGCAGCTTCAGGCCCTCCACCGCCGTCCGGACGGAGGCGGAGGTGTCCTCGATCATCTTTTGGTCCAGCCCGGCGGCCTCCCGCTCCTGGTTCCAGACCACGTGGAAGCAGGAGGCGGCCCGGCAGCCCAGCGCCGCCGCGATGACAAACAGCGCCGCAGACTCCATCTCGCTGGCCTTCACCCCCAGCCGTTTCCAGCTCTCCCATTTGGCTTTCAGCTCGTAGGAGACGGGGGAGGCGTCGGGGCTGTGCTGGCCATAGAAGCTGTCCTTGCACTGGACCACTCCCAGGTGGAGCGGCAGGCCCAGGTTCTCCGCCGCCTGTGCCAGACATCTGGTGGCTGTGTAATCCGGCACCGCCGGGAACTCGATGGGGGCGTACTCCAGGCTGGTGTGCTCGTACCGGATCGCTCCGGTGGCCACCACCAGATCCCCCGCCTGGACGGCGATGTCAATGCCGCCGCAGGTGCCGGAGCGGAGGAAGGTGTCCGCGCCGCACTTGTGGAGTTCCTCCACCGCGATGGCCGTGGAGGGTCCGCCGATGCCGGTAGAGCAGGCGGTGACCTTCTCACCCAGCAGGGTGCCGGTCCAGACATTGTACTCCCGGTTGCAGGCCACCTGCTTCGCGCCGTCAAACAAGGCGGCGATGGCAGGCACCCGGCCCGGATCTCCCGCCAGGATGCAGTACCTGCCCACATCTCCGGGGACGCAGGCGATGTGATATTGGCGTTTCAGTTCTTGCATAGTGGTCACCTCATCTCTATTTTTCCCAGTATAGCATATCCGCTGGAAGGTTACAACTGCTCCCTATTCCACTATTCCACTGTTACGCGAAACCGGCATTTCTCCGCGCCGCCCAGGACCGTCTCCAATGTCTCCACCGTGACCGCCCTCTCCGGCAGCAGCGTCTCCAGAATGTACAGAACACTCTGCCGGGAACACTCGCAGTGGCCCGGGTCCCGGGTCTCCCGGGCCTCCGGGCAGACACATCGGGGATAGCCCACCTCATAGACCCGGCCCGGCTCAATGATTTCCGCGAAGAACGCGGCGGTGTCTCCGTATTTCCGGTACTGTTCATCCAAGGAACCGCCGCACTCCTGAAACTGTCCCATCTGCACGGGCAGAACCGTGTCCTTTACGCAGTGAATTGCTTTTTCCCGATAGTCCATCTTTCTCCTCACTTCATTGTCACCACGGTGACGCCGCTCTCACCCTCGCCGTAGACTCCCAGGCGGAAGCCCTTCACGGCTTTGTTCCGCCGCAGTACGTCGTGCACCGCCTTGCGCAGTGCCCCGGTGCCCTTGCCGTGGATGATGGTCACCGTCTCCAGCTTTCCCATGACGGCGGCGGAGAGGAAATTCTCCACCACCGCCTCCGCCTCCAGCGTCTCCAGGCCCCGGATATCCAGCTCCCGGGCCGCCGCAGCCCGAAGGGCCTGGCCGGCGCTCTGCCGGATGGCGGCGGGAGCTTTCTTCCTGGCCGCCCGCTCATCCTCCTCGATTAGCCGAACCTCCGACGCCTGCGCCTTCATCTTTAAGATGCCGGACTTTAACTGCAGCGTTCCGTCCTTTCCAACGGATACCACTTCCGCCGGGGTGCGGACCCCGGGGATCTCCACCAGGTCGCCCGCCTGAATGGGACGGCTGGGCTTGGGAATGGACTCTTTGCGGCCATCGCGGCGGGATACGGTCTCCTCCGCCTCATTGAGCCTGCGCCGCAGGGCGGCACGGGCCTCGTTCTCGTCGGCGTTCCGCTCCGCCCGGGCCTGTTGGCGGCGCATCTCTGCCAGCTCCGCAAAGACCTCGTCGGCGGCGGCGCGGGCGTCCCGCAGAATGCGCTTTGCCTCCGCCTCCCCCCGGCCCCGGGCGTTTTCCTTGGCCCGCTCCATCTGCTCTCGAAACTCCCGGGCCTTGCGGGCGTCCTCCTCCCGCTGGCGGAGAAGACGGTCCGCCTCTATCTCCCGTTTTTCCAGGGCCTGGCGCTTGGCCTCCAGCTGGGTCAGCACATCCTCAAAGCGCACGCCCTCGCCGCTGAGCTGCTGCCGGGCGGCGCTGATCACTGCCTCCGGCAATCCCAGCCGCCGGGAGATGGCAAAGGCGTTGGATTTTCCGGGAATACCGGTCAGCAGCCGGTAAGTGGGCCGCAGGGTCTCCACATCAAATTCACAGGAGGCGTTTTCCACCCCCGCAGTGGTCATGGCAAAGGTCTTTAACTCTGCGTAGTGGGTGGTTGCAGCCACCTTGGCCTCCTGCCGCCGCACATGCTGGATCACGGCGATGGCCAGCGCCGCCCCCTCCACCGGGTCGGTGCCCGCTCCCAGCTCGTCAAAGAGGATGAGGCTGCGGCTGTCCGCCTCCGCCAAAATGGCCACAATATTCACCATATGCGCGGAGAACGTGGACAGGTTCTGTTCAATGCTCTGCTCATCGCCGATGTCCGCCAGCACCCGCCGGTAGACGGCGACGGCGCTGCGGTCCGCCACTGGAATGTGGAGGCCGCACTGGGTCATCAGCGTCAAAAGTCCCAGGGTTTTCAGACTCACCGTCTTGCCGCCGGTATTGGGTCCGGTGATCACCAAGGTGTCAAAGGTCCCACCCAGCTCAATATCAACCGGCACCGCCGTCTTGGGATCCAGCAGGGGGTGCCGGGCCTTTCGCAGGTGGATGCACCCGTCCCGGCGGATCTCCGGCCGCACGCCGTCCATTTTATAGCTCAGCTGTCCCCGGGCAAAAATCAGATCCAGATGTACCAGCGTGTCGTAATCCCACTGGATCGCCTCCCGGTGGGCTGCCGCTTCGGCGGACAGCTCCGCCAGAATCCGCTCAATCTCCTTTTGCTCCTTGGCCTCCAGCTCCACAAATTCGTTGTTGGCCTGCACCACTCCCATGGGTTCCACAAAAACCGTGGCCCCGGTGGCGGAGATGTCGTGGACCAGTCCGGGCAGGCTTCCCTTGTGCTCCGCCTTCACCGGCACCACAAAGCGGCCGTCCCGCTGGGTGATGATGGCCTCCTGCAAGATCTTTCCGTAGGTGGGGGAGGAGATGATCTTCTGCAGGATCTGCCGGCTCTTGGCCTGGGCCGCCCGCATGTGGCGGCGGAGATCCGCCAGCTCAGAGGAGGCCGCGTCGGCAATGGTGTCCTCGTCGGGAATGCACCGCTTGATCTTCTCCTCCAGCGGCCGGTTTCCGTGAATGGACAAAAACAGGTGGTCAATGGCGGTTTTCTCCGCCGCCTCACCGTTGAAATACTCCCGGCACCGCCGGGCGGCGGTGAGAAGACCCGCGATGGTCAACAGCTCCCGGGTATTCAGCCCGCCGCCCCGGTCCGCCCGGTCCAGGGCCTCTGCCACCGGTTTTACACCGGAGAAGGAGGGACTCCCCCTAAGGCCGATCATGGTCCGCGCGGCATCGGTCTGGTCCAGCAGGCGCAGCACCTCCTCCGCCTCTGTCTCCGGGCGCACCTGGAGCGCCCGGGCCTTTGCCTCGGCGCTGACCGCCTGCTCACTCAGCAGCTGCAATACCCTGGGCAGTTCCAGCGTGCGGATCGATTTATCGAATAACTCGCTCATCGGCAGTTCCTCCTGTGGGTCCCATCATCCGCTGTGGCGACAGGTTTTTCTCATCCAAATGTCAGGGGAGACAACATCTGGTCTGTTCTGAAGGGCAGCGGAAATGCTGCGGCGGCCGCCGGCAATCCAGCGCCGGGAGCCGGCGGCGCAATAGGCCCCTGCGGCCCTCATATCTGCTCCCAGGGGCTTATACCGGGGAGCGCAATCGTTTCCGGATCATTCCGTTTCGTATAACATTAAAGCAATTATACAAATCGTATCCTATCCCTGCCAGTTTTCCGGCTCTTGGAGACTTTTGAAAAAATCCAGCGTCCGAAATTTCCGCTCCAGCTGGGCGGTCATAAACGCCTCCGCCGCCGCAGAGAGCCTTCTCAGCGGCTCCGGTCCCAGGGTGAAGGAATAGAGTCTTTTCGGCTCCCCGTAAACCACGTGGCGCAGCGCCGCCAGGGAATCCCGGCACAGGGGCAGCGACCGCCCATTCTCCCCGCCGCCGCAGGTCCCGCAGCGGAGCACTCCCTGGACCACGTCCAACCGGGGAGACTCCGGCTCCGCCGCCCCACAGCAGGCACAGCTGTCCGCCAGCGGCTCATACCCCGCAAGGCACAGCAGCCGCAGTTCAAAAGCGGCTCTTACCAGGGCCAGCGGCTTGCGGAGAGAGGAGACGGCATACAGCCCGTTCAGCAGGTGCCGCAGCAGTTCCCCCGCAGGCGCCTCCTCGGTGGTAACGGCCTCCGTCAGCTCCGCAAAATAGAATCCCAGGGACATGGCGTCCAGATCATTCCGCAGTCCGCTGAACAGTTCCAGCGTTGTTCCCTCGTTGGCGTAATACCACCCGCCCCTTTGGTAAAGGGTCCACTCCGACCAGGCCAGGGATTGGGCGCAGGCGGCAAACCGGCACCCCTTCCGCCGCGCTCCCCGGGCGATCACGGAGAGTCTGCCCCGCTCCGCAGTGAGCAGGGTCAAAATCTTGTCCGTCTCCTTCGTCTCAGTCTCCCGCAAAACGACTCCCCGGATCACAATGTGCGGCGCTCCCGCCACGGCGCTTCCCCCCCTATGTACGGGGACGGCGTCCCCCGGTATTCACGGCCTGATGCCCCCGTCCTGCTCCTCCAGGGAGCGGTACAGCATATAGGCCAACGGCTCCCCAGTCATGCAGAACAGCTCCCACAGCGGAGCGGGTTCCATCCACTCTAACATTGCGCAGACCTCCTTTATGGATATAGTCTGCGGAGAATGTCGAAGGTTATGGCTGGAAAAGTCCGGTCAATCTGGAATTGTAAAGTCCTCCGATTTAAAATGGCTGTAATACCGTCCCCGCTCCGCCGTAAATTTCAGCACGCAATAGTCGGGGTCTGTCACTCCTTGGGGATAGTACATCCTGTCCCCCCTCCGCCAGAGCCGCTCCTTGGCGGCCGGGTCCTCCAGCACCTCCACAGTGCCGGAGAGGCTGACGCCCCGGAAAAAGCGCCGGTCCACAAAATAGACGCTCCCCCTGGGATTGGCCCGGAAGGCCGCCGCCTTTTGAGAGGAGGTATTGGTGCTGAACCAAAATACCCGGATTCCCTCCCGCTCCCGGGGGGCCAGCATGGCCCGTGTGGTGGGATAGCCCTGGCTGTCAATATAGCTGAGGTAGGCGGTTTTGGCCCTGCCGGCCATAGCGCCCACGGTTTTTTTCACGTCCCGCACCG
The DNA here is from genome assembly GCA_910588005.1 of uncultured Oscillibacter sp. Lineage (GTDB taxonomy): Bacteria > Bacillota > Clostridia > Oscillospirales > Oscillospiraceae > Oscillibacter. Next base: position 39,446 of record CAJUQM010000014.1, read on the forward strand.
GCGTGCACCTCCCTTTTTCCATATAGAGCTCTCCGGCCCTCAGTCCTCCCGATACCCCAGGCTGCGGACATAGTTCACGTTATCTCTCCAGTTCTCTTTCACTTTTACCCAGGTCTCCAAGTAGATCTTCGCGCCCATGAACCTCTCCATGTCGCGGCGGGCCAGAGAGCTGATTTTTTTCAGCATGGCCCCCTGTTTGCCGATGATAATGCCCTTGTGGCTGGCCTTCTCACAGTAGATCGTGGCCTCTACGTCGATCACGCCGGAGTCCCGCTCGGAGAACTTGGTGATCTCCACCGCCGTGCCGTGGGGGATCTCCTTATCCAGGCACAGCAGGAGCTTCTCCCGCAGCAGCTCCCCCACCACCTGCCGCTCCGGCTGGTCGCTGGTCTGCCCGTCCGGGAACAGCTGGGGACCCTCTTCGGCGTATCTCCGCAGCTCCTTCATCAGCTCGTCCAGGCCGCCGCCGGTGTGGGCGGAGATGGGGATGATGGCGTCAAAGCCGTCCCAGGCCTCGCTGTAAGCCGCGATCACCGGCAGCAGCTCCGCCGGTTCCACCGTGTCAATCTTGTTGATGCACAGAACACAGGGGATTTTCTCCTCCCGGATCCGGTCGATCAGGGCCTTTTCCGGGCCTCCCACGTGGGGAATGGGTTCCACCAGCAGCAGCGCGCAGTCCACATCACTGAGGCTGGCGGTAACCACTTTCACCATATAGTCCCCCAGGGCGGACTTGGGCCGGTGAAGGCCCGGGGTGTCCAGCAGAATATACTGGGTGTCCTCCCGGTTGACCACGCCGTAGATCCGGTTGCGGGTGGTCTGGGCCTTGTTGGAGACAATGGCCACTTTCTCTCCCACCAGGGCGTTGGTAAGGCTGGATTTGCCCACGTTTGGCCGGCCGCAGACCGTGACCATGGCGGTGTTTTTGATATTGTCCATCAGGTGATCCTCAACTTTCTTGTCAAGCATTTTGGGGCGGGAAGGATGCCCCCGGCCGGCTATCCCAAGGGTCTCCGCTCTTCGGACAGCCCCAGCAGATAATCGGCGCTTACCTCAAAATACCCCGCTAAGGTGCATAATGTCAAGACGGAAATGTTGATCTCTCCTTTTTCGATCTTTAGATAATGCCCTTGTGTGATACCAAGCAGCTCTCCCATCTCCCGCTGGTAGATGCGGCGTTCCTTCCGCAGGTTTTTCAGACGCGTACCCATAATTTGAAGTGTGTCCATAAAAAACTCCTTGGCATATATTATTTATGATATATCATAATCTTTTCAAATAAAATGCGCAGATATCTTTATACAATATATGAAAGGGGCTTTTGAATACACATTCACCGTACCAGCATCTTTTTCAGATACTGCCCCGTGTAGGACTTTTCACAGGCGGCCACCTCTTCCGGCGTCCCGGTGATCACCACCGTTCCGCCGCCGTCTCCCCCCTCGGGTCCCAGGTCGATGAGGTGGTCGGCAGACTTGATGACATCCAGATTGTGCTCAATGACCACCACGGTATTTCCGCTGTCCACCAGCCGCTGGAGCACCTCCAGCAGCTTTCGCACATCGTCGGTATGGAGGCCGGTGGTGGGTTCGTCCAGAATATAGATCGTCTTGCCGGTGGCGATTTTGGACAGCTCCGTGGCCAGCTTCACCCGCTGGGCCTCTCCGCCGGACAGCTCCGTGGAGGGCTGTCCCAGCTTCACGTAGCCAAGGCCCACATCTTGAAGAGTCTGGAGCTTGTTGCGGATCTTGGGCAGGGCGGAGAAGAACTCCAGCGCCTCGTCCACCGTCATCTCCAGCACCTCGGCGATGTTTTTCCCCTTGTAACGCACCTCCAGGGTCTCCCGGTTGTACCGCCTGCCCTTGCAGACCTCGCAGGGGACAAAGATATCCGGCAAAAAGTGCATCTCAATTTTCAGCACGCCGTCGCCGGAGCAGGCCTCGCACCGGCCGCCCCGGACATTGAAGCTGAACCGCCCCGGGCCGTAGCCCCGGCTCTTGGCCTCCTGGGTGGAGGCAAAGAGATCCCGGATGTCGTTGAACAGTCCGGTATAGGTGGCGGGATTGGACCGCGGCGTCCGCCCGATGGGACTCTGATCAATGTTGACCACCTTGTCCAAATACTCGATCCCCTCAATCCGCCGGCACTTCCCAGGGTGGGTCTTCATGCGCATCAGCTCCGTCCCCAGGCGCTTGAACAGCACCTCGTTCACCAACGAGGACTTCCCGCTGCCGGACACGCCGGTAACCGCTGTGAAAACCCCCAGGGGAAACTCCACGTCCACATTTTGCAGGTTGTTCTCCGACGCGCCGACGACTCTCAGGCATCTCCCGTTGCCAGTGCGGCGCTCTGCGGGCGCCAAAATACGCTTTTTGCCGGAGAGGTACTGCCCCGTCAGGGAATCCGGATTGGCCATGACCTCCTCCGGCGTGCCCGCCGCGATGACCCTGCCGCCGTGAATCCCCGCGCCGGGACCGATATCAATCAGGTAGTCCGCCGCGCGCATCGTATCCTCGTCGTGCTCCACCACCAGCAGCGTATTCCCCAAGTCCCGCAGGTTTTGGAGCGTGGCCAGCAATTTATCGTTGTCCCGCTGGTGCAGTCCGATGGAGGGTTCATCCAGAATGTACAGCACCCCCATCAGGGAGGAGCCGATCTGGGTGGCCAGACGGATGCGCTGGCTCTCGCCGCCGGAGAGGGTTCCGGCGCTGCGGCTCAGAGTCAGATACCCCAGGCCCACGGACCGCAGGAAGCCCAGCCGGGATTTGATCTCCTTCAAGATCCGGTCGGCAATCAGGTGCTGCTGATCCGTTAAGACCAGCTTTTCCACCCACTCCAGCCCGTCCAGGACGGACATCCGGGTATAGTCATAGATGTTTTGATCTCCCACCGTCACTGCCAGGGACTCTTTTTTCAGCCGCTTCCCCTTGCAGCTGGGGCAGGGACACTCCGCCATCAGCTCCTCCAGCTCCTTTTTGCTGGCGTCGCTCTGGGTCTCCTGATAGCGGCGCTGGACATTGTTGCAGATGCCCTCAAAGGGCTGGTACAGCACGCCTTTGCCCCGGGGCTGGTCATAGTGCAGCTCCAGCTTTTCCCCCTTGGTGCCGTAGAGGATAATGTCCCGCACCTCCTCACTCAGCTCCTCCCAGGGATCGGTGAGAGAAAAGCGGTACTTTTTCGCCAGGGCCTCGAAATACATCCGGGAGATGCCGTCGGAGCGGATATTGCCCCAGCCGGAGGCCTGGATCGCCCCCTCCAAAATGGATTTTTTCCCATCCGGCACCACCAATGTCTCATCCACCTTCAGCTGGCTGCCAAGGCCGGTGCAGGAGGGACAGGCGCCAAAGGGGTTGTTGAAGGAGAACATCCGGGGCGTCAGCTCCTCAATGGAGATGCCGCAGTCCTCGCAGGCGTAATTCTGGGAGAACATCAAATCCTGCTCCTCCCGCAGGAGGTTGACCACCACGGTGCCGCCGGAGAGGCCGGCGGCGGTCTCCACGCTGTCCGTCAGCCGCTGCTGGATATCCGGCCGGATGATGAGCCGGTCCACGATGATCTCCACGCTGTGCTTTTTATTCTTCTCCAGCTTGATCTCCTCGGCCAGCTCGTAGAGGTTCCCGTCCACCCTGGCCCGGACATAGCCGGAGCGCTTGGCGTCCTCAAACACCTTGGCGTGCTCGCCTTTTTTGCCCCGGACGACCGGCGCCATCACCTGAATTCGGGTGCCCTCCGGCAGGGAGAGAACCTGGTCGATGATCTGGTCCACGGTCTGCTGCTTGATCTCCTTTCCGCACTTGGGGCAGTGGGGGGTGCCCACCCTGGCCCACAGAAGGCGGAGATAGTCGTAGATCTCCGTGACCGTGCCCACCGTGGAGCGGGGGTTTTTGCTGGTGGTCTTCTGGTCGATGGAGATGGCGGGGGAGAGGCCCTCGATATAGTCCACGTCGGGCTTGTCCATCTGGCCCAAAAACATCCGGGCATAGGAGCTGAGAGACTCCACATAGCGGCGCTGCCCCTCGGCGTAGATGGTATCGAAGGCCAGCGACGACTTGCCGGAGCCGGAGAGTCCGGTCATGACCACCAGCTTGTCCCTGGGGATGGTGACGTCGATATTTTTCAAATTATTGGCGCGGGCGCCTTTTACGATGATCTTATCCTGCATAGGTTGTCCTTTCTGGGGGTCCCCCTGCGGGGGGGACGGGGGATTTCGTCCCACGGGCGCGGGACGGTGCACGGTCCAAAAGAGAAAAAGACTTTTTGGAGCTTGCGGAAACATACCGCTTCGATTGAAGAGCACACAGCAAACTTGCCGCGTGGACGCAGGGACTTTCTTCTCTTCCCGCGCTTCGCGCATGGCCGGCTCCGTGCTGGAAAGAGAGTTTGTCTGCCGGCAATAAAATGGTAATCCGCCCGAAGGGCGGCACTTAGGCCGGAGATGAAGGAACGGAGCTTGAGCGGAATTTTTGGCTTTAGCCGGAAATGGAGCGGCGGAGTTTCTTCCGACGGCATGGGGGTGCATTGCCCAGCCATCCTCATGGCTGAAATCCACCCCGCCCGCAAGGGCGGGCATCACTCCCGCTCCTGGGAGCGCCCCAGCAGATAATCTGTTGTAACACCAAAATAATCCGCAAGAGTGCATAATGTCAAGGTCGGAATATTAACTTTCCCAGCTTCTATACGCCGGTAGTGTACTTCTGTAATATGCAGCAGTTCCGCTATTTGGCGCTGGACCTGTCTTCGCTCTTTTCGGAGTGCACGAAGCCTTGTTCCAAATTCTTTTAATGTTTCCATAATTTCTCCTTGACGCAGAACATTAAATGTTCTATAATTAAAACAGAACATTAAAGATTCTGTTTGAGGGGTAGACATCAATGAATCCGATAGACCAAAAGCTCTTTGATTACTATTGTGAGCCAATTCTGCGAAACGCAGAAAACTTCGATGAATCCGCTTTGCAGAAGCTCTTGGACGAATTTTCCCTGACAGGCGAGGCCCGCCGCAAGCTGACAGACGCCATCTTTGACAATTATTTACAGTGGTCCCTGGACGCCTTTGCCGCCGGCCTCCATCTGGGGCTGTCACTCCACAGTGATATCCGCCGCGGAGGCCCCCAGCAGGTCTAGCAGCGCCTCCGGCTCCACCTCCACCTGCGCTCCGATCCGCCCGGCGGAGATATAGACCGTCTCATAGTCCAAAGCGGTTTTGTGAAACACCGTGGGATACCGCTTCTTCATCCCCACGGGGCTGCACCCGCCCCGGATATACCCCGTGACGTCGTTGATCTCCGCCACGTGAAGCAGCTCCACGGACTTCTCCCCCACGGCCCGGGCGGCCTTTTTCAGGTCCAGGCTCTCCGCCGCCGGCACCTCAAACACGTAAATGCCCCCGGAGGCGCCCCGGGCCGCCAGGGTCTTAAACCCTCTGGCCGGGTCCTGCCCCAGGGCCGCCGCCACGTGGACGCCGTACTCCCGGGTTCCCTCCGGTCCCTGGCTGTCCTCGTAAAACCGGGCGGTGTAGGGAATCTTTTTCTGGTCCAGGATCCGCATCACATTGGTCTTCTCCTCTTTGCGCTTCGCCATCACTCACCTCAGAATATATACGCCCGCCAGGACGCACAGGATCCCCGCCAGGGTCACGGGGCCAATGGCCTCGCCAAAGGCCAGCGCACCCACCATCGTGGCCGCCACCGGCTCCAGGCTGGCCACGATGGAGGCCCTGCCGGATTCCACCTTGGAAAGGCCCCGTGTGTACAGAAGATACGGCGCCGCCGTGGAGAACACCACCAGCCCCAAGGACAGCAGCCACTGCCGGGGAGTGGACAGCGCCGCCGCCATCCGCTCCGGGCGCAGCAGCACCAGGGACGCGGGACCCGCGAAGAGAAACGTCCACACCGTCACGGTCATAGGGCCGTAATGGGCCAGGGCGTACCGGCCGAAAACGCTGTACAGCGCGTAGAAAAACCCGGACCCCAGTCCCAGCAGGACGCCGCCCGCCGTCACCGTCAAATCTCCGGCGAAGACGCCGCACACCAGGGCGCAGCCCGCCAGGGTCAGCGCCAGGGCCAGCAGCTTCCTCCGTGTAACCGGCTCATGCCACAGCACCGCCGACAGCACCACCACAAAGGACGGCGCGGTGTACAGCAGGATGGAGGCCGCCGCCAGGGAACAGATCCTCTGACAGGAGAAGTAGCACACCGTGAACAGCAGCACGCTGATCACGCCGGTTCCAAAGAAGTATTTCAGGTGCTCCCGGCGGACGCGGAACACGCTTCGGTCTCTTACGGCGAACACCAGCGCCAGCAGCAGCATGCCGCCGAAGTTTCGCACCACCACAATGTCCGTGGGGGTAAATCCCCCGGCCATCAGATTCCGGTTCCACAGTCCAATCATGCCCCACAGCGCCGCCGCCGCCAGAATCGAGGCGTAAGCCCCTCTTTTTGCGGCGGGTTCCGCCTGGGGGGCGGTCTTTTTTTCTTCCATCACGGCTCCTCCCACACGGCGTTGTTGCCGCCGGACAGATAGTAAAACGTGTCGTTCTGGATGCACAGCACCACCTCGGGGCGGTACCGGCCGATATAGTCCTCCAGGGACATCCCGTCATAGTGCCGCAGGTCCAGAATGCGGGTCTCGTTGAAGGAGGCATACAGCAGGGTCTCCAGGGCGTTGGTAAAGGAGTCGCCGAAAATCAGGGCGTCCGGCAGGTCCGGGCGGTCCGTCTCCAGCACCGTCTCGCCAAAATCCCCGCCCATATAGAGGTTGTAGGTGGTGGGAAGGTAGTCCTCCTCCGGCAGGACAAAGAGCGGTCTGTCCGATAGCTCCCCGTTGTCGTACCGGGTGAAGGGCACCGGGTTTTTCTGCACCCCGATCACCGCCCGCTCGCCATTGGGCCAGAGGTTGTAGAGCTTGCGGTTCCGGGTGGCGATATAGGGATTGGGAAGCTCCGTAAAGTCCAGGTCCTCCTCCGTCAGCACCGGCAGGTTCCAGCCCTCCGCCGCCAGGCGGTCCAAAATGGCCCTATAGGCCGCATAGGCGCCGTAATAGCTGTAATGGTGGTCCACGGCGGAGTAATAATTCTCCGGGCGGCCCTGGCGGTTATACACCGCCCCCATATCCAAAAAGTTCACGCCCCGCTCCGCCATGGCCTGGGCATAAGCCGCGTCTCCTGCGGAGATCTCCGTCTCATGGGCGCTGAGGTAAGCGGGATACCGGTCCCGGAAGTAGGCCCGCTGTTCCGGAATCCCGACATAGCAAAACGTGCCGCCGCCCGCCCGGACCCACTCGCTCAGCCTGGCAAAGGGTTCCGCCGCCTCCGCCGCCAGAGCGGCGTATTCCCCCGCTTCCCGCTCCTCATAGGGCAGAAGCGGCAGCAGCACGCCTTCCGCCGGAACGACCTCGTTGACCGCCGGGCGGCGCAAAAGATTCAGCTGCGCCGCCGTATCCAGCTTCAGCAGGGTTGTGCGCCCGGGGACATGGTCGGAGTACCAGTCCTCAAAGTCCCCGCCAAGCCCGCCGTCCCACAGCCCCTCCGCCGTCAGAGACGGGAACTGCGCCAGGGTACGGTTTTCATAGTAGGCGGCGGTGTCCTTTCGGGACCACAGCGCCGTGCCCCCGGGGACGGCCAGCAGCGCCGCCAGCAGCAGGGCCAAGAACGCCCGCTGTGAAAATTTTTCCATATCTGGGTCCTCTTAAAACTGAAAATATAAAAAGGAGCGGAACGTGGAGCTGAGCAGCCGCACCGCGGAGAGACCGAGCAGGCACAGCGCCAGCACCTTCGGTCCCAGCGCCAGCGCCGCCGCCGAAAGCGCGCTCCCCCTCTCTCTGGAGAACTCCAGCCGGCGGGAGAGCCAGAGCCTTACGGGCAGGACTGCCGGAACCGCAATCAGCCACTCCCAGGCGTACTGCCGGAGATCGTATTCCGCCTCTCCGCTCCAGAGTCCCCCCGGGGCAAAGCCCAGCATAGCGGAGAGGACGTCCCCCGCCTGACCCAGGCTTCCGGCCCGAAACAGCACCCATCCAAAGTTAATCAGCAGCAGGGCGTAGAGGTGCCGCACAGGCCTGGGAAGCCGTTCCAGCGCCCCGCCCCAGAGGTATTTCTCCCCCGCCAGCAGCGCCGCGTAATAAAGCCCCCAGACCACAAAAGTCCAGGCCGCGCCGTGCCACAGTCCCGTCAGCAGCCACACCGCCAGCAGGTTCAGCAAGTGCCTCCCCCGGGAACAGCGGTTGCCCCCCAGGGGGATATAGACATAGTCCCGGAACCAGCGGGAGAGGGTAATGTGCCACCGCCGCCAAAACTCCGCGGCGGATTGGGCGGTGTAGGGATAGTCGAAGTTCTCCGGCAGGGGCAGGCCGAAGGCCTGACCCAGGCCCAGCGCCATATCCGTGTAGCCGGAGAAGTCAAAGTACAATTGCAGGGTGTAGGCGATGGAGCCAATCCAGGCCAGGCCCACACTCAGCCGGTCCCCGGCGGCAAAGGCCCCGTTTGCCGCTGTCCCCAAGGCGTCCGCCAGCAGCACCTTTTTCGCCAAGCCGAAGCAAAACCGCACCGCCCCTGCGGAGACCTCCGGAACCGTCTCCCGCCGGTCCGCCAGCAGCGGGCCAAAGTCCCCGTACCGCACAATGGGTCCCTGGAGCAGCTGGGGAAAAAAGGCCGTGTACAGCGTCAGCCTGGCAAAATTCCGCTCCGGCGGAATGGTCCCCCGGTATACATCGGCCAGGTATGAGACCGCCTGAAAGGTAAAAAACGAGATGCCCGCCGGGAGCAGAAGGCCGGGGATCTTCAGCTTCAGCCCTAGGGCGTTCAGATTCTCCGCCAGAAAACCGGTGTATTTGAAGCACAGCAGCGGCAGCAGGTTCAGACCCACCCCAGTCCAAAAAACCGCCCGCCGCCCCCGCCGCCCGGGGGCCAGCAGCAGTCCCGCCGCCCAGCTCACAAGGCAGTTGGCCAGCAGCACCGGCAGCAGCCGCAGTCCGCCCCAGGCATAGAAGGCCAGGCTGAACAGCAGCAGGACCCCGTTGCGCCCGGCCCGATACCGGGCCGGTATGAGATAGTAGCACAGCACCGCCGCCGGCAGAAAGCCGAACAAAAACGCCATACTGCTGAAAGCCATGGGATCACTTCACTTTCCTTGGGATCCGTGTCCCGAAACTACGCCTTGTTTGAAAAATGTCGAAACGCCCAAACAGCGGATCTTTTTCCGCCAATTTCCAAACAAGGCCTAGGGGATCACGCGGAGGGCGTAGCAGTAGCCCCCCAGCAAAAGCAGCGGAAACACCACCCAGCCCGCTTTTTGACAGGCGAGATAGAAGTCCGATGGCTCCGGGTCCCGGACGTCACAGCAGTGCTGGAGGTAGAACATGGTCATGGGGAAGGCCGCGTCCAGGGCCGCGAAAACGGTGCACACCAGCATAAAAACATACATCCCCCAGCTGCCCCGGCTCTCCAGCTCCGGCCCCAGGGCGAACCGCAGGGCGGTGCTTCTGTCCACCTCGAAGCCGTTCCAGGGGTCCGAGGTGCCGGGGCGGACGATGACAAAACCGTCCATATCGTGGGCGCCGTTGGAACGGTACCAGCCGTAGTTCTCCTCTAGGGCATAGCCGCCCTCGAAGAGGAGTGCGCCGTTTTTGGTGATCCGGATGCCGTCCACCGCCGCCCCCCGCTCCGTTCGGATGGGGGCCAGGGGGTAATCCACCACGCAGACGTCGTCCAGGACGCCCTCGATTTGGAACTCCACCGTGAACCGGGTTTCGCTGTTTTGGGTGACGGTGATGGTCACCGGCGTACCGTGGACTCTGCCGGTGTAGGCGGTCACATTCTGGGCGGGGTTCTCCGGCCGCAGCAGGGTCCCCTCGAAGTACGCGCCCTTTTGGGCGTGGCTGACGGCGGTGAGGGCGGCAAACAGGACGGCCATGGCCGCCAGGACCAGCAATACAATTTTTTGGAATCGAGTGCGCTCTTCGTCCATGGTGTATCCCATCTCAGTCTCCCAGAATCTCCTTTTGGACATACTTGGGCAGCTTTTGCATAATCAGCCGGTGGGACTGGGCGCACAGGTCCCGCAGGACCCTGTCGGGCAGATCCCTATCCAGGAGGCACGCGATCCAGAGGCGCTTGTCGCAGTAGAAGCCGGGTAAAATCTCCGGATACTGGACCCGCAGGAACTCTGCCTCCGCCGGGTCGCACTTGAGGTTCACCAGGTCGTGGCCGCCGTAGGTTTTGTGCTCCGGGCCGGGGGAGCAGACGGCGGCAAAAAGCTTGCCGCGGACCTGGTAGCGGAACCAGGCCCACTCCGGTTTATAGTCCTTCTCCGCCCCTGGGAGGGAGATGAGATATTCGTCCAGCCATTCGTATTTCATAGAGCACTCCTTGCGGAAAAATTGTTGCCGGGTCCAAAGGCGGCTCGCCCCTGGCAGGAGTCCAGAGGGCGCACCTGAGTCCCTCTGTGGAGGCGCGCCTTCAGTCTCGTTTCTCCAGGTTGCGCCTGTCTGCGGGGGATCTCGGGGGTGATTTTTACTTCTTGCCGGACCTGTTCGCATACTCCCGCAAAAGGCGCTTTTTCCGTCTTTGACCGCAAAAGCTGTTTTTCTGCCTTGTACTTACGCCGCCGTAAAGCGGCGGCTTTTCGCAGGGACTCTGCCCCTGCACCCCGCCACCTTTTGAAAAAAGTGGACGAGAACTTTTTACGTTTCGCCCCGCAGCTCGATGATCCGGTCCCGCAGCACCGCGGCGTACTCGAACTCCAGCATTTTGCTGGCCTCTTTCATCTCTTTCTCCAGGCGCTTGATCTCCGCCTCCCGCTCCTGCCGGTTCAGCTTCCGCTTCTTTCGGCTCTGGAGCGTCTCCTCCTCCGTGCTGGAGATCTCCAGCACCTCCCGGACGCCCTTGATGATGGTCTTGGGCACGATGCCGTGCTCCCGGTTAAACCGGTCCTGAATTCCCCGGCGGCGCTCCGTCTCCTCCATGGCGGCCCGCATGGAGGGCGTAATCTCGTCGGCATACATAATGACCAGCCCTCCGGCGTTCCGGGCGGCCCGGCCGATGGTCTGGATCAGGGAGGTCTCGGACCGGAGGAAGCCCTCCTTGTCCGCGTCCAAAATGGCCACCAGGCTCACCTCCGGCAGGTCCAATCCCTCCCGCAGGAGGTTGATGCCAACCAGCACGTCGAATTCCCCCAGCCGCAGGTCCCGGATGATCTCCATCCGCTCGATGGTCTGCACGTCGGAGTGCATGTAGCGCACCTTGATCCCGGCGTTTTTGAAGTACTCCGTCAGGTCCTCCGCCATCTTCTTGGTGAGGGTGGTGACCAGCACCCGCTCCTTTTTCGCAGCCCGAGCGTTGATCTCCTCCATCAGATCGTCGATCTGCCCGGTGACGGGCCGCACCTCCACCCTGGGGTCCAGCAGGCCCGTGGGACGGATTACCTGCTCCACCACCTGGTCCGCCCGCCCCCGCTCATAGGGTCCGGGCGTGGCGGAGACAAACACCGCCTGCCCGATGCGGCCCTCGAATTCCTCAAATTTCAGCGGGCGGTTGTCATAGGCGCAGGGCAGGCGGAAGCCGTAGCGCACCAGGCTGTCTTTCCGGGCGTGGTCGCCGTTGTACATCGCCCGGACCTGGGGCAGCGTCACGTGGCTCTCGTCCACAAAGAGGACAAAGTCCTCCGGGAAAAAGTCCAGCAGCGTCATAGGCGCGGAACCCACCGGCCGCTCAGAGATCACCCGGGAGTAGTTCTCGATGCCGGAACAGTAGCCCAGCTCCTGCATCATCTCCATGTCGTACTCCGTCCGCTGGCGGACGCGCTGGGCCTCCACCAGCTGGTTGTTGTCCGTAAAAATTTTGACCTGCTCCTCCAGCTCCCGCCGGATCTCCCCAATGGCCCGGTCCATCTTGTCCTTTGTGGTGACATAGTGGCTGGCGGGATAGACGGCGATGTGGTTCAGCACCCGGTTTACAGAGCCGGTGACAGGGGAGAAGTCGCTGATCTTCTCAATCTCATCCCCAAAGAACTCCACCCGAATGGCGTGGTCCTTATAGTAGGCGGGATAGATCTCCACCGTGTCTCCCCGGACCCGGAACATGTTGCGCTCAAAGGCAATGTCGTTGCGCTCATAGCGGTTCTCCACCAGGCGGCGCAGCAGCTCGTCCCGGTTCCACGCCGCCCCGGTCCGCAGGGAGATCACCAGCTTGGCAAAGTCGTCCGGTTCCCCCAGGCCGTAGATACAGCTGACGGAGGCCACCACGATCACATCCCGCCGCTCCAGCAGCGCGCAGGTGGCGGAGAGGCGGAGGCGGTCGATCTCGTCGTTGGTGGAGGCGTCCTTGGCAATATAGGTGTCCGTGTGGGGGATATACGCCTCGGGCTGGTAGTAGTCGTAGTAGGACACGAAGTACTCCACGGCGTTGTTGGGGAAAAACTCCTTAAACTCCGCGCACAGCTGGGCGGCCAGGGTCTTGTTGTGGGCCAGCACCAGCGTGGGGCGCTGCACGGCCTCGATGACCTTGGCCATGGTAAAGGTCTTGCCGGAGCCGGTAACGCCCAGCAGCACCTGCTCCTTCAGCCCATTCTCGATGCCCTCCGCCAGCGCGGCGATGGCCTCCGGCTGGTCGCCGGAGGGCTGATATTCGGAAACAACTTGAAATTTCGGCATCGGTTGATCCTCCGGTTCTCGGCTGTAGTATGGTCCTTTATTCTATCACAGCGCGGCGGAATTTGCAACATATGTTCGACAATATTCCGCCGCAGCCGCCGCGGTGCCGGGTCCGCCCCGGAATATAAGGCCCGGTCTCCCGGTCTTTTCCACAGCCCGTTACGTCAAAAATCCCGAATCCGCCATAGACACAAAATCGCCGTCCGCCACGATGATGTGGTCCACCAGCTTGACGCCGATCGTCATCAGCGCTGCCCTGGCCCGCTCCGTGGTATTGAAATCGTCCTCAGACGGCAGCGCGATGCCGCTGGGGTGGTTGTGGGATAAAATCACGCCGCTGGCGGAGGTCAGAATGGCGTTTTCCATCAAAAGGCGGATGTTCATCTCCGTGTGATTGGCGCCGCCCTCGCTGAGACGCTTGCAGGCCAGGAGCTTTCCCTTCTGGTCCAGGCACAGCTGGTAGAGCACCTCCCGGTTCAAGCCGGCGAAAAGCTCCAGAAGATAGGCTCCCGCCCGTTCAACGGAATTCAGCACCGTCTCCCGGACCCCGGCCAGCCGTGCCTTGCGGCAAAGCTGGGGGACCAGCCGCAGCAAAACCGCCGCGCTCTCTCCCACGCCCTCCACCTTCCGCAGGTCCTCCGCGGGCGCCTCCAGCACGGCGGAGAGGGAGCCGTAGCGCTCCATCAGCGCGTGGGCGGTGGGATTGGTGTCCCGCCGGGGAATGGCGTAATAGAGCAGCAGCTCCAGCGCCTCGTGATCCGCGAAAGCGTCCAGCCCTGCGGTGAGAAACCGGTTTCGCATCTTTTCCCTGTGTCCGTCGTGGATGCCCATAGAGCCGCCTCCTCTTCCTGAATCAGCCGGGGCTTCAAAGCGGCCGGCGTCCCCGCAGAGGCCGCGGCCTCCCCGGGAAATCACGGTCCAAATTCCTCCGGCGCCCCGCAAAAGGCGAAAAAACAGCCGGAAACAGCGGGGGTCAACGATCATCGCCGCCCGGCGGCTATGATACCATGAAAGCGGAGCTGGAATGGTATGATAAGCCAGCTTTTTCGGTTGCCCCCGCAGGAGGTGAGAAAAAGGGCCTGAATCAGGGTACAATAGCTGCTCCGCAGCTATTGTACCACAAAGGCCTGTCTGCCACAAGCTGTTTTCTCCGGCAAAATTCACCCCGGATTCCCTGTCTCCCGGGTTGACAAGCGGGGAAATCCGGCATATTATAGAGAAAAAGTATAGATTGTCCGGTAGGTAAGGCTACCACAAGGATACGGGTCGCTGCCGCGGAGTGATGGAGACATCATGAGAGGGTATGAACAGGCGATATCGAACAGGAAGGTATCATCTAACGCGATTTCATCGCCTTGTGAGGCTAAAGCTTGAACGGTTGGGGGAAACTGCCCGCAGAGGCGTTTTTCCGGCAGAAAAGAGACTCTCCAGTCGTACCGGGTGGCACGATTGGAGACTTTTCTATTAACAGGAAATTTGGAAAGGAGGTCGCGCGGCGTGTTTGAATCTGAGAACAAATGGGAAGAGCTGACGGAACAAGTGGAAGATCTGGTGTCCCGCAGGCGATATGCCCAGCTGCGGGATCTTCTGCTGCCCATGGAGGCGGCGGACATCGCGTGGCTGTGCGACAAGCTGGACGCCCGGGCGCCCATCCTGGTGTTCCGCCTGCTGCCCAAGGAGCTGGCGGCGGAGGTATTTGTGGAGCTGGACAGTGACGAACAGGAGATCCTGATCCGGGGATTTTCCAACACGGAGCTGAAAGAGGTGCTGGACGAGCTGTATCTGGACGACGCCGTGGACATCGTGGAGGAGATGCCGGCGGGGGTGGTCAAGCGCATTTTGCAGCACGCCGACCCGGAGACCCGCAAGAGCATCAACGAGATCCTGAAATACCCGGAGGACTCCACCGGCAGCATCATGACCACGGAGTTCGTGGACCTGAAGGAGACCATGACGGTGGAGGACGCCCTCAAGCGCATCCGCCGCACCGGCCCGGACAAGGAGACCATCAACGTCTCCTACGTCATCGACGACGAGCGGCACCTCATCGGCCTTTTGACCATCCGCACGCTGCTGCTGGCGGAGGAGGACGATGTCATCGGCGACATCATGGAGCGGAACTTCATCGCTGTCCACACCCTGGACGACCAGGAGACCACCGCCCGGACCCTGAGCAAATACGACTTTCTGGCTCTTCCGGTGGTGGACACGGAAAACCGCCTGGTGGGCATCGTCACCGTGGACGACGCCATGGACGTTTTGCAGGAGGAGGTTACCGAGGACATTGAGAAGATGGCCGCCATCCTCCCCGGCGACAAGCCGTATCTGAAAACCGGCGTGTTTGAGACCTGGAAGGCCCGCACCCCCTGGCTGATGCTGCTGATGCTCTCCGCCACCTTCACCGGCATTATCCTCACCCACTTTGAGACGTCTCTGATGGCCTGCGCCATTCTGACCTCCTTTATCCCCATGCTCTCCGGCACCGGCGGCAACAGCGGCACCCAGGCCTCCACCGCCGTAATCCGGGCGCTGTCCCTGGGGGAGGTGCGGTTTTCGGACCTGTTCCGGGTGGTGTGGAAGGAGCTGCGGGTGTCCCTCTGCTGCGGGGCGTGTTTGGCGGCGGCAAATTTTGTGAAGATGCTCCTGATTGACCGCTGGCTGCTGCGCAACCCCACCGTGACGCCCCAGGTGGCGCTGGTGGTGTGCGCCACGCTGGTGTGCACGGTGGTGTGCGCCAAGCTGGTGGGCTGCTCCCTGCCGCTGCTGGCCAAGAAGATCGGATTTGACCCGGCGGTGATGGCCTCGCCCTTCATCACCACCATTGTGGACGCGCTGTCCCTGCTGATCTACTTTCAGGTGGCCTCGGCGGTTCTGGGCCTTTGAGAAAAGGGCGGTCCGGCCCCGGGCGTGCATTTCGCACCGCTCTATACAGCATAAGAGGAGGAGCCTTACGGCTCCTCCTCTTTATTCTATTAGAAAATAACATATTTTATAGCATATCAATCTTTATACGTCGATGTTACACTTTTTATGGCACACATTGGAATTATTCTAAATGAATAGGAGGTGATTCAATGTCAAACAACACTTGCGAGACCTGCAAGCACTTTTTCCGCCACTACGTGGAAAATGGAAAAAGCAAATTCGCCCCGATCTCGGAGGGCCACTGCGGGCATCCCCGGCTGAAATGCCGGAGGATCGACACGCCGGCCTGTGAAAAATTTTCTCTCCGCAAAAGCGATACATAGTTTTTCCCCGGCGGCGCACAATAACGCCACTGAACGCGAAGCGCCGCGCACGGCCAGACGGAACAAGCTCCGTCCCGGACGGCGGGCGGAGCTTTTGTTCAGTGGCCTTAAACAAAAAAATTTTACGCGGGAGGAACGTACTATGACCAGAGACTGCACCAACGGCGGCTGCGCCTGCACCCCCAACCAGAGCATCAAGTGCACCGTCAACAACTGCGCCCACCACTGCCAGGACACCCAGTACTGCGGCCTGAACACCATTCAGGTGGGCACCCATGAGACCAACCCCACCATGGTGGAGTGCACCGACTGCCAGA
>CAJUQM010000015.1:0-35307 GCA_910588005.1 uncultured Oscillibacter sp.
AGCTGGCTGTCCAGCTGGATGGTGCCGCACTGCCAGGTGCGGCCCAGGGAGTCGGACAGGTGGAAGTCCAGCTTGGGACCGTAAAAGGCGCCGTCGCCCTCGTTGATGACAAATTCCTTGCCCATGCCGGTGATAGCAGCTTTCAGGATCTCCTGGTTCCGCTCCCACTCCTCCACCGTTCCGATGTGGTCCTCGGGCATGGTGGACAGTTCAATGGTATAGGTCAGGCCAAACGTGGAGTACACCTCGTCGAAAAGGCGCACCGTCTCCTGAATCACGTCCTGCATCTGCTCCCGGGTCATGAAGACATGGGCGTCGTCCTGGCTGAAGCAGCGCACCCGGAACAGGCCGTGGAGGGCGCCGGATAGCTCGTGGCGGTGGACCAGGCCGATCTCCCCCACCCGCAGGGGCAGCTCCTTATAGGAGTGTGGCTCGCTGGCATAGACCAGCATCCCGCCGGGACAGTTCATGGGCTTGACGGCGAAGTCCACCTCGTCGATGACGGTGGTATACATATTATTCTTATAGTGGTCCCAGTGGCCGGAGCGCTCCCACAGCTGGCGGTTGAGCATGATGGGGGTGGAGATCTCCACATAGCCGTACTTCTTGTGGACCTGCCGCCAGTAATCCAGCAGTGTGTTTTTCAGCACCATGCCCTTGGGAAGGAAGAAGGGGAACCCGGGACCCTCGTCCCGTAGCATAAAGAGGCCCAGCTCTCTGCCCAGCTTCCGGTGGTCCCGCTTCTTGGCCTCCTCGATGCGCCGGAGATAGTCGTCCAGCTCGTCCTTTTTGGGAAAGGCGATCCCGTAGATCCGCTGAAGCGTCTGGCGGTTGGAGTCACCCCGCCAATAGGCGGCGTTGCAGGCGGTGAGTTTAATGGCGTTGCCCTTGATGCGGCCGGTGGAGTCCAGGTGGGGTCCGGCGCAGAGGTCGGTGAACTCCCCCTGCCGGTAGAAGCTGATGGCGGCATCCTCCGGCAGGTCGTTGATCAGCTCCACCTTGTAGGGTTCGCCCTTGTCCTCCATGAATTTCACAGCCTCTTCCCGGGGCAGCTCAAACCGCTCCAGCTTCAGTTTTTCCTTGCAGATCTTCCGCATCTCGCCCTCGATCTTCTCCATGATCTCCGGCGTGAAGGGGAAGGGGGAGTCCATGTCGTAGTAAAAGCCCTCGTCGATGGAGGGTCCGATGGCCAGCTTCACCTCGGGGTACAAGCGCTTGACGGCCTGGGCCAGCACGTGGGAGCAGGTGTGCCAATAGGTCTTCCGGTAAGTCTCATTTTCAAAGGTATACAGATTGTTTTCCTCGCTCATAATAATCCTCCTTGTATTCCGGGGTGAACAATAAAAATCCCACCCCTGACAGTGTCAGGGGTGGGATACAAAGACGTATTCCACGGTTCCACCCTGCTTGCGCCCCGAAGAGGCGCCGCTTGCGTCCTCTGTAACGGGAGGTCCCGTCCCGGTCGTCCCGGGCGGCTCGGGAGTGGTACGGCCGCCGCCCTCCGTAAGGCCCTTTCACCTGGCGGGCCTCTCTCTGCACGGCGCTCTGCGGGTTCTTCTCCGTCATCGCTGATTTCGGAGGGTACTATATCATCAAATTTATAAAATGTCAAGAGACCCGGGGCCGGATCCTTTTTTTACAATTTGCAGGGCAGAAATACCGATGAGCGGTTTTCTCCCTCCCGGGGGCCGGACTGCCGCTCTCCGGGCCTCCGCCTGTTTTTATCTATTGCCGGAAAACGGCAGCTGTGGTAAAATTCAGTCATTGGCGCAAGGGGCGGAGATCATGGACCGGCGGTATATCCCGGCGGCGGGCTGTTCCCGCCTCTATGATTTAAGGCGGGGATCATATTCCGCCGCCGGCTTTTCATGACTTCGCCTAAGACGGGAGGGACGCGGTTTTATGGACAGCGGGGAGTACAAAGCCCTTTGGAAGCGGGAAGAGCAGGCCGCACACATTCACGGCTGGGACTTCTCCCACATCCGCGGGAGATATGAGGCGGAGTCCGATCTGCCATGGAATTACCGGGAAATCGTCCGGGAACATCTGAACGACGGCTTGGAGCTTCTGGACTGCGACACGGGCGGCGGCGAATTTCTGCTGTCTCTCCGCCATCCGTATGGCAAAACCTCCGCAACGGAGGGATATCCGCCGAATGTCCGGCTGTGTGCGGAAAAACTGCCGCCCCTGGGCATCCGCTTTCAAGAGTGCCGCGATCCGTCCAAAGTCCCCTTTGAAAACGAGGCGTTTGACGTGGTCATCAACCGGCACGGCAGCTTTGACGCGGGCGAGGCATTCCGGCTGCTGCGCCAAAACGGAATATTTATCACGGAGCAGGTGGGAGCGGACAACGACCGGGACCTGGTGGAAGCGGTACTGCCGGGAATCAGCCGCCCCTTTCCCCATCTGACCCTTGAGAAACAGCGGGGCGCCTTTGAGGCCGCCGGATTTCAGATCCTCCGGGCGGAGGAGGCGTACCGCCCCATCACGTTTTGCGACGTGGGCGCGTTCGTCTGGTTCGCCCGGATCATTGAGTGGGAATTCCCCGGCTTTTCGGTGGACCGATGTCTGGAGCGGCTCTTCCACCTGCAGGAGACCGTCGACAGGCACGGAAAAATCCAGGGGACTCTCCACCGGTTTTTGATCGTTGCCGGAAAATAAACTCCATGGGCTGTTATCCCCCGGGATAACAGCCCATTTCACCGCCCCGGCGGCGGACTCGGCCGCTCCGGATTTACTCCTCGCCGGGGGGAATCCGCCCCTCCAGCTCCCCCAAAACCCGCTCCATGATCGCGGAGGCCCCCTCGCTGTCTCCCTCCGAAATCCGCCCCACGGCCTCTGCCGCGGCGAACAGCAGCCGGTAAAGCATATACTCCTCCCTCTGGTCCAAGCCGCCCGCCCTCCTTTTCGCTCTTCAAGTCGTAATTCAACTATAAAATTATGAAAATAATCTGTCAAGAGTTTTTTTACTTTTGAAAATTGTTTATTTTGCCGTCAAAGTAAGTATGATTTCTATTATAGTAATCTGTGAGGGGCGGCATAGCATGAAGCTTGACTATACTGAAATTGGAAAAAGAATTGCGGCCCGCCGCCGGCAGCTGGGATTAAAGCAGGCAGAGGTCAGTGAACTTGCCGATATCAGCAACACCTATATGTCCAGTATAGAACGTGCCGTTTCCATCCCCTCCACGGAGGTCATCATGCGCCTGGCCATCGCCCTGGACACCACGCCGGACACCTTCCTGGTGGGTTCCGCCCGGCGGGAAGACGAGCGCTGGAGGGCCGTGGCGGAGCGCCTGCGGACCATGGACAGCCGCCAGCTGGACCTGGCCGAGAGCTTTCTCACCTGGCTGTCGGAGCAGAATTAGCCCCCTGTTCAACCCCCGGCCGCCGGGCGTTGGAAGCCGCGCCGTCCCGGGGCGCGCTGGAATTTTTTCTCACTCCGCGGAATCATTTCTCATTTTCCGCCGGTTTATGAACTAATTATACAGAAATGATCCGCCGCTTTCGGGAAAGTTCTAATGAAAACGCCCATTGACTTCCGCCGCCCGCTTCGGTACAATATGAGAAAAAATGAAACAGAAGTTTTCAGAAAGGAGCCGGCAGCCATGACTACCAGAAACATGTACAGCATGGATATGATGTCTCACCAGGCGTCCGCCGGTTCCATGGGCGCCTCTGCTTCCCATACCCATTGCGCCTGCGCGCGCGCCGCTTTCCGCACCATTATTAACATTCTGGACGCCATGATTCTGGCGTCCATTTTTGTTATGATTTCCCTGGTCATTCTGGGCGGCCTGACCAATTCCCTGGTATTGGTCATTCTGGCCGGTCTGGTAGTCCTGTTGTTTTTCCACCAAATCACGCCCAAGAGGTAGGTTGCGTTCCGTAAACGGACGGCAATGCGGCACCGCTCTTGTGGCGGAGCCGCTTTTTTATATATCGCCCAACATCAAAACAAACGCAAAAGGAGAATGTATGATGAAGAAGTTTTTTGGTATCCTGCTGACTCTGGCCATGGTACTGAGTCTGGCCGCCTGCGGCGGCGGCAATGACAAGCCCGCCGACAGCAGCACCCCTCCCGCCGACAGCAGCACCCCTCCCGCCGACAGCAGCACCCCTCCCGCCGACAGCAGCCAGCCCTCCGCCGACGCCCCCTCCGGCAGCGCCAGCGGCACCTTCAAGCTGGGCGGCGTGGGCCCCCTGACCGGTGACGCCGCCATCTACGGCAACGCCGCCATGAACGGCGCCAAGATCGCCGTGGAGGAGATCAACGCCCTGGGCGGCGTCCAGTTTGAGTTCCAGGCCGAGGACGACGTGGCCGACGGTGAGACCTCTGTCAACGCCTACAACACCCTGATGGACTGGGGCATGCAGGTCCTGGTTGGCCCCGTCACCACCGGCGCCGCCATCGCCGTGTCCGCCGAGGTCTACAATGACCGTGTCTTCGCCCTGACCCCCTCCGCCTCCTCCACCGACGTCATCAGCGGCAAGGACAACATGTTCCAGGTCTGCTTCACCGACCCCAACCAGGGCGTTGGCTCCGCCGACTATATCTCCCAGAACATGCCCGGGGCCAAGGTGGGCATCATCTACCGCAATGACGACGCCTACTCCCAGGGCATCCGGGACACCTTCGTGGCCGAGGCCGGCAAGGTTGGTCTGGAGATCGTCAGCGAGGGCACCTTCACCAAGGACACCCAGAGCGACTTCTCCGTGCAGCTGACTGCCGCTCAATCCGCCGGCGCGGACCTGATCTTCCTGCCCACCTATTACCAGCCCAACGCCGTCATCCTCAACCAGGCCAAGGGCATGGGCTACGCCCCCACCTTCTTCGGCGTGGACGGCATGGACGGCATCCTGGCCATGCCCGGCTTTGACACCTCCCTGGCCGAGGGCGTCATGCTGCTGACCCCCTTCTCCGCCGACGCCGCCGACGAGCGCACCCAGAGCTTCGTATCCAAGTACAACGAGCTCCACGGCGAGACCCCCAACCAGTTCGCCGCCGACGGCTATGACGCCGTGTATATCATCTACGAGGCCCTCCAGGCCGCCGGCTGCACCGGCGACATGTCCGCCGAGGAGATCTGCGAGGCCATCGTGGCCGTGATGCCCACCATCTCTGTGGACGGCCTCACCGGCCAGGGCATGACCTGGGCCTCCACCGGCGAGGTCTCCAAGGCCCCCATGGCCGTGGTCATCAAGGACGGCGTGTACGTCACCCCCTGATCTCACCGGCCATCAGCCTAACGTGACAAAGGCGGTCCGCCGGGAGGCATTCCCTCCCGGCGGGCATCCCCCCACATCGCGGCCATGGCGAAAACAGCGGCGGCGGAACCCGCCGCCCTCCGGTGCGTTCGGCCGCCCCTGTTTTTGCCATGGAACAGCAAGAGAAAAGAGAGGTAAGATACTATGGAATTTCTCTCCTACCTGATCAGCGGAATCAGCCTGGGGAGCATCTACGCCATCATCGCCCTGGGCTATACCATGGTCTACGGCATCGCCAAAATGCTGAACTTCGCCCACGGCGACGTCATCATGATCGGCGGCTACATCTCCCTGATCGCCATGACCTCCCTGGGCGTGGGCGGCGTAACGGCCACGCTTTTGGCCATGGTGGTATGCACCGTGCTGGGCATTCTCATTGAGGGTCTGGCCTACAAGCCCCTGCGGGGCGCCCCCTCCCTGGCGGTGCTGATTACCGCCATCGGCGTCAGCTACTTCCTCCAGAACGCCGCCCTCCAGATCTGGGGGGCCAATCCCCGGGTCTATCCCTCCGTGGCCCCGGACACCCTGAAGCTCTTTGACGGACAGCTGTCCATCCCCTATGTGTCCCTTCTCACCGTGGCGGCCTGCATCGTCATCATGGTGGCCCTGACCCTCTTCACCGGCAAGACCAAGATGGGCAAGGCCATGCGGGCCTGCTCCGAGGACAAGGGCGCGGCCCAGCTGATGGGCATCGACGTCAACCGCACCATCTCCATGACCTTCGCCATCGGCTCCGCCCTGGCGGCCATCGCCGGCGTGCTGCTGTGCTCCTACAACTCCACCCTCATGCCCACCACCGGCTCCATGCCCGGCATCAAGGCCTTCACCGCCGCCGTGTTCGGCGGCATCGGCTCCATCCCCGGGGCCTTTCTGGGGGGGCTGCTGCTGGGGATCATCGAGGCCATGGCCAAGGCCTACATCTCCATGCAGCTGGCCAACTCCATCGTCTTCGCCGTGCTGATTATCGTGCTGCTGGTGCGTCCGGCGGGCCTTTTGGGCAAGTACGTTCCTGAGAAAGTCTGAGGTGGCGGTATGAAAACACGAAAAGCGCTGAAAACTGCCACAAAGGTGGATTTCGCCACGTATCTGGGCGTCACCGCCGCCTTTGTGATTGTGTCCCTTCTCAAAAGCGGAGGATTCCTCAACCGCTCCCTCACCGGCATGCTGGTGCCCATCTGCTGCTACATCGTTATGGCGGTGTCCCTGAACCTGACGGTGGGCATCCTGGGTGAGCTGAGCCTGGGCCACGCGGGCTTTATGAGCGTGGGCGCCTTCTCCGGCGTCATCGCCGCCATGAGCCTCCAGGGCGCAGTCCCCTTCGGCTGGGTCCGGCTGGTGATTGCCATCGTCGTGGGTGCGGCCGTCGCCGCCCTGGCGGGCTTTGTGGTGGGCGTGCCGGTGCTGCGGCTCCGGGGCGACTATCTGGCCATTGTCACCCTGGCCTTCGGCGAGATCATCAAGGAGCTGATCAACTGCCTACTGGTGGGCCATGATGAAAACGGCCTCCACATGGCCTTTAACATCAGCGGCACGCTGACCATCGACGATTTGGGCATGAGTCCCGGCGGCGTGGCCATCATCAAAGGCGCCCAGGGCGCCACCGGCACGGAGAAACTGGCCTCCTTCGGCGCGGGCTTCCTCCTGGTGATGCTGACGCTGGTGATCGTGCTGAACCTGGTCCGCAGCCGCACCGGCCGGGCCGTCATGGCCATTCGGGACAACCGCATCGCCGCGGAGAGCGTGGGCGTCAACGTCACCAAGTACAAGATGATCGCCTTCATCACCTCCGCCGCTCTGGCGGGCGCGGCCGGCGCGCTGTACGGCCTGAACTACAGCAGCCTGGCCGCCAGCAAGTTCGACTTCAACACCTCCATTCTGGTGCTGGTCTACGTGGTGCTGGGAGGCCTCGGCAGCATCTGGGGTTCCATCATCGCCGCCGCCGTGCTCTATATCCTGCCGGAGGCACTGCGCCAGTTCTCCGACTACCGGATGCTGGTGTACGCCATTGTGCTGATCCTGGTGATGCTGGCCACCAACAACCCCACGCTGAAAAATTTCTTGGGCCGGTTCCGGTTCGGACCCCGCAAATCCCACAAAAAGGAGGCCGCCTGACATGTTCTCGAAACTCGTTCCCGTTCCCTCCGGCAGCATGATCCCGGACCGGGACATCGGCAAGCGCCCCATTCTGGAGTGCATCAGCCTGGGAATCACCTTCGGCGGGCTGAAGGCCGTAGAGGATTTCAACCTCACCATCGGCCGCACGGAGATCGCCGGCCTCATCGGTCCCAATGGCGCGGGCAAAACCACGGTCTTCAACCTCCTCACCAAGGTCTACCAGCCCACTAAGGGCACCATTTTGCTGGACGGCACCGACACCCACGGCATGGACACCATGAAGGTCAACCGGGCGGGCATCGCCCGGACGTTCCAGAACATCCGCCTCTTCCAGGATTTAAGCGTGGAGGACAACGTAAAGGTGGGGATGGACACCCAGATGCGCTACAACATGTGGAGCGGCATCTTCCGCCTGCCGGGCTACTGGAAGGAGGAGCGGGTGGCCCATGACCGGGCGCTGGAATTGCTGTCTCTTTTCGGCATGGAGGGTCTCGCGGATGTCAAGGCCGGCTCCCTGCCCTACGGCGCCCAGCGCCGCCTGGAGATCGTCCGGGCGCTGGCCACCAATCCCTCACTGCTGCTGCTGGACGAACCGGCGGCGGGCATGAACCCCTCGGAGACGGCGGAGCTGATGGAGAATATCCGCAAAATCCGGGACACCTTCCAGATCGCCGTGCTGCTGATTGAGCACGACATGAACCTGGTCATGAACATCTGCGAGGGCATCTGCGTGCTGAACTTCGGCCGGGTCATCGCCAAGGGCAGCCCGGAGGATATCCAGAAGAATCCGAAAGTCATCGAGGCGTACCTGGGCAAGCAGAAGGAGGCGTGACATGGAAACGATTCTGAAAGTCGACAACATCAACGTCTACTACGGCAGCATCCACGCCATCAAGGGCGTGTCCTTCGAGGTCTCCCAGGGGGAGATCGTCACGCTGATCGGCGCCAACGGCGCGGGCAAGTCCACCACCCTGAACACCATCTCAGGTCTCCTGCGAAGCAAGACCGGCTCCGTCACCTTTCTGGGAGAGGATTTGGGCAGGGTTCCTGCCCACAAGGTGGTCTCCCGGGGGCTGGCGCTGGTGCCGGAGGGACGGCGGGTCTTTCTGCAGATGACCACCCAGGAGAATCTGGAGATGGGCGCCTACACCCAGAGCGGCAAGCCTGACCCGGCGGACCTGGAGAAGGTCTATGAGCAGTTCCCCCGTCTGAAAGAACGGCGCAAACAGGTGGCGGGGACTCTCTCCGGCGGCGAGCAGCAGATGCTGGCCATGGGCCGGGCGCTGATGAGCCGCCCGAAGCTTCTGATGCTGGATGAACCCTCCATGGGTCTTGCCCCCATTTTGGTGGAACAGATCTTCGAGATTATCAGAAGCCTCCACAACGCGGGCACCACCATTCTGCTGGTGGAGCAAAACGCCCAGGCGGCGCTGTCCGTGGCGGACCGGGGCTACGTACTGGAGACCGGCAAGGTGGTCTCCTCCGGCACCGGCGCGGAGCTATTGGCGTCTCCCGCCATCAAAAAAGCCTATCTGGGCGGCTGACATACGGCGAAAACGGAGGGTCTCCGCAAATGCGGAGACCCTCCGTTTTCATACGCTCTATGTACTTTCCGCACCCAGGGTCACACAATGAGGAAGAATTTCACCAGGAAGAGAATGGAGATCACATAGGTGAGGGCAGAGACGTCCTTGGCCTTGCCGCTGAACACCTTGATGATGGTAAAGGAGATGAGTCCCAGGCCGATGGCGTGGCCGATGGAGCCGGAGACAGGCATGCCGATGAGCATCAGCGCCACGGGAACCATCTGGTCCATATCGTCGAAGTCCACGTTCTTCAACCCCATCAGCATCAGCACGCCCACGTAGATCAGCGCCGCGGAGGTGGCGGCCGCGGGAATAATGGCCGCGATGGGGGCGATGAAGATGCAGGCCAGGAAGAGGATGCCGGTGGTCAGAGCGGTGAGACCCGTGCGGCCGCCGGCCTCCACACCGGAGGCGGACTCCACAAAGGTGGTGACGGTAGAGGTGCCGCAGCAGGCGCCGGCCACGGTGCCCACGGCATCGGACAGCAGCGCCTCCTTCATGTTGGGCATGTTCCCCTCTTTATCCACCATACCGGCCCGGGAGGCGGTGCCCACCAGGGTGCCGATGGTGTCAAACATGTCGATCATGCAGAAGGTGATGACCAGGGTGATGGCGGTGAACCAGCCGATGTCCAAAAAGCCCTGGAAGTTGAACTTGAACAGCGTGGTGGACGCCATATCCGCGAAGGGAGGCACAAAGGACGCCGTAGCCAGGGCGGCAAAGGGGTTGGTCCCCAGGAAGATGGCGGAACCGGCCCAGTAGATCACGGAGGCCACCAGCATACCCAGCAGTACCGCCGCCTTAATGCCCTTTTTCGCCAGAATGACAATGACAAAGAGACCGATGAACATGGTGACCACTGAGAGGATCATGGCGCTATAGCCGGAACCCATGGAAGTTTCGGCCACGCTGGGGGTCAGGGCGCCGAAGAAGTCCCGCATCACGTAGAAGGGACCCCCGGTTTCCGAGTAGATGCCCGCGTTGGAACCCAGGCCGATGTTCATCAGCATAATGCCGATCGCCGGGGCGATGCCCAGCCGGACGCCCAGGGGGATGGCCTCTACAATCTTCTCCCGGATGTTCAGCACGGAGAGGACGATGAACACAATGCCCTCAATCAAAATAATGACCAACGCGGCCTGGAAGCTCTCCACATAGGTCATACCGGTCAGGCCCGCGATGTTGGCGGCCACTACGGCGAAAAAGCTGTTCAGGCCCATGCCGGGGGCCAGGGCAAAGGGCTTGTTGGCCAGGAAGGCCATGCAGAACATGGCGATGGCGGAGGCGATACAGGTGGCCAGGAACACGCCGTTCCACAGGGAGGACCCCACGTCAAAATTGGTCAGCAGGTTGGGGTTCAGGGCGATGATGTACGCCATGGTCATAAAGGTCGTCAGGCCGGCCAGTATTTCCGTGCGCACGGTGGTGCCGTTTTCTCTCAGCTTAAAAAAGTTTTCCATAAACGCTCCCTCTCTTTCTCAATTCTCCAAAGCAGCAATTGGTATAACTACACAAGTTTTCCTGGAATCATCATAGCATACATTGGCAGATAATACAAGAGCTTTCTGCAGAATTGGAAAATCTGCCCTTTTTCATTTTTCCATGAGAGCTGGGCACCGGCGGCTGCGCCAATCGCGGCTTGAATTTGAGGACGGGCCGTGATATAATTCAGGCTGGTAAATTGGAAGAGAGCGCTCTAAACGGAGGACGCCTTACTATGGATTTTTTTAAGCATCTTCGGCGGCGGAAGGCGGGTGTTCACCCTCACCAGATCATTTTTGAGAGGGAGAACACCGAAAATACCTACATCACCTGGGAGGATAAAATGAAGCCCCGCATTGACCTGGATGACGGCATCACTCAGGAGGAGCACCTGGCTCTGGCCTCCCGCTGGGACGAGATGCTGTCTCTGGCGGAGGAGATCATCTGGCGGAACTACCTGAACCCCAAAAGTGATGACCTCATGTCCGAGGTGAATTCCTTTCCTGACATCCGATTTCTCACCGGGGATTACTATGTGGGGGACGTGTCCTACGGTTATATCTATCGGGACAAAAAGTACCAGGCATATCACATTAAGGAGGGCCGGCTGCGGCATAAGCACCACAACGGCAAGGAGTGGGTATCGGAATGGCTCCCCTTGGACAGCCCGGAGATCACCCGATATTACCAAATACTCCTGTCGCTCCGCCTCACCGGGGACGAGGGCGGCGAGGAAGACGATTACATGGGCCTGGACCTGGAGGCGGAATTTCTGAAGTTGGATGACCCTTTGGAATTTGAGATCCTCTCCCATGATGTGATTTGATGAATGCTCAGCTTGCCGGGCCGCCATCCATTTTGAATCCCTGTCTGTTCAGCCGTTCTGGTGAAGGGAAAATTGACCGGCATAGATCAGCGCAGATGGGAAAGGGGAGGAAACGCTCCGCTCTCTCGATCAAAAACAGGGCCGTGCGCAAAGCGCACGGCCCTGTTTCGCTCACTCCTCCGGGGACTCGCAGACAGGATCGGAAACCTCCATTCCCCTTGCCGCCAGCACATCCGCCGGAGTGATGGCCATCAGATCCTCCCGGGTCACGGCGTTCATCCCCGCCAGACGGTTGGCCTGATTCACCAAAATCTGCTCAAAGATATTCCGCACCCCCCGGGCGTTGCCAAAGGAGACGGAGTCCGTGTTCTCCTCCGAGATAAATTCCCGCACCAGCTCCGCCGCCTGACGGTCCAGCGTGTAGCACCCTTTTTTGCACTGCATCTCAAAAATCCGCATCATCTCATCCACGGTATAGTCCGCAAAGTGCAAAAAGCGGTTAAACCGGGACTCCAGCCCGGGGTTGGAGTGAATAAACCGCTCCATCAGGCCGTCGTATCCCGCGGCGATCACCACCAGGTCATCCCGGTGGTCCTCCATGGCCTTCAAAATCGTGTCAATGGCCTCCCGGCCAAAGTCGTTTTCCGCGCCGCCGTTGAGGGCGTAGGCCTCGTCGATGAACAGCACGCCTCCCAGGGCGGAGTCGATCACCTTTTTGACCTTCAGAGCCGTCTGGCCCACATAGCCCGCCACCAGGCCGCTGCGGTCCACCTCCACCAGCTGTCCCTTGGACAAAATGCCAAGGCTGTGGTAGATGCGGGCCATGATCCGGGCGATGGTGGTTTTGCCGGTGCCGGGATTGCCGGAGAACACCATGTGCAGCGAGAGGTCCGCGGTGGGAAGCCCTTGCTCCTCCCGCAGTTTGTGGACTGTGACCATATTGATGAGGTTTTTCACCTCTTTTTTCACCGAGGCCAGGCCGATGTAGCTCTCCAGCTCCGCCTGCAGATCCTCGATTTTCTCCGGAGGGGGCGCCTCCTTCTCCGGCGGCTTCGCGGAGTTCTCTCCGGCAGAGGCCGTCGCGCCGGCTTTCTCCGGTCCCTCCGCCGGCGTTTCCCTCTCCGGCGCCCCGCCGGACGCGGCCGGCGGCGTTCCCCAAAAGTCCGCGCCCATGCGGTTTAGGTTGTTCTCCGTCATGGTGCGGATGACCTCCAGCTGCTGGAGGATGATCTGGTCCTTCTTGCTCACCTGTTTCCGGTCCAATTCTGTCACTCCTTATACTCCTTATATAAGTTTCCGCAAGTTTGTATGCTCCAGCGCCTGGAAGAGGCTCCCGGCCACCAGGCCCGTCAGCGCTCCGGCCGCCAGGGATACCGCCAGCAAAACAGGCAGGTAGTACAGCGGCGCAGCGCTTCCCAGCGTCAGCACCGCCGCGGCCATCTGGCCGCAGTTGTGGGCTGCCGCGCCGCCGATGGAGACGCCGTAGACGGAGAACCTCTCCAGCCGGACCAGGAGAATCATAGCCAGCATGGCGGCAAAGCCCCCCAACAGGGAGAACAGCAGCGCGTTTGCATTTCCGGCGAACATGGCCCCCAGCAGGCACCGGGCGGTGAGAATCATCAGCGCCTGGGCAGGTCCCAGGGCATACAGGGCAAACACCGTCACAATGTTGGCAAGGCCCAGCTTCACCCCGGGGATGGGAATGGCCAGGGCCAGGGGAAAGAGGTTTTCCAGATAGCTCAGGGCCAGGGCCATCGCCGTCAGCACAGCGCAGAGGGTCAGCTGCTTTGTGGTCAGTTTCATCCGCCGCCTCCTATCCCACCACGGCGTCCACACCGCCGAAGTCCTCCGCCCCGGTCCCCGTCAGCCGGATGATGGCCCCGGCCGGAAGGCACACAATGCTCTGTCCGCGCTGGGTGATCAGTCCGGTGCGGACGCAGTCCCGGGTGGGACAGTCCGCCCAGGCCACTTGGACCCCGGCCTCCAAGGAGGGCGCTTGATGGTTCAGCGGCGGGTCTCCCCCCCCTCGAAGGCCATATTCCAGCTCCAGGGTATAGCCGTTGCCGGAGTAGGTCCTGGGACTGTCCAGCAGCGCTTCCGGGGGGAAGCGGTCCACCTCCTGCCCGCCGATGGTGACCACCACCGTTCCCGGACCCGCCGCCGTCCGGCCGCCGCCCCAGACCGCCAGGGCACTGCCCGCCGCCAGTGCCAGCACCACCAGGACCACCAGGGCATCCCAACCGTTGGGACGCGGCTTAGGAGACGATCTCAAGGGTATATCCGCTCCCCTCTTCCAGAGTAAAGGACTCCGCCAGCCCCTGGGTGACCACCACCCGGCCGTCCTCCGTAATCAGCACCAGGTCAAAGAAAGAAGGGGGGCCTTCCTGCCATTCCCGCCAGCCGTCCAGGGCCTCTTTCTCCCCCATGATAAAGAACGCCGTGGAAAAGGCATCGCACAGGGCGCCCATGCAGTCGTCGTAGGTGCAGTCCGCCACCACGGTGACGGAGGTCAGATCGCTGTCCGCCGGGTAACCGGTGGCGGGGTCGATGATGTGGTGGTATCGCTTTCCGCCCTCCTCAAAGTACCGCTGGTAGCCGCCGGAGGTGACGGCGAAGGCATTTTTCAGGTTTAAAATACCTGCAAAAGCGTTCTGCTCGTCGGGCCGGGCCGGGTCTTGGACCCCCACCCGCCAGGGAGTGCCGTCGGGCCGGTCCCCCCAGGCCAGCACGTTGCCCCCCAGCTGGGCCATGGCCCGGGGGACCTGATATTCCCGGAAGAGATCCACCAGCCGGTCTGCGGCGTAGCCCTTGGCGATGCCCCCTAGGTCCACGGACTGGCCCGGGGCCAAGGCGGCAGAATAACCGCCCGCGCCGTCCTCCGTCACCTGGACGGCGGAGCCGTCCACTTTTTCCAGCAGCGCCTCCAGTTCCTCCTGGGCGGGGACACGAAAGGCACCGGCGGTAAAGCCCCAGGCGGAGACCACCGGGGCCACGGTGATGTCAAAGGCCCCGTGTGTGTCCGCCCGGTACTTCTCCGCCGCGGTGAGCAGGGCCGCCAGCTCCGGTCCCACCTCCACCGGCTGCCCGCCGGCGGCGTTGAGACGGGAGACCTCGCTTTCCTCCTCCGTCCGGGAGAGCTTGGACTCCAGGTCCCGGATCAGGTCCTCCGAGGCGTAGGCCGCGGAGGTGCTCCGCTTCCCGTAGGTGGAGATGAACATCGCCGTGTCCATGGCGATCACCTGAATACTCTCCTGCACCGTGTCCGGATCCACCGGGGGACCGAAACAGGCCGTAAGACTCAAAATCAAGGCAAGGGCAAGGGTGAATCCGATAAAACGTCTCATTGTGGTTATCCCCCGATTTTTTATCTATCATGATAACTGAAATAAATGATATACTATATGTACTGCCCACGTCAAATGGACATGCACTGTGGCCAGTATACCACTTTCGCGCCAAGATCTCAACCATGGATTCCCCAAGGCGGGGCGAGGCCGCCCAGGGACCGCCGCGCAGATGGCGGCCCGGGCAGAAATATTTGAATTTGTGTTTTCCATTCCACTTTTACCCTTGCAAATCGAAAAAAAACCTGATATACTATTCGGGTATGTTAGCGGGAGAGTCCTCCCACAGGCAAATTACCAGAAAGAAAAACTCCCTGGAGGTCCTTATAAATGCCTAAGAATCCGAACCGTCGCTCCAAACCGGTCAAGCGGGACGAGCCTATGACCGGCGCTATGAAATTTTTCCTGGCAGGCTGTGTCGCCGAACTGTACCTTTTGATCGTCCGGCGCTTCTATCTGGCCGGCAACGCGGAGCAGCAAATCGCCTGGTATGATTATTATCTCTGGGTTCTTGCCGGTGTTGGCGCGGCTGTCTTCGCGGTGGGCGCCGTCCTCAGCGTCCTCTGGAAGGCTGACCGGAAAAAACGGGTGATCGGCTGGTACACAGCCGGCCTGGGCGCCTTTCTTGCCATCTCCACCGTTTTGATCCGCCTTATGAACGCCTCGGCGGTGACACTGCTGTCCGTGGTGGTCCCTGTTGTGATGCTGCTGGTGATTCTCTGGAGCCTATACGACCGGGAGTGCGCCGTCTCCCTGACGATTTTGGGCGTGTCGCTGGTCTTTTTGTGGGTCTGCCGCCGGACGCTGTCCAACATATACTACGGCACTTTGATCCGGGTTGCCGCCGTGCTCTTTTTGGTTTTATTGGCCGCTGCCGCAGTGCTGGCTTACAAAGTCGGCAAAGGCGGCGGCAGGCTGGGCAAGTTCCGTCTTCTGCCCTCCGGAGCCGACCTGCTGCCCATCTACAGCGCCTGCGGCCTGTCCGCAGCGGGGATTGCGGCGGCGCTCATCAGCACAACCGTGGCCTACTACGCCATGTGGGCGCTGGCCATTGTGGTTTTTGCTCTGGCCGTATATTATACAGTAAAACAGCTGTAATATCAAAATAGAAAATTCCCTTTCAGAAGAACTGTTCGCTCTGAAAGGGAATTCTCTTATCTCAGGGCGCCGGAAAAGCCGGCGCCGCACGCTCTATCTCTCTCACTGTTTTTTGATCTGCGTCAGATAGCGGTACACGCTGGCCTGAGAGCAGCACAGTCCCGCAGCCACGTCTTTGACGGACCCCTTCAGCAAAAAGATCCCGCTCTCCTCCAGTCCGGCGATGATCTGCATCCGCTCGTCGGAGGTCAGGCGTTCCGCCGTTACCCCCAGGCGCTCCAGCTCATGGCTGATGGCATCCAGCGCCACGGCCTCCGTGGAGTTGCGAAAGGTCTCCGGCCGGTGCGGGGGAGCGGCCGATGCGCCGTCCGCCGCCGACGGATGCGCCACCCTTTTGGCAAAGGCGTCCGGATGGCACAGGCTCAAAATCTGGCCGCTCACGGCCTGATACCGGCTGTCGTCAAAGTTGATGCAGAGCATTCCGATCAGCCGTCCGTTCTGCTTGATAAACATGGTGCTGGACCGCAGCTCCTTGCCCCCCGCAGAGACGCCGAAATAGTGCAGGCGGTAATCCTGTGTCTCATAGCTCTTATCCATCAGGACGCTGAGGGCCACATTGGTCAGCGGCGCGCCGATCTCCCGGCCGCTGACATGCTTGTTCGCGATGGCAATGATGGACCGGTTTTTATCCGTCAGGTCATGGAGGGCCACCTCGTAATCCGGCCCCAGCGCCAGTCCGAGAAACTCCGTTAGCTTCACATACTGTTGCAGCAGCGCGTTGGGAACATTGGGCATACGCCTCCCCCTTCCGCCCGCGCGGCCGCGGGCAATCCCACCGTTCTTCTCTTTTTCCCTCTGCTCTTCGCCAATGATTTATATCATTATATTACTGGAATACCAGCCTGTCAAAAGAATTTTTTCTCACATTGAAACCTTTGCATCCGGCCGATTTTTATTGATCGTCTCCACGATCCCCCCATTTTTAAACCGTCTATTGGTGAAACCCCGTGATGTCCGTTGACAATTTTTTTTAATTCTGATAAAATCGTTTCACTTTATTAAGAGGAGGCTGTTTTATGAAAACAATTATCAGCACCAGTCAAGCCCCGGCGGCCATCGGTCCCTACGCCCAGGCCGTCAAAGCCAACGGCTTTGTCATCACCTCCGGCCAGCTGCCCATCGACCCCGCCGCCGGAACTTTCCCAGAGGGGATTCAGGCCCAGACCCGCCAGTCCCTGACCAACGTCAAGGCCATTTTGGAAGAGGCCGGCCTCACCATGGACGCTGTTTTGAAGACCACGGTATTCCTCAGCGACATGAACAACTTCGCCGCTATGAACGAGGTGTACGCCACCTTCTTCACCGAGGGCAGCTTCCCCGCCCGCTCCGCCGTGGAGGTCGCCCGCCTGCCCAAGGACGCGCTGGTGGAGATCGAGGTCATCGCCGCCCTGTAACCCCCTGTGTCCGCGCCTCCTCTCCGGGTAACGCCCGCAGAGGACCGCACCCACAATCCCGGCACTGTCCGCCGCGAAGGACGGCATGGGGAACTGGGCCGGCGCGCCGCTTTCACGCCTTTCCGGAGTCATATCCCAGCAAAAAAGCGAATTCATCATGCGGCGCAGCCGCGCCGCACGGCGGCCCGCTGCGCAGGAAGCCGCTGATCAAGAGGAGGATTTTGTCTATGAGCCACGAGACTTTGCCAAGCCGCGACGGATTTAAGGGCCAGTGGGGCTTCACTCTGGCCTGTATCGGCTCCGCCGTCGGCATGGGCAACATCTGGCGCTTTCCCATCATGGTGGCCAAGTGGGGCGGCCTGACCTTTCTGATTCCCTATTTTATCATCGTCCTCCTGGTGGGCAATTCCGGCGTCATGGAGGAATTCGCCCTGGGCCGCCGGGCGCAGGGCGGCCCCATCGACGCCTTCGGCCATGCCGCCGAGGCGGGAAACCGCAGCAAGCGGCTGGGTCAGGCCGTCGGCGTCATCCCCATCATCGGCTCTTTGATGATGGCCATCGGCTACACCGTAATCATGAGCTGGATCTTCAAGTATGCCTTCCTGTCCCTCTCCGGCGGCCTGTACGCCATGGGGCAGGACATGTCCCTCATCGGCCCCGCCTTCGATGCCGCCGCACCCGGAGCGGAAACCTTCCGCGAGGCCGTCGGCATGATGGTCCGCAGCGGCGTCTTCGGCACCGGCAACGGCATGTGGCTGATCGTCGGTCTGGCCGTGGCCATGGTCATCATGGCCATGGGCGTGGCCAACGGCATCGAGGCCGCCAACAAAATTATGATGCCCCTGCTGTTCGGCCTGTTTGTCATCCTGGCCGTGTACGTCGGCTTCCAGCCCGGCGCCTCCGAGGGCTACAAGTTCCTCTTCACCCTGGACCCCGCGGGACTGGTGAATCCCCAGGTATGGATTTACGCCTTCGGCCAGGCCTTTTTCTCCCTGTCCGTGGCGGGCAACGGCTCTGTGATCTACGGCTCCTATCTGCCCAAAAATGAGGACATCCCCCGCTCCGCCCGGCGCGTGGCCCTGTTTGACACCATCGCCGCCCTGCTGGCCGCCTTTGTCATCATCCCCGCCATCGGCGCCAGCGGCTTTGCCATGGGCGACATCGAACCCGGTCCCGGACTGATGTTCGTGTATCTGGTCAACATCCTCAACGGCATGCCCGGCGGGCGGGTAATCGGCGCGATCTTCTACGTGGCCGTCCTCTTTGCGGGCCTGAGTTCCATTGTCAACCTGTACGAGTCCCCCGTGGCCACCATGCAGGAGCAGTTCAAGCTCAAAAGAGGCACGGCCGTGGCCCTCACCGGCATCGCCGGCGGGGTCGTCGCCCTGCTGATCCAGCCCTATACCTCCCAGTGGATGGACATCGTCTCGATCTACATCTGCCCTCTGGGAGCGGGTCTCGCCGCCGTCATGTTCTTCCTGATTCTGCCCCGCAGGGAGGCTTTGGAGGAGGTCAACCGCGGCGCCAGAAAACCCGTGGGCAAGTGGTTTGAGTACCTGGGGTATCTGTTTATCGCCATGTGCGTTGTCGCCCTGGTGGCCGGCGCCATACTGGGCGGCATCGGCTGACTCTCCGCTCTATTTGCCGCCACGCTTTCTCCCCAATCCGGCAGCCTGCCGTCCAGAAGGACGGCAGGCTCTTTTCATACTCTCACAAAATTGCCGGGGGTGCCGTCAACGGCTATTTTCCCAGCGGAAATTTTGGTCCCTTTTCGCTTTTGTGCTGAAAAACGCTCATAAAATTCTCTCATTCCCAAAATGACGGAACGGGCAGTGAGACAAGCTGTCTCGCTGCCCAATAAGCCGGAAGTTATAGAGTCAGAATTTCTACGGTAATCGACAATCTGCTCCCACGCCCACTAATCATTGTTCGCTGACCTTCAGTTCCAGCACATCGGGCCTCGCATAATGCCCCACCGCATCGTGCTCCATTTTGCAGGACGCCGGAAGATTCATATCAAGCTCTGCATAAATGACCGTCTCCTGATCCCAGATTGGCTCCGTCACATAATGGCCATAGGGGTCTACGATACAGCTTCCGCCGCGGCACACCGTTTCCGGCAACCGGGAAATCGCCTCCACTTCATTAAGATCAGAAGGATAAGAGGCTTTCCTTACAATCATATCTGCATTGATAAAATAACATTTACCCTCGAGAGCAATGTGCTGGATTGTCGCCTGCCATTCGGGGTTGTCGTTTGTGTTCGGTGAAATATAGATGGTAACGCCCTTTTGATAGAGCGCGACCCGCGCAAGCGGCATATAGCTTTCCCAGCAGATCAGACTGCCGATGGGGCCCCACGGCGTTTGTGTAATGGGGAAGTAGCCCTTGTTGGCGTCGCCCCAGACCACTCGTTCAGAGCCTGTCGGCTTGAGCTTGCGATGCACCTGATATGCGCCATCTGGCTCAAAAATGACATTGCTGTTATAAAGCGTTCCGCTGAACGCATCACGTTCCGAAAAACCAAGGCTGATATAAGCACCTGCTTTTTGGGCTGCATCGGCAAGTGCTTGAAATTCTGCGTCGCCCACGACAACAGAAGCGTCATAATAGCGCTTCCAATCGGAGCGCCCAGCTTCTGTCCGCCTGCCCATACTGAAACCAAAGTTCATTCCAATCGGATAGCCGGGGATAAAAAGCTCCGGAAAAACGATTAAATCCGACTTTTGCGATGCGCTTTCTTCAATGTATTCAAGTGCTTTTGCAAGTGATGCTTTTTTATCAAACAGTATAGGCTCTGCCTGTACCAATGCGATTTTGCAAATAGGATTGATGTCCTTCATAGTAGGGCCTCCTCCCCAAATCCCGATTTGTCAAGCCGATTATATCACGGACGGTTTTCTATTTCAAGGCGCCGGTAAAATCGCTGGCGGTCAGAACGGTCAACACGAAGGAGAAAAGAGATGAATTTTTGACGGCCTGTACAAAGGGCCGCCATATTGGTATAATAGATATAAAATCAAAGAATTTGACAGGGGGCGTCGCATGAAAAAGAAACAGATCAGGCCGCAGGTACAGCCCGTGCGCCGGGAGATCCCCCGCCTGGATCCGGAGGCGGACAGAGGCCTATCCACCGCCCAGGCCCGGGAGCTGGCGGCAGCGGGATGGGACAACCGTCCGGTGGAATCCCCCACAAAATCCGATAAGCAGATTATTCGGGAAAATCTTCTGACCTACTTCAATCTGATTTTCGTGGTTTTGGCGGTGTGCCTGCTGCTGGTAGGGGATTGGCGGGACATGACCTTCCTCTTCATTGTGGCGGCCAATGCCGTTATCGGCATCGTTCAGCAAATTCGCTCCAAACGAACCATTGAGAAACTGTCTCTGCTGTCGGTCTCCAAGGTCCGGGCGGTACGGGATGGGAGTCTCACGGATCTGCCCGTGGACCAGCTGGTACGGGAGGACATCGTGGAACTCACCGCCGGGTGCCAGATCCCCGCCGACGGGCCGGTGCTCACCGGGCAGGTACAGGTAAACGAGGCTCTTATCACCGGCGAGGCCGACGCCATCGCCAAGGGACCGGGGGACCAACTTCGCTCCGGCAGCTTCGTCATCTCCGGCAAGTGCCGCTTCCGTCTGGAGCAGGTGGGGGCGGACTCCTACGCCGCCAAGCTGACCCTGGCGGCAAAAAAGGACGCCGGTCCCGGCAAAAGCGAGATGATGCGCTCTCTGGACCGCCTGATTCGCTTCATCGGCATTGTGCTGGTCCCCATCGGCGCCGCCCTGTTTTACACCCAATTCGTCACCCAGGATCTGGGGCTGCGGCAGTCGGTGGTGTCCACCGTGGCGGCCCTGATCGGCATGATCCCGGAGGGACTGTTTTTGCTGACCAGCGTCGCCCTGGCGGTCAGTGTCGTGCGGCTGGCCCGGAACCGGACCCTTATCCACGAGATGAGTGCCATCGAAACCCTGGCCAGGGTGGATGTTCTGTGTGTGGACAAGACCGGTACCGTCACCTGCCCCCAGATGCAGGTGCGGGAAGTGGTTCCTCTGGATGCGGCGGCCTGGACGGAGGCGGAGATCGCCGACGCCCTGGGCGCCTTCTACCGGGTGCTGGAGCCGGACAATGATACCGCTCGGGCCATCGCGGAAAAGTTCTCCTATGGTCCCGCCTGGCCCAGCCGGGAGACGGTCCCCTTCTCCTCCGCCACAAAGTGGAGCGCCGTCAACTTTGCGGGCCGGGGCGCCTATGTCATCGGCGCCCCGGAGTATGTTCTGGGCGGCGAACTGGTCCCTCTGGAAAAGCAGATCCGTTCCTACACGGAACAGGGCTGCCGGGTATTGCTGCTGGCCCAGTGCGACGGAGCGGAAGAGGGCCGCCTTCACGGTCTGGTGCTGCCTATGGCCCTGCTGGTGCTGGAGAACCCCCTCCGCCCCGGCGCGGCAAAAACCTTCGCCTACTTCCACGAACAGGGGGTGCGGGTAAAGGTCATCTCAGGCGACGATCCGGTCACGGTCTCCGCCATTGCCAAGCAGGCAGGCATTCAAAGCGCGGAGCGCTGGATCGACGCCCGGGAGCTGAAGACCGACGCCGATATCGCCCGGGCCGTCCGGCAGTACGCCGTCTTTGGCCGTGTGGTGCCCAACCAGAAGCGAAAAATTGTCCGCGCCCTCCAGAGCCAGGGCCGCACGGTGGCCATGACAGGCGACGGCGTCAACGATGTTCTGGCGCTGAAAGACGCCGACTGCGGCGTGGCCATGGCCTCCGGCGCAGACGCGGCCTGTCAGGTGGCCCAGCTGGTACTGCTGGACAGCGATTTTTCCGCCATGCCCAAAGTGGTGGCAGAGGGCCGCCGGGTCATCAACAACATCCAGCGGGCCTCGGCACTGTATCTGGTAAAAAACATTCTGTCCTTTTTCCTGGCCATCATCACGTTGTTCGCCGATTTTCCCTATCCCTTCGTTCCCATTCAACTGACGTTGATCTCCTCCCTCACCATCGGCATTCCCTCCTTCTTTCTGGCTCTGGAGCCAAACCACGACCTGGTACGCGGCAAATTCTTGCACAATGTGTTCCGGAAATCCTTCCCCGGCGGATTGACGGCCATCTTTGTGGTGCTGTTCTCGGAGCTGTTTGTCTATGCGCTTCACCTGAGCATTGGGGAGCTGTCCACCATCTGTGTGGTGATTATGGCCATCAACTGCCTGATGGTGATCTATTACGCCGCCCGCCCTATGGATCTCAAGCGGACCGTCATGCTCGCCTCCATGACCACGGCCATGGTCATCGCCGTAGTATTCTTTGGAGATCTGTTCTCCCTGTCCTTAAAGGGGCTGTCCTTCGCCGGGTGGCTGGTGCTGGCGGCCATGGCGCTGCTGGTGGTACCCACCCAGATGCTGCTGGAGCGGCTGTTTGACCGATGCAGCACGGTTCTATCCCGCCGGACGCGGCAGCGGAAAGGCCCCAGATCCTCTCCGCGCCGGAGATAGCCCCCATGCGATGAAAAAACAGGGCATCCCAATCCGGATGTCCTGTTTCTCTCTCTGGAACGGGCGACGAGGCTTGAACTCGCTTACCGCCATCCCACAAATGGCCGGGGGCCATTTGCGGGAACCCTGCCTCTCCTCCATTTTAAACACGCGCTTTGCGCGTAGGTGGAGGCAGCCAGTTCCTCTTCTACAGAAAAAACAGGGCATCCCAATCCGGATGTCCTGTTTCTCTCTGGAGCGGGCAACGAGGCTCGAACTCGCTACCTCCACCTTGGCAAGGTGGCGCTCTACCAGATGAGCTATGCCCGCGAACAAAAAGTATTTTAGCAGACTTCCCCCTCTTTGTCAACCCTCTGAGTCAATTTTTTCTCCATTTTCTGCCGCTTCCTCCTGCAGTTCCCCCTCCAGCTCCGCCTGGCCATCCACGGCCTGTTCTTCCTCCTCCGGCAGCACCTCCTGGTCCAGCAAAAACTCAATCAGTCCCACCGGACCGCCGGCGGGGTAGTAGAGCACCGGCCACATGGGCCGCTCCAACAGGTCCCGCTCCTCCCGAATTCGGGCCAGCGCCTCCTCCACCTGGGTCTGGCCATGTTCCTGACTCCAATATCCGATGCGCACCGCCAGCTCCGTCCGTCCCTCCTCCAGGGCGGTGTCCAGCAGCGCGTACAGCGCCTCCGGGCTGGTGGCGTTAACCACCGCCTGAATCTGTTCCGCTGTCCGGCGGTAGCTGATCTGCAGCTCAATCTCATAGTACCCCCGCTGGGACTGGCTGGAAGAGGTGATATACTCCACGGCATACGCTCCCATGGGGGTCTCCTGCTGCACCTCCACCGTGGCCCGCTCCAGCATGTCCGCCACCTGCAGCTTATTCTCCACGTTGTAAAGGCGCAGTGTGGCCGTCTCCGTATGCTGGCCGATCAGAATCAAAAGATCGTTGACAATATCCTGATAATTCTCTGCCCGCAGCGTTCCGGCGGCCTCGCTCTCCCAGAATTTGCTGCTGTGGGGTTCCACGGTGCTGTACTCCCGCTCCAGCAGAGGGGTGCAGCCCGCCAACAGGCACAGCGCCATCACCAGTATACAGCACCTCTTCACAGGCTGTCCCTCCCCTCTGCGGTCTTGTGATTACAGGCCCAGGTCCTCGTCTACCAGGAGGATCTCCGTCTCCATCCCCATCATGGGACCCCACAGCGTCACCAGGCCGCGGCAGATCCGCTCCGGGCTTTTGCAGTCATAGCAGCGGTCCCCCTTGACGGCACAGGGGGTCTTCTTCCCCAGCCGCCGGGCATTTTGCGGCGAGGCGATGTTCCTGGCCCGCCACAGCGCTTCTTCATAGGTGGGAGCCACCTTGTTGCGGCCAATGACAAAATACACCTTCTCATGTCCGAACAGCGTGGCCGCCACCCGGTTGCCGATGCCGTCGATATTCAGGATCTCCCCGGTCTCCGCCAGGCCGTTGGCGGAGGTCAGATAGATATCGGTCTGCATGGCCTCCCGGCGGGCCGGACCCGCCTCCTGCTTCCAGTGCCACACCACGGTGTTATGCCTCCCCAGGGCGTCGTACAGTCCCATCTGCTCCAGCGTCAGCGAGCCGCCGAAGCCCACGGTCCTGCCGTCGATGACTCCGTCCAGATACGCGGCGGCCTCCGCCCCGGTGCTGAACACCCGCACCGCATAGCCCCGGTCTTCCAGATTCTTTTTTACGGTGTCAAAGTCTTCCATGATGCCTCTCCCCCTTGTCTCCTGTCTAAGTTCGTATTCTTTCGATATGGATGTATCTCCCGGCGTCTAAAACCGGCCGCGTCAAATCTCGTCCTGGCGGTACTCGCCAAAGCCCTCACCCAGCACGTCCCGGGCGTCGCAGACGATAAGAAACGCCCCCTCGTCCAGCTCGTGGACCTGCCGCTTGATGTCCACAATCTCCCGCTGCTTAAAGGCCACCAGCAACACCCGCTTTTCATCCCCGGTGTAGCCTCCCTCGCCCTGGAGGATGGTGACGCCCCGGCCCTGGCGGTCCATCAGCGTCCTTGCGATCTCCTGCCAGCGGTCGGAGATGATATAGGCCACCTTGGAGCTGTCCAGACCGTAGAGCACGGTATCCGTCACCTGGCTGGAGACGAACATGGCCACAGCGCCGTACAGCGCCGCCTCCAGACGGCCAAAGGCGATGGCCACCAGCACCAGGGCCGCCAGATCCGGCACCAGCACCAGCTTGCCCAGGGGCAGCCAGGGGAATTTCAGCTTTAGAAGGCGGCCGATGATATCTGTGCCTCCCGTAGTGGCCCCCTGGGAGAACACCATGCCCAGACCCAGGCCCATCAGCGCGCCGCCGCACAGGGAGGCCAGCATGGGGTCCATACTGGAGAAATTCCCCATCCTTGTAAAAATATCCATGGCGGCGGAGGTGACGAACATGGAGAACAGGGACGAGGCCAGCAGGTGAAAGCCCAGCAGCCGCCAGCCCACCAGGAAGATGGGCACGTTCAATACAAATACAATGACGCCCACTGAGATCTGGGGCAGAAACACATTGAGGACCTGGCCCAGGCCGGTCATACCGGCCATGCCCACCTGGTTCACCTCAAAAAACGCGCTGAACGCCAGCGAAAACAGCAGAGATCCCACAAAGGTAATCCCGTAGCTCCGCAGAATTTTTTTCATTCAATCCTCCTAACAGATTGGGCCTTGTTTGAAAATTGTGAAATGCCGGATTGAGACAGATTTTTCGTCAGGCAAGGCGATTTTCCGCAGGAATCCTGACGGATTTCAAGGAAAATCAACGAAGTCCTGGTGAAAAAAGATGCCCAGAGACGGCGTTTTGTCATTTTTCAAACAGGGCCTAGCTCATCTCCCCGTCCAGAAGCGCCAGCTGCTTTTCCTCGCTGTCCTCCTGCCGCAGCAGCGCACCGGCGGCGGGAATCGCCCGCACCCGGTAGCGGCTCTGGTTGCAGATTCCCGTCTCCTCCAAAGGCCTGACGGCCTCCAGGCGGTACTTGGGCTTTAGGCTCATCACCGCCACGCCCTGGGTGGCGCGGGTGGTCTTGGGGGCCAGCAGGGCCGTGTGGAAGATCAGGCACCGTGGCTCCGTGGAGTACACCGCCAGCTCTATGTCCTGGTCCACCCGGCAGATCCCGCACAGGGGAGACTTATCCGAATAGGCCCCGGTGAGCTTGCGGCGGTTGGAGGTGGTCTTGTAGGCTGTCAGATCCACCCGGGCGGCCTTGCCGTTTTCAAAGAAGAACAGCAGGGCGCCGGCATAGTCCCTCCCCGGCAGCACGGCGTATACCACGCTCTCCCCCGGGTCCATGCCGAGCTTCGAGGGCAGATAGTCCCCCAGGACGCTGGCCTTGGTGTCGTCAAACTCGCTGAGGCGGGTCTTGTACACCTGGCACTGGTTGGTGAAGAACATGATCTCCGCGGCGGAGGTGGCCTCAAAGCTCTGGCGGAGGCCGTCGCCCTCCTTGAACTTCTGCTCGCCGCTCATCCGCAGGCTCTGGGGCGTGATCTTCTTGAAGTAGCCCTCCCGGGAGAGGAACAGGTGGACGGGGTACTCCTCCGCCTGCTCCGCCTCGTCGTAGGACTCGATCTCGTGGCCGTAGACAATGGAGGTGCGGCGGGACTCGCCGTACTTCCTCGCCGCCTCGTTCAGCTCCTCCACGATGATCTTCTTCACCCGTTTGGGGCTGTTCAGGAGATCCTCCAGATCCTCGATCTCGTCCTGGAGGGCAGCGGTCTCATTGACCCGCTTTAAGATATATTCCTTATTGATGTTGCGAAGTTTGATCTCCGCCACGTACTCCGCCTGGATCTGGTCGATGCCGAAGCCGATCATCAGATTGGGGATGACCTCGGACTCCTCCTCCGTCTCCCGAATGATCTTGATGGCCTTGTCAATATCCAGCAGAATCCGTTTGAGGCCCTTTAAAAGGTGCAGCTTGTCCCTGCGCTTGCGGAGGACAAAGTACACCCGCCGCCGGACGGACTCCGTCCTCCAGGCGGTCCATTCCTCCAAAATCTGCCGGACGCCCAGCACCTTGGGCATCCCGGCAATCAGGACGTTGAAGTTGCAGGAGAAGGAATCCTCCAGGGGCGTCTGCCGGTAGAGCTTGGCCATCAGCTTATCCGGGTCCACGCCCCGCTTGAGGTCAATGGCCAGCTTCAATCCGGAGAGGTCCGTCTCGTCCCGCATGTCGGCAATCTCCTTGGCCTTGCCGGCTTTGATCAGCTCCGCCACCTTGTCCAAAATGGCCTCTACCGTAGTGGAGTAGGGGATCTCGTAGATCTCAATGAGGTTTTCCTCTTTGACATAGCGGTATTTGGCCCGGACCTTCACGCTGCCCCGGCCGGTGTTGTAGATCTCCCCCAAGACTGCGGGGTCGCAGACCAGCTCGCCGCCGGTGGGAAAATCCGGGGCCAGCAGCGTCTCCGTCAGGTCGCAGTCCGGGTTTTTGAGGTAGGCG
This sequence comes from uncultured Oscillibacter sp., assembly GCA_910588005.1. Classification (GTDB taxonomy): domain Bacteria; phylum Bacillota; class Clostridia; order Oscillospirales; family Oscillospiraceae; genus Oscillibacter. The sequence continues at coordinate 27,124 of CAJUQM010000015.1, forward strand.
ATCGTGGTGTCGCAGACCTCTTTGAGGTTAAACCCGCAGAATTGCGAGGCCATGCCCACGGCAATGCCGCTGTTGGCGGAGACCAGGATATTGGGAAAGGTGGTGGGCAGCAGGGCCGGCTCCTTCATGGAGTTGTCGTAGTTGTCCACAAAGTCCACGGTGTCGCTGTCGATGTCCTTGAAGATTTCCTGGCAGATGGGGGCCAGCTTTGCCTCCGTATACCGGGGAGCGGCCCAGGACATGTCCCGGGAGTAACACTTGCCGAAGTTGCCCTTGGAGTCCACAAAGGGGGTCAGCAGGGCGCCGTAGCCCCGGGAGAGGCGGACCATGGTGTCATAAATGGCGGTGTCCCCGTGGGGGTTCAGCTTCATGGTCTGGCCCACGATGTTGGCAGACTTGGTGCGGGGCTTTGTGAGGAGGCCCATCTCGTACATGGTGTAAAGGAGCTTTCGGTGGGAGGGCTTGAAGCCGTCGATCTCCGGGATGGCCCGGGAGACGATGACGCTCATGGCGTAGGGCATGTAGTTGGTCTCCAGGGTGTCGGTGATGGACTGCTCCACCACGGCGGCGCGGAGGCCCAGGACGTTGGGGTTATTTACTTTGGGCTTGTTCTCATTTGGCGTTTTCTTCTTCGGCATAGTGTTGGTTCCTTACTCGTCTTTTTCGTAGAAATCGGGCTTTGGGATATCTGTTTGCTTCAATAAATAATCCACGCTTGTATGGTAAAACTTTGCAAGACGGACTAGGAGTTCGTCCGTCCAAGGTTGTGTCCCTGTTTCCAAATAGCTATATTTGCGCTGTGAAATACCGATTGCCTCTGCAACCTCGCTCTGTGACAAATCGAGGTCTTCCCGCAGGTCTCGTATTCTCGTTTCCATTTTATCACCCTGAAAGAGAATACATTAGATGAAATTTATCTATTGCATTTTAGATAAATTTTATCTAGAATAAAAGAGGGTGATTTTATGGAGAACAACAACTGCAAGAAAAAATATATTTCTGTGACGCTTACCCAGCAGGACCACGACCGCCTGTCCCAACTGGCCGCAGCATCCAGCAGAACACTTCCGGGATATCTCCGCTGGCTCCTGCACCGGCATTTCAGGGAGTAGGATCATCCCTGATCATTCGCAGGGGCCGCCGCCCTCGGCGGCCCCTGCAATGAAAACCCGGTTTTTCAGAAGACGGAATGATCACTTTCCCGATTGAGGAACCATTTCACAGGGTTGTCCCGGATGTATTGGCGGGTGGCTTGCAGGTCTTCGTCATTACGAATAATATGGTCATAATAGCCGCGCTGCCAGAGGGATTCCCCCAGTTTCCCTGTAGTCAACACCTTAATTGCATGGATAATCCCAGGAATGGATGCGGGGCCTGCACCCCTGTGCAGGCCATCTCTCTCCGGAAGCTCCCCGCTCTCCAAAGGGCGATCCTTGATCCAAAGCAAAAGATGCACATGATCCGGCATAATCACATAGCAGTCCATCTCAACATCATCATACACAGCAGCGGTTCGCTCTATCAGTCCTTGCAGCACCTCACCAGCCCGGGTGAGCTCACAGCAGACCTCCTGATGAAAATCCTCTGCCGGCTGGGGGATTGGCCTGCACAGGGGTGCAGGCCCCACAAAGGAACGCTCTGCTTCTCTTTCGGCTTTTACCACTTTGCAAAGGATATTCTCCCCTCTGATTTTTGTATTGAAGGTTACAAAGTAGCAGCCCGGCCGGGAATAATCATGGCCTTTCAATCGCTCCGGTCGGTGCACCCGCTTGTTTTTATCCAGCATAACTCATGAGATGTCCGCCATCTCCAGATACTTGTACCCGTTCTCCGCGATGTGGTCCTTCCGTCCCTGGAGGTTGTCCCCCAGCAGCAGGTCAAAGACCTGAGCCGTCCGCTCCACGTCCTCCGGCATCACCCGGATCAGCCGCCTGGTCTCCGGGTTCATGGTGGTCAACCACATCATGTCCGGCTCATTCTCGCCAAGGCCCTTGGAGCGGTCGACCTTGACCTTCTTCCCCTCCAGCTCCTTCACAATGTCGTTCTTCTCCTTGTCGGAGTAGGCAAACCAGGTCTTCTCCCCGCAGTTGATCTCAAAGAGGGGCGTCTCCGCAATGTAGACATAGCCCTCCCGAATCAGGGTAGGCGTCAGGCGGTAGAGCATGGTCAGCACCAGTGTGCGGATCTGAAAGCCGTCCACGTCGCCGTCGGTGCAGATCACCACCTTGCTCCACCGGAGATTGGAGAGGTCAAAGGAGGAGACGTCCTTGACGTGCTTGTTCTGCACCTCCACGCCGCAGCCCAGGACCTTCAGCAGATCCGTGATGATCTCGCTTTTAAAAATGCGGGCGTAATCCGCCTTCAGGCAGTTCAGGATCTTGCCCCGGATGGGCATGATGCCCTGGTACTCCGAGTCCCGGGCCTGCTTCACGCTGCCCAGGGCGCTGTCGCCCTCCACGATGTAAATCTCGCGTTTTTCCACATCTTTGGTGCGGCAGTCCACAAACTTCTGCACCCGGTTGGCGATGTCGATGGAGCCGGAGAGCTTCTTCTTGATGTTCAGCCGGGCCTCCTCGGCCTTCTCCCGGCTGCGCTTGTTCAAGAGCACCTGTCCGGCGATCTTCTCCGCGTCAAAGGGGTTTTCGATGAAGTAGATCTCCAGGTTGGACCGTAGAAACTCCGTCATGGCCTCCTGGACAAATCTGTTGGTAATGGCCTTTTTCGTCTGGTTTTCATAGCTGGTCTGGGTGGAGAAGTTATTGCTCACCAGCACCAAACAGTCCTCCACATCCGCCCAGGTGACCTTGCTCTCGTTCTTCTGGTACTTTCCCTGCTCCCGCAGGTACTTGTCCAGGGCAGAGACGAAGGCGGACTTGCTGGCCTTCTCCGGACTGCCACCGTACTCCAGCCAGCTGGAGTTGTGATAGTGCTCCACCACACTGACCCTGTTGGAAAAGCAGACCGCCGTGCTGAGCTTCACCTTGTACTCCGGCTTGTCCTCCCGGTCCCGGCCCCGCTTCTCCGCCTGCCAAAACACCGGCGCGGTGAGGGATTCCTCCCCCGCCAGTTCCAAGACATAGTCGGAGATCCCGTTTTCATAGAGGAACTCCGTCTCGGCAAAGCCCTCCGCCGTCTCATCCCGAAAGAGAAAGCGGATGCCGGCGTTCACCACTGCCTGGCGCTTCATCACATCCGCGAAGTACTCCGCCGGAATGGCGATGTCGGTAAATACGTCCAGGTCCGGCAGCCAGCGGGTGCGGGTGCCGGTCTTTTTGCTCTGATTTTTGGGCAGGGGCTTTTTCCCCAGCTCCCCCACAATCTCCCCACGCTCAAAGTGGAGGCTGTATTCAAACCCGTCCCGCCAGACGGTGACGTCCATGTACCGGGAGGCGTACTGGGTGGCGCAGGAACCCAGGCCGTTCAGCCCCAGGGAAAACTCATAGTTGTCCCCATCCTCGTTGTCATACTTGCCGCCGGCGTACAGCTCGCAGAACACCAGCTCCCAGTTATACCGCTGCTCCTTCTCGTTCCAGTCCACCGGGCAGCCGCGCCCCGCGTCCTCCACCTCCACGCTGTGGTCGGCGTACCGGGTGACAATAATGGACGCGCCGTGGCCCTCCCGGGCCTCGTCGATGGAGTTTGAGAGAATCTCAAACACCGCGTGCTCGCAGCCGTCCAGACCGTCGGAGCCGAAAATGACGCCGGGCCGCTTTCGGACGCGGTCCGCGCCCTTTAGAGCCGAGATGCTCTCATTGCCGTAATCCTGTTTCTTCGATGCCATAGATCCTCCAAAAAAGGGCGAAATCTGCCCTGAAAGTACCAATATATTGTAGTATAGCACAGATCTCCCACAGGTTCAAGTGCCCCGGAATCCCTCCGGCTTTTCCCGCCCTTTCCCGAGAGAGATTTTCCTTTTTCGTGAAAATGTTATTGCGCAGCTTTTCCCATAACGGGGTTGTCACCCCGCCAAAGGCCTGCCGCCATTGGGTTTTACACATTATCCACAGCTTTTTCCACACGGTTATGTCAACCCTGTAATCCCTGAAAAAGTCCGCCGCGCAATTTTTCCTCCCAGGCCCAGCGGAGGAGGACCGCCTACCGGCGGGGTCTCCGAACTCTGCCCAGCAGCAGCCCGGCCGCCCCCAGGAACACGGCCAGATCTGCCAGATTAAACACATACCGTTTCAAAAAACCCGGGGCCTTGGGAAAGCGGAGATAGTCGTACACCCGGCCCCAGCGCAGCCGCTCCCACAGATTCGAAAGCCCCCCTCCCAGGGCCAGGCCCACGGCGGCAGGGTCCCTCCTCCGGCAGCGGAGAACCCCCAGCAGCGCCGCCAGGGAGCCGGCCAGGACCACCCTTCGCCCAATGGGCAGGCCAAAGGCCGCGCCGCCGTTCCACAGCTCCGTCACACAGATCCGGCCCCTCCAGCAGAACGTCTCCCGGCGGCCGGCGCGGCAGAGGCGCCGCCGGACCGCGGCGCAGGCGGACAGCACCGCGGCAGCGGCAGCAGCAGTTGTCAGCATGGCGGTTCCTCCTTGTCTCCGGCGCTCCGGGCCTTTTCCATGGCAGAGCGCATGGCGCCGGTTCTGGTCTTTTGATTGTTCCGGCCCAGGGCGGCGGCGATCTGCCCCTGGACCTGTCCCACTTCCTCGCGAAAGCCCGACGCCGACAGCCGCAGCGCCCCGTGGCCCAGGATAATCAGCTGCTCCGGCCCATCGGAGGTGGCCACTCTCACTCTGTGCTTTTTCCCGATCTCATAGGTGGCTTTTTCGATATAGGCATCCGCCGTCTCCGCCTCCTTGGTGTAGACCACGTGGATATTGTGGTATTTCTCCACAGAACCCAGTCCGCCCTTCACCTGATAGGCGTCAAACACCACAATGACACGGCATTTCTTATATCCCTGGTAATTGCACAGCAAATCGCACAGCTGCTTTCGGGCCGCATCCAGATTGTCCCGGGCCACAGCCTTCAGTTCCTCCCAGGCAAAAATGATGTTGTACCCGTCCACCAGCAGATACTCCGGTCCCCGGTCTTCCCCGGCCGCATCCCGCCGCTTCGGCGGCGGAGCCGCCGGAGTCCGCCTAGGCTCCACCGGTTGGAAAAAGGCCCGCCTTTTCACCGGGCCGTACGTCCGCTCAAAGATGGCCTGAAGCTCCCGGTCCTGCTCCACAGTCCCGGCATAGCCGTCCGGCCGCCGGGGCTGCGCCTCTTCTTCTGCCGCCGGTTCCGGCGCGTTCAGCCGCAGGCCGCTGTCCACATGGGCATGGGCGGGCACCTCATCCCACCGCACCGTATAGCCCCCGCCGTGGGCGCAAAACACAGAGTCCGGCGTGTTTTCCACATCCCGCTCCGGGTCGTATCCTATGGCGGCCGTCACCGCCTCCGCATTCCCGCAGGGACGGTAGCCGCCGGAAGTACACGACAGCCGCCCCTGCCCCCGGGTATAGGCCGCCACCTCCTTGGCATAGTCCCGCATGGCCGCCACCGGGGCGGCCCCGGTGAGAACGGCCTCCTCTCCCACCGTCTCCGGCGGGGCGGTCTCGCCGTTCATCCGCTGAATATCGCTGATGGCCCGGCCGGCCTGCGCGGCGGGCAGTTCCAAGCGAAAGTCATACCAGGGTTCCAGCAGCACGCTCTCCGCCCGCATCAGCCCCTGGCGCACCGCCCGGTAGGTGGCCTGACGGAAATCCCCGCCTTCCGTGTGCTTGTCATGGGCACGGCCTGCCGCCAGGGTAATGCGCAGGTCCGTAATGGGCGAACCGGTGAGCACGCCCAAGTGCTCCTTTTCCGCCAGATGGGTCAAAATCAGCCTCTGCCAATTGCGGTCCAGCTGGTCCTCCGGGCACATGGTGCCCAGCGCCAGGCCGCTGCCCGGCGCTCCCGGCTCCAGCAGCAGGTGGACTTCCGCGTAATGCCGCAGCGGTTCAAAGTGTCCGATCCCCTCCACCGGGGCGGCGATGGTCTCCCGGTAGCGGATGGAACCGGCTCCAAAAGAGACCGCCATCCCAAACCGGTCCCGCAGGATTCGCTGGAGAATCTCCAGCTGCACCTCACCCATCAGCTGGATGTGGATCTCCCGCAGTCCCTCGTTCCAGACAATGCGGAGCTGGGGGTCCTCCTCTTCCAGCTGCCGCAGTCTGGCCAAAGCCCCGTGGGGGTCGGCGCCGTCCTCCAGAATCACCCGGTAGGCCAGCACCGGCTCCAGTACCGGTCCCGTCCAGGCACTCTCAAATCCCAAGCCGTCCCCGGGACGGGTGCGGCTCAGCCCCGTGACCGCCACAACGGCGCCCGCCGGAGCCTCCTCCACAGTGCGGAACTTCGCGCCGGAGTAGAGCCGCAGCTGGTCCGCCTTTTCCGACCAGACCCGCTCCTCCGGCATCCCCGGACGGCGGTTGGTCAAAAGGTCCTTTACCCGCAGTGCGCCGCCGGTGACCTTGAGGTGCGTCAGCCGGTTTCCCTGGTTATCCCGGGAAATCTTAAAAACCCTCGCCCCAAATTCCGCCGGGTATTCCGGCGCCGGACCATACCGCTCCAGTCCCGCCAAAAGACCGTCTACGCCCTCCAGCTTCAGCGCGGACCCAAAGAAGCAGGGGAAGAGCTTCCGCTCCGCCACCATGGCCGTCAAATCCCCGCCGGACAGCGAGCCGGTCTCCAGATATTTCTCCAGCGCCGCCTCCTCACAGACGGCGGCCTCCTCCGCGATCCGGTCCGGCTCCGCGCCAAAATCCACACACCCTCCGTCCAGCTTCTGCCGCAGGTCCGCCAGAAGCCGCTCCCGTCCCGCTCCGGAGAGATCCATCTTATTCACAAAGAGAAACACGGGGATCCCATATCTCTCCAGCAGCCGCCACAGGGTCCGGGTGTGGGCCTGGACGCCGTCCGCCCCGCTGACCACCAGAATGGCACAGTCCAGCACCCGGAGCGTCCGCTCCGTCTCTGCGGAGAAGTCCACGTGCCCGGGGGTGTCCAGCAGGGTGATCTCCACCGTCTCCAGGGGCAGCACGGCCTGCTTGGAAAAAATGGTGATCCCCCGCTCCCGCTCCATGGCGTCCGTGTCCAAAAAAGCGTCTTTGTGGTCCACCCGGCCCAGACGGCGGATGGAGCCGCCCCGGTAGAGCAGGGCCTCGGACAGCGTGGTCTTCCCCGCGTCCACATGGGCCAATATGCCGACGGCCAGCTTTTTCATACCGGTCCTCCCCATTGGTATAGTTTTTTCATTATACTATTCTTTCCCGGACGGCGCAAGCGAAAAAGCCGTTTGGCGGCAGGCGCATGAATTTCTGCAAAATCCACAATGGAAACACAGCCGAATCTGTGGTATGGTTGGATGCGGAAACATCGAGAACGGAGGCGCTTCCCCATGGTCAAACTGATTGCCAGCGATATCGACGGTACCCTGATGCCCTACGGAGAGACGTCCCTGCCTCCCGCTCTGTTCGGTCTGATCCGCCGCCTGCGGGCCGCCGGGGTCCTGTTCTGTCCCGCCTCCGGGCGGCAGTACCACTCCCTGCGGCAGCTGTTCGCCCCGGTGGCGGACGAGGTCTGCTTCCTCTGTGAGAACGGAGCCGTGGTCTTCGGTCCCGGCACGGAGGAAACTGCCCCCGTCCTCTCCAAAACCGCCATGTCCCGGGACGAGGCGCTGTCCCTGGCCCGGGATATCGCCTCCCTGCCGGATTCTTACGCCCTGATCTCCGGCCAGAACACCTCTTATGTCTGCGGCTGGCCGGAGAAGCTGATCCGGGACTTCCGCGGCTGGACCGGCAACCACGTCCAACCGCTGGACTGTGCCGGAGACATTCAGGAGGACATCCTTAAGGTCTCCGCCTGCTGTCCAAATCCCGCGGCGGCGGCAGACTCCCTGGGACCGCGATGGGGCACGGCCTTTCGAATGGCGGTGGCCGGTCCCATTTGGCTGGATTTCACCGTGGCGGACAAAGCCGCGGGACTCCGCGGCCTGTGCCGCTCTCTGGGAACAGATCTGGCGGACGTCATGGCCTTCGGCGACAATTGGAACGACGTGCCCATGCTGGAGGCCGCCGGAATCCCCTGGCTGATGGCCGACGCCGATCCCGCCCTCCGGCCCCGGTTTCCCCGCCAGTGCGCCAGCGTGCCGGCGGTGCTGGAACAGCTTTTGGAGCGGTTGGAGCAATGAGCCAAGAAGCGCGCCCTGTTTCCACAGG
>CAJUQM010000015.1:35317-54412 GCA_910588005.1 uncultured Oscillibacter sp.
GGGCGCGCTTCTTTCAAATCAGCTGCCGAACAGCATGGACCGGTTGATATCCGCCAGCTTGCGGGCGCCGCACATGGCCATGGCGTCCGCCAGCTCGCTTTGCAGCTTCTCCACATAGAGCTTCACGCCCTCCGCGCCGCCGCCATAGACCATGTTCACAAAGGGGCGGCAGATCAGCACGCCGTCGGCCCCCAGGGCCAACGCCTTGAACACGTCCATACCGGACCGGATGCCGCCGTCCACCAGGACGGTCATCTTCCCCCCCACGGCGTCCGCGATCGCGGGCAGCACCTCCGCAGTGGCGGGACACTGGTCCAGCACCCGTCCGCCGTGGTTGGACACCACAATGGCGCCTGCGCCGGCCTCCAGGGCCTTTTTCGCCCCGGCCACGGTCATGATCCCCTTGAGGATCAAGGGCCGCTCCGCCCAGGCGGCGATCTGCCTCAGCTCCTCCACGGTTTTGCTGCCGGCCGGCGGCTCCATGTTTTTCAAAAAGGGCAGGCCCGCCGCGTCAATGTCCATGGCGATGGCAAAGGGGTTCGCCGCCTTTACCAGGTCCATTTTCTCTCTCACCAGCTCCATATTCCAGGGCTTCACAGTGGGTACGCCGCAGCCGCCGTTTTTCGCCAGCACCGCGGCCGCGGCCCGCATGACGTCGTGGTTGACGCCGTCGCCGGTAAAGGCGGCGATTCCCGCCGCCGCGCAGGCGGGAACTAAAATCTCGTTGTACTCCAGGTCGTTGTACTTATCCCCGTAGTGCTGGGTCACCGCTCCGACGGGGGCCGCGAACACCGGCAGGGCCAGTTTCCGCCCAAACAGCTCACAGCTGGTATCCACAGGTCCGCTTTCGCAGATGGTGTCCATGTTGACGCACAGCTCCTGCCATTTCTGGTAGTTGCGGATCGCGCCGGTGCCCAAACCCTTGGCCCCAGGGCCTGGAATGGCGTTTTTGCAGGCCGCTCCGTTGCAGACGGGGCAGGATTTGCAGTAAGGTCCCATACAGGTGCGGCTCGCCGCCAGAACTTCCTGATAGGTCATCATCGTTCTCCCTCCAAAACAGTAAGTTGTTGGCCCTATTTTACCGTCTTTTGGGGAAAAAGGCAAGGTGGGAAAATTTCTTTTCAGACACACAAGGCCGGAACCTTTTCCTCCCAATTCCGTCTATATAGTCGAGAACTCCGTGCGGAAGACCGGAGAAAAGAAGCAAAGGAGGTCCACAACATGAAAAAGCACATTGGAGGAACCCTTCTGGCCCTGGCGATGATTCTGGCCCTGCTCACCGCCTGCGGGGGCGGCAAGAGCGCCAACGGCAACTCCGCCAGCAGCGCCCCCGCGGCTGCGGACACGGCAGTGGAGGGACCGTCGGGGGCGCCGGAGGCACCGATGGACCCGGAGCAGGGGGAGTACGGCTACTACCAGGAGTCCGCCTCCCTGGACCAGGGGGGAAACAATGCTCTGCGGGACGCCAAAATAATCCGCACCGCCAATCTGGAGATGGAGACCACCGCCTTTGACGGGGCCGTGGAAAGTCTCAGCCGCCTGACAAAGGAAATGGGTGGCTACTATGAGAACAGCTCCCTCCGCACCGGCGGCAGCGGCTACCGCTGGGCGGACTACACCGTCCGGGTTCCGGCGGAGCGGTACGACGAATTCCTCCTCCGGGCCGGAGAGCTTTGCAATCTGACCTGGCGGTCCGAGAGCGCGGAAAACGTGACGGAGGCCTACTACGACACGGAGGGCCGCCTGCGGACACAGCAGATCAAGCTGGAGCGGCTTCAAGAACTGCTGAGCCGGGCGGAGGTCATGGAGGATATCATCACCATCGAATCCGCCATCTCCGAGACGGAATACCAGATCGAAAGCCTCTCCGGCACCCTGCGCCGCTATGATGCCCTGGTGGACTTCGCCACTGTCTCCATCAACCTCCGGGAGGTCTACAAGCTCTCCAGCGTGGAGGAGGTCCCGGACAGCTTTGCCGCCCGGATCGGCTCCGCCTTCACCGCCGGCCTGACCGCCTTCACCTCCGGCGCGGAAAATCTGATCGTGGGTCTGGCCTATAGTTGGATGTGGCTGCTGACGCTGGCGGTGATCCTCGCCGCCCTCCTCCGGTTCCTGTGGAAGCACAAGCGCCGTTTCACCGCGGCCAAAACAGAAAAAACGGATGACAACGCTCCGAAAACCTGATAGACTCAAGAGGCGGGGAGATCCCCCGCCTCTGTTACTGATATAAAGGAGGACTTGCCATGAAGCTCACCTGGCTGGGCCACGCATGCTTCCTGCTGGAGCAGGCTGGCTATACCGTTTTACTGGACCCCTACACCGGCGTAGAGGGCTACCCGCCCCTGCGGGCCGCCGCGCACCAGGTGTTTTGCAGCCACCAGCACTTTGACCACTGCGCCGTGGAGCTGGCGGAGCCGCTGCCCGCGCGGGAGTGCCCCTTTGCCGTACGGGAGATTCCCACCTTCCATGACGGCCAGGGCGGCGCCCTGCGGGGCGAGAACACCATCCGGGTCTTTTCCGCCGGAGGATTCACCGCCGCCCATCTGGGAGACCTGGGGCATCAGCTCTCCCAGGCGCAGCTGGAGGCTGTGGGCCAGGTAGACCTGGTGATGGTTCCCGTGGGCGGCACATACACCGTGGACGCCGCCGGGGCAAAACAGGTCTGCGAGGCCCTCTCCCCCAAGTGGACCGTCCCCATGCACTACCGCCATGCCCCATACGGCCTGCCCAACGTGGACGGGGTGGAGGAATTTCTCTCCATGTGGCCGGCAGAACTCGTCCACCGCCTGGACGGCTCCGCTCTGGAGCTGCCCCTGCCGGACCGGGGCGTATGGGTTCCGCAATTTCAGGCATAGAGAAACGGGACCCGGTCATACCGGGTCCCGTTTCCCTTACCGGAAGCCGGCGGTCCGCCGTCCATCCTCCCCAGGGGGCTGTCTTCGCACAAACGCCCCGGTTTCAAAACACGCACAGGGCGGTAAAGCACGCTCCCTCCGGCCCCAGGCCCTCCATACGGTAACCCTCTCCCTCCCGAAGGCCCAAGAGCCGCAGGTCCTCTCCCAGCGTGGTCTCTTTGCTGTAATTGATGTAGAACTCCCGGGGAATGCGCTCCTGCAAATCCCCCGGCAGGTAGTCCCACACAATATCGCCGTAATTGGCGCTGTACACATGGCCGTTGCCGTCCAGGTCAGACCAGCGGATCTGCCGGATGCCCAGCTCCTCCGCCTCCTCCCGGGGCAGGACAATCTTCCGTGGTTCCGGGCAGTCGATCTCCTTGGGGCAGACCGTCAGCGCCTTGGCGGTAAAGGAGCCGGGACGCAAAATCCTCCTCGTCACCGGATCCACCAAGATCCAGTCGCTGCGGACACAGGCGCACAGCCTCCCCTCCTGGTCCGCCATCTCATACACCCGCTGCATGTGCGCTCCCCGCACCCCGTTCTCCCAGGTGGTGATATCCAGCACCTCCTGCGCCCGGGGACAGCGGTGAATCTTAACCGCAATGCGGGAGAGTAAAAACGCCTCCCGCATCTCCAGCAGCTTCTCATGGGTCAATCCCCGGGCGTCATAATCATATCCCGCGTAATTGGCCACCTTACGCAGCAGAGCGGAGACCCGGGCGTTTTTATTTCGGTCGCAGTCGGCAAAGGTCAATTCCTCCTGGCGGAAATAGCTGTTTTCCGTCAGCTTGATTTTAAAAGAATCCACGGCGGTTTCGGCTCCTTCTTATCATTTGTCTGGTGTTTATCATACCACAAGCTCCACGGTCACACAACCGCAGTTGCAAAATTTTCAAAGGCGCGGAGAGGCCGGACGCTTCTTGCCCCCGGCCTCTCCGCCGCTATCACTCCCCGCAATGGCGCAACCCGCCGGGCAGACGGACAATCTCCGCCCCCAGGCCCGCCGCGTCCTCCGGACTGTGCGTCACCAGCAGAACGGGACGCTCTCCCGCCCTGCGGCGGAGGCACTCCCGCGCTCTTTCCCGGATCTCCGCGTCCAGTCCGGCAAAGGGTTCGTCCAGGGCCAGGGCGTCGCTCTTTGCCAGCAGCGCCCGGGCCAGAGCCAGCCGCCTCCTCATGCCGCCGGAGAACTCCCGGACGGCCTTGCCGTCCGTGTTCCCCAGCCCAAGCTCCGCCAGCAGTGCGGCGGCTTTCTCCGCCTCATAATCCCGCCCCAGGACAAACCGCAGATTTCCCGCAGCGTCCAGGTGCTCCAGCAGCCGGTCCTCCTGAAAGACCGCCGCCCACCGGCAGTTCTCCGCCCCCTCCGCCACGCCGCGGTCCGCCGCCTCCAGGCCCAGCAAAACGCGGAGCAGCGTGGTCTTTCCCGCCCCCGAGGGGGCCATGATGCAGGTGACGCCGGGTCCGGCGGCAAAATTCACTCCCTGTAATACCGTTACGCCGCCATAGGCCTTCCAGAGATCCCTCACCCGAATTTCCATTGCGCCGCCTTTCCCGCAACCGCGTCCACCAGCTTCAAAAAAAGCCGCTCAAACACCACGGACACCGCCACAATGGCGGCGGTCCACGCAAAGAGATCCGGCGTCTGAAAATAGATCTTGGCGGTGTACAGCCGCTCTCCCATGGACCCGCCGGGCAGGCCGATGACCTCTGCCGCAACACCCGCCTTCCAGCAAAGGCCCAGTCCCAGGGAGGCGGCGGAGCGGAAATAGGGCAGTACCTGGGGCAAATAGATCCCCCACAGCCGCCGGGACAGGGGCACCCGAAATACCCGGGCCATCTCCAGCAGCTTCCGGTCCGTCTGGCAGATCCCCTCCAGCAGGTTCAGGTACACCGTGGGAAACACCATCAAAAAGGCGATAAACAGCGGCAGCCGGCTGCCGTCCAGCCATACGAGAGCCAAAATGATGAACGAGGCCACCGGCGTGGCCTTCACCGCCGCCACCGGCGGCAGCAGCAGCTCCCGCACCCAGGCATACCGGGATGCCAGCGCCGCAAAAACCGCCGCCGTCAGGCAGGAGAGCAGAAAGCCCCCCAGAATCCGGCAGGCCGACCAGCCCACGGCCCGCCAAAAGGCGGCGGTGGCCGCCAGCTCCCCCAGCCGCGCCAAGGACGCCGCGGGAGACGCCAGCAGCAATCCCCCGTGGGGATAGACCGCCGCCAGGGCCATGGCTCCCAGCTGCCACGCCAGCAGCCAGACGGCCACCGCCCAAGGGCGGAGGGCGGCCTTACGCTGCGCCATAGAAGAAGTCGTCCCGGGGCAGCCGGCCGCCCACGGACTCCGGCGCGGTCTCGCTGAGGATCTGGAGGTAGCCGGAGAGCTTGTCATACATCTCCTGTCCCGTGAGGCAGACGATGTTGCACTGCGGCAGGGCCTTCTCCGCCAGGGCCGCGCTCTCCACAATGCCGTACTCCGCAATCAGCGCTCCGGCCTCCGCAGGGTTGGCGTTGACCCAGCTCACGGAGGCGGCGTACTCTTCTAAAAAGCGCTCCGCCAGCTCCGGATGCTCCTCCACAAAGGCCCGCCGGGCCACCGCCACGCCGGTGATCATGGCGGAGCCGTTGTCCAGGGCGTCCCACTCCGCCGTCAGATCCAGCGCCGTCCGCAGGTCTTCGATCTTTCCCTGGGCCGCGGTGACAAAGGGCTGGGGCAGCATGGCGATGTCCGCCGTTCCCGCCGCCATGGCGGCCACACATTCGGCGTGCTCGCTCTTCCAGTCGATTGTCACGTCCTGATCCGGGTCAATGCCGTTCTGGGCCAGGAGATACCGCAGGCCGTACTCCGGCGTGGCCCCCTTTCCGGCGGAGACAATCGTCCTCCCCCGCAGATCCTCTACGGTCTGAACCGTATCCCCCTTCTCCACAATATAGAGAACACCCAGGGTGTTTACCGCCAGGCACACAATTCCGCCCTCCGTCTTGTTGTAGAGCACGGAGGCCAGGTTGGCGGGAACGCAGGCCACGTCCAGGTCTCCCTTGATGAGGGCGGGGGTCACCTCGTCGGCGGAGCCAGCCAGGGTGAACTGGTCCAAGCCGTCCGCAGCCATCATGCGGACCATGCCCATGGCGGTGGGTCCTTTCAGGGCGGCCGCCCGGAAAACAGCGGGTTCCACCGGAACTTCCTCCGGACCGCCGGACTGGTCTGGCTCCGGCGCGGCGGCCTCTGAAGGCGCGGGGGACTGGTCCGGCACCTCCGCGCTCCGGCCGCAGGCGCTTAGGGAGAGGAGGAGGAAAAGGGTCAAGGATACGGATAGGAGTTTGTGATACAGTTTCATGATAAATGCCTCTTTTTCTTATTCTTGCCGGGGCATCGCCCCGGCATCCACGGGGGCAATGCCCCGCACCCCCGCCGCCCTTTTCAAAGGGCGGCCCTGAGCGTTCACGATTGCAGCGCCGCCTCCGGCGCGTACACCGTCTTGGCGGTCACGCCGGGGAGCCGCCCCAGCTTGCCGGACAGCGCCGAGATTACGTCCGCCGGGGCATCCATGGCCACGCTGATGATATTCACGCCTCTCGCCGGAGCAGGTATGCCCATCCGCCCGATGATATACCCCCCATACCGGTGCAGCAGCTCGTTCAGCTCCGCCACGGCGCTGCCCTGGCGGACGATGATGGCCACCACAGCCACCCGGGTCTCCATACGCCCTCCCCCTCTCCTGAAATCATTAAAAATATCCCCTCCGCCGTCCGGCAGAGGGGATCAACACAGCACAGCAAAACGCGGGGACCTCCCGCGCCGCCTCTCTCCTCTTACGGCTCGGGTGCAATGCCTCGCCGCCAGAACGACAGAATCAAATTTCCCGTCCGCCGGTCAGAGCGCCTTTGGGCGGCTTCCCGGGAACGGGAAAATCATACCACAGAGAAACGCCGTTTGTCAATCACCGTCCGACGGACGGCTCGCCGGAACAGACGCAAACGCAAGCTCGTTTCTCCAGAGCGCCAATCGTGTCTACCGGCCACACGTCGGCTGCGGTCCCATATTCTCACCCATTCCCCTTTTTCCATCAATAAAAACGCCTCCATCGCCGGATTCCCACGGCGGCACCGCCTGTTTTATTGTGATCCGCGCCTCCTTCAAGCAACCCGTATAACTGTATGATCGCCAAAAACGCGTTGCATCATTCCCGCCTGCTCCCATGGAGAGACCGGCAGGGACGCTCCGCCTTTTTCATAAGCCGCCTTGCCGCCATCCATTCACTGCCCCGATTCCATCCCAGATCCCTCCATTCGCTCCTGCGTGGCTGCCGGGGCATCCGGCGGCACTTTTCGCAGCGTCCCCCCATCCAGTTCTTGCCAATTCCCGGCCCCATGTGCTATAATGACGGTATTTACTGAAGGAGGGCGCCTTATATGCGGGAAATCAGAGATATTACATATGGCTCCGAGGAATACCTGGAGACGCTGGAACTGAGAAACAGAGTCATGCGGATTCCCCTGGGGCTGGACATCCATAAAGAGGATTTCAGCCACGAGCGGGAGTCTGCCGTCATCGGCTCCTTTGACGGCGAACGTCTGCTGGGCGTTGGCGTCATGAGTCATAAGGACGTCTATAAGGTGGAGTACCTGTGCGTGGACTTTGACCTGCAGGGCAGTGGCGTGGGCGGAGCGCTGCTGGACCGCATGGAATCCATAGCGGCTGAACAGGGCGGAAAAAAGATGCATCTGGACGCCCGGGTGACCGCCCAGGATTTTTACACCCACCACGGCTATCAGACCGTGAGCGAGGTCTTTATTATGGAGTGCGCCCCCGTGCCCCATGTGGCCATGGAAAAACCGCTGTGACGGCGCACTTTCGCCTCATATCGTCTCTCATCCGGCGCTATGCCGGTTCCAAATACCTTCCGGACGGAGCAGAGGGGGCATCTTTATGTGGTTTATCCTGGCGCTTTTGTCGGCGGTCTTTGCCGCTCTGACCTCTATTTTAGCAAAGGCCGGCATTGAGGGCGTTCCCTCCAATCTGGCCACCGCCATCCGCACCGCCGTGGTGCTGGTTATGGCCTGGGGCATGGTATTCCTCACCAACACCCAGGGCGGAATCGGCGACATCAGCCGGAAGAGCTGGCTGTTTCTGATTCTCTCCGGCCTGGCCACCGGGGCGTCCTGGCTGTGCTATTACAAAGCCCTCCAAATCGGCGAAGCCTCTAAAGTGGTTCCCGTTGACAAATTGAGCGTGGTCATCACACTGGCACTGGCCTTCGTGTTCCTCCACGAGAAATTCACAGCCAAGTCCCTGGCCGGCTGCGTCCTCATCGGCCTGGGAACACTGTTGATGGTCTTGTGAGAACGCAGGCAGAAGGGAGGCGCCCCCATGGGGACGCCTCCCTTTTTTTCAGCAGCGGCTGAACGCCGCCGTCATAGACCGAATTTCCTCTGCCAGCTCCTGTGAGACCTGCCCGGGCAGCAGGCGCCAGCACCAATTTCCCTCCGCCACGCCGGGAACGTTCAGCCTCGCCTCACTGCCCAGGCCCAGATAGTCCTGCATCTGGGCGACAAACAGCTCCGCCACACTGCTCTGTCCACACCGGAGCAAGGCCTTTCGAACGCTCTCCGCACCGGATACGCCCAGATACGTCTCTGCAAAGGCCCGCTCCTCCGGGGACGCATGCTCGTACCAGCCCACGGCGGTATCGTTGTCGTGGGTGCCGGTGTAGCAGATGCAGCCGGGCTGGTAATGATGGGGCAAATAGGCGTTGTCCGGCCCAGAGAAGGCAAACTCCAGCACCTTCATACCCGGCAGTCCCGCCTCATCCCGCAGCCGGTGCACCGCGTCGGTCAAAATCCCCAGATCCTCGGCGATGTAAGCCGTCTTGGGAAACCAGCTGGTCAATACCCGCAGCAGATCCATGCCGGGACCCTTCTCCCAGGCCCCTGCTTTGGCGGTATCCGACTCCGCGGGAACGGCCCAATAGCTCTCCAGCCCCCGGAAGTGGTCGATCCGGATGGCATCAAACAGTCTGCTGGCGCCCCCCACCCGGCGAATCCACCAGCCAAAGCCATCCTGTTTCATGGCCGGCCAGTTGTACAGGGGATTGCCCCAGAGCTGGCCCTCCTCCGAGAAATAGTCCGGCGGAACCCCCGCCACTTTCGAGGGCCGGCCCTCACCGTCCAGCAGGAACTCTCCCCGCTCCGACCATACGTCGGCGGAATCCAGAGAGACGTAAATGGGCATATCGCCGATCACCCTTACGCCGTTTTCATTGGCATACTCCTTCAGCTCTGCCCACTGGGAGAAAAACCAATACTGTACGTAGGAGCGAAAGGCCACATCCTCCGCCAGCTCCCGCCGCCAGTGCTCCAGGGCGGCAGGCTCATGGCGGCGAAGCCCCTCCTCCGGCCACTGGAACCACGCCTGGCCCTGGAAGCGGATTTTAGCGGCGCGGTACAGCACGTACTCCGCCAGCCAGGGATTCTTCTCCGCAAAGTCCCGCACTTTGCCGTCTCCCTCGCCTCTGGCCCGCTGAAACGCCTTGCGCAGCAACGGCTCCCGGAGCCGGTAAAGCGCTCCGTAGTCAATTCGGGCGGAGGACGGGACCTTGGCGGCCTCCAGATCCGCCCTGTCCAGCAGCCCCTCCTCTGCCAGACGTTCCAAGTCAATTAAAAGGGGATTGCCCGCGAAAGTAGATTCACTGGTATAGGGGGAGTTGCCCGCCCCGGTGGGGCCGATGGGCAGAATCTGCCACCAGCGCTGGCCTGCGTCATGGAGAAAGTCCACAAACTCCCGGGCCTCCCTCCCCAGAACGCCGGCGCCATAGGACCCCGGCAGAGAAAAAATCGGCAGCAGAATGCCGGCGGAACGCTCCATAAAAACCTCTCCTTTTTCTCAGAACCCGTATTCCCCCCGGGAACCGCGCTCCGTTTCAATCCATTATTTTAGGAGGAAGGGCGGCGGCTGTCAAGCCGCTTTTTTGCCGAAAAACGCCCCCGGCAAAGCCGGGGGCGAACTCCTCTCACTTCATGAGCTGGTACATAACCGCCTTGATGGTGTGCATCCGGTTCTCCGCCTCGTCGAAAACAATGGAGGCGGGGGACTCGAACACCTCGTCGGTGACCTCCATCGACTCCCGGCCAAATTTCTCACCCATCTCTTTTCCCACAGCTGTCCTGTGGTCATGATAGGCGGGCAGGCAGTGCATAAACCTGCACTGGGGACCGGCGTTGTCCATCAGGGCCTTTGTCACCTGATAGGGACCCAGGGCCGCAATGCGCTCCTGCCAAACCTCTACAGGCTCGCCCATAGAAACCCAGACGTCGGTGTACAGCACATCGGCGTTTTTCGTGGCCTCCATAGGATCCTGGATAAACTCCAGCACCGCGCCGGTCTCCCCGGCGATCTTCCGGCAGGTTTCCACCAGGGCGGGCGCGGGCATATATGCCTGGGGCGCGCAGGCTACAAAGTGCATCCCCATCTTGGCGCAGCCCACCATGAGGGAGTTCCCCATGTTGAACCGGGCGTCTCCCAAATACACCAGCTTCACACCCTCCAGTCTCCCGAAGTGCTCCCGAATGGTGAGAAAATCCGCCAAAATCTGGGTGGGGTGGAACTCATTGGTCAGCCCGTTGAACACCGGTACCCCGGCATAGGCCGCAAGCTCCTCCACCAGATCCTGTCCGAAACCCCGGTACTCAATCCCGTCGTACATCCGCCCCAGCACCCGGGCGGTGTCGGCAATGGACTCTTTCATCCCGATCTGGGAACCGGTGGGTCCCAGGTAGGTGCTCCCCATCCCCAGGTCCTGGGCCGCCACCTCAAAGGCACAGCGGGTGCGGGTGGAGGTCTTTTCAAAGATCAGGGCCACATTCCTGCCCTCTAAGTACCGGTGGGGAATCCCCGCCTTCTTCTTGGCCTTTAAATCAGCGGCAGTATCCAGAAACTGCCCGATCTCCGCCGGGGTAAAATCCAGGAGCTTTAAGAAATGAGTGTGGTTATCCATGGGCGTTACGTCCTTTCATGTGGGGATATTTCGATTGGGAACCTTGAAGCGGCGCATTTGCCGCCGCCTGTCTTCTCAGGAGAGGGTCTTTTTCATAATCTCCAGGCCCCGGTCCATCTCCGCCTCCGTGATGACCAGCGGCGGCAGCAGCCGCATGCCCGGTCCGGCGGTGAGCACCAGAAGGCCGTTTTCAATGAGCCGGTTGGCAATGTCTTTATTGGTATAGCCGTTCTCAACCTCAATGCCGATCATCAGCCCCAGTCCCCGCGTCTTGCCGAAGCAGGGCAGGTTCAGCGCCTCAATACCCCTGCGGAGATGGTCGCCCTTGGCCTTGACAGCCTCCAAAAAGGCGCCGTCCAGCGTTTTCTGTACCACCAGTCCCGCCGCGGCGCAGACGGGGTTCGCGCCAAAGGTGGTGGCATGGGTCCCCGGTCCCAGCACATCCCTGCACTTCTCCCCGGCCAGGAAGCCGCTCATGGGCAGCCCTCCGGCGATGCCCTTGGCAAAGGAGACCGCATCCGGCAAAATGCCGTACTGCTGGAAGGCAAAGAGGCTCCCCGTGCGGCCCACGCCGGTCTGGACCTCGTCCACCAGCAGCAGCCAGTCCCGCCCGGCGCAGAGCTTCGCTGCGGCCTGTACATAGTCCTTGTCCAGAGGAAGCACGCCGCCCTCGCCCTGAACCAGCTCCACCATCACGGCACATACGTCGTCCCCCGCGGTCTCCAGCGCGGAGAGATCGTTGGCCCCGGCGTACCGGAACCCCTCGGTAAAGGGGAAGAAGTAATTATGGAACACGTCCTGTCCCGTGGCCTTCAGCGTGGTGATGGTCCGGCCGTGGAAAGAATTCTTCAAGGTAATGATCGTGCTCCGGCCCTGTCCGTATTTGTCAAAGCTGTACTTCCGGGCCATCTTAATCATGCCCTCATTGGCCTCTCCGCCGCCGTTGGCAAAGAATACGCAGCTCTCCCCGGTGCGCTTGCAGAGAACCTCCGCCAGCCGGGCGGCGGGTTCGGTGTAAAAGAGGTTGGACACATGGCCCAGTTTTCCCGCCTGGGCCGTGATGGCCTCCGTCCAGGGCTGGAATCCATAGCCCAAGTCCGTCACACCGATGCCGCTGGTAAAGTCGATATACTCCCGTCCCTCCGGGTCATAGAGGCGCGCTCCCTCTCCGTGGTCAACGGCCACCGGAAACCGCCCGTAGGTGTTCATGATATACTGTTGGGTCAGATCTTTGATCTCCTGAGAAGTCATGGTTATTCCTCCCTTTTCAGCATAGTGCCAATGCCCCGGTCTGAGAGCAGCTCAATGAGGATGGAGTGGGGAATGCGCCCGTCCAGAATGTGAACCCGCTCCACTCCGCCGTGGATGGCGTCCACACAGCACTCCATCTTGGGGATCATGCCCCCGGAGATGACGCCCTGCTCCATCAGCTCCGGTACCTCTCCGGCGCGGACCACATGAATCAATGTCTCCTCATCCCCGGGGTCCCGAAGCAGCCCACGGACATCGGTTAAAAGGATCAGCTTTTCCGCATGGAGGGCCTCCGCCAATTTCGCGGCGGCGGTGTCGGCGTTGATGTTGTAGACCGTGTCGCTGTCCACCCCCTGGGCCACGGTGGCCACGATGGGAATATAGCCGCTGGCCAGGGCATTCTCCACCGGCGCAGGGTTCACGCCGGTAATTCTGCCCACCAGGCCGTACTTCTCGTCCAGCTGCACCGCCTGGAACAATCCGCCGTCCATGCCGCACAGGCCGATAGCCTGCCCGCCCAGGCGGCTGAGCTGCGAGACCAGGTCTTTATTGACCTTGCCGCAGAGAATGGCCTGCACCACATCCATGGTGGTGGCGTCGGTATACCGCAGGCCGTCCACAAAGCGGGACTCGTGTCCAATCATCTTCAACATGGCGGAGATCTCCGGCCCGCCGCCGTGGACGGCCACCACCCGGATCCCCACCAAATTCAAAAGGACGATATCGCTCATCACGGAGCGGCGGAGGGTATCGGAGACCATCGCGTTTCCGCCGTATTTCACCACAACGGTCTTGCCGGTAAATTTTTGAATATAGGGCAAGGCCTCGATCAGGGTCTGGGCCTGCTGTTCATGAGAGGACATGTCGATCAGCTCTTTTCTTGAAAAAATCAGAGAGGCCGCCGGTTATCCGCCTCTTCCGTCCCGGATCAGGGCGGCGGCAATTCCGGTGAAGGGCGCGCCGCAGAGCAAAAGAAGCCGGGCGCCGTCATCCCTCCAGGAGGCGTCAAACAGATTGACGGAATAGGTATTGTCGCCGGACAGCCGGACAATTCCCGCCATGCGCAAAAGCCCGTAGACAGTCCCCCCGGCCAGCGCGGCCAGGATCAGCCAGATCAAAAGCCGCAAGGCTCTCCGCCTTCTGTCCAGGCACCACCCAGCAGCCCGGCAAACCACAATCGCCGCCATCACTCCGGCCACAACCGGGAAAAAGAGGAACGCAACCATACCCAAAGGACCTGTCTCCCTCCCTGAAAATTGCGGCCGGGTCCGTCCCCGGCCTCCCCGACGGCAGCGGAAAGGCGGAATTGCCTCCAAGGCGATTCGCCTTCTGTACGCGGTGAAAACACCGTGCCTTCAGCCCTCTTGACCGCCGTCTCCAGGCTGGCCGGGGAAGTGAAAGGGCAGACAAAATCTCTGCCTTACGTCCGGTAATCCCCGTTGATTTTGATATAGTCGTAGGTGATATCGCAGCCCCAGCAGGTGCATGCCGCTTCGCCCTCGCCCATGGAGATTAAAATCTCCACATCGTGCTCTGTCAAAATCTTTTTCGCCAATTCCTCGTCAAAGTCCAGTCCTCTTCCCTTCCCGCACACCGCGATCTCCCCGGCGGCGCTGGCAAACCGGACATCCACCTTGTTTGGGTCAAACGTCTCCCCGGAGTAGCCCATGGCGCACAGGACCCGGCCCCAGTTGGCGTCCGCGCCGAAAATGGCGGCCTTGGTCAGCGTGGAGGAGATGACGGATTTGGCGATGGTCTCAGCCGAGGCCTCGCAGGCGGCCCCGGAGACCGTGCAGGTGACAAGGTGCTTAGCGCCCTCGCCGTCGGAGGCCATCTTTTTGGCAAGCAGCGTACACAGCGCCCTCATGGCCGCAAGGAAGGCATCGTAATCCGCGCCCCGTTCCACAATGGCCGCGTTTCCCGCCAAGCCGTTGGCCAGAACGCAGCAGGTATCGTTGGTGGAGGTGTCGCCGTCCACGCTGATGCGGTTAAAGCTGACGTTCACCGTCTCCAGCAGGGCGGACTTTATCATCGCCGGGGAAATGGCGCAGTCGGTGGTGAGGAAGCAGAGCATAGTGCCCATGTTGGGATGGATCATGCCGCTGCCCTTGGCAATTCCCCCCAGGCGGACGGTCTTTCCGCCGATCACCGTCTCCACCGCAGCCTCTTTCTTCTCCGTGTCGGTGGTCATAATGGCGTGGGCCGCGGCGTCGCTGGCCTCCGGGGACCGCTCCAGAGCGGCGTACAGCGCCGGAACGCCCTCCTCAATGGCCCCGATATTGATGGTCTGGCCGATGACGCCGGTAGAGGACACCAGCACGTCCCCGGCCGCGCAGCCAATGGCCGCAGCAGCCGCCGCGCACATCCGCTCCGCATACTCCTCTCCATGGGGGGCACAGGCGTTGGCGTTGCCGCTGTTGGCTATCACGGCCCGGGCCTTTCCATCCTCCAGATGGGCCAGATCCACATGAACCGGCGCGGCCTTGACCACATTTTTTGTAAACACCGCCGCCGCCGCGCAGTCCACATCAGAGACGATGAGAGCCACGTCTTTTTTCCACGCGGCGTGGGTTTTAACTCCTACATGGACGCCGGCAGCCCGGAACCCCTGGGCCGCGCAGACGCCGCCGTTGATAAAATTCAGCATAGTCGTCACCTCGTTGTTGGAATTGGAGACGCGGACAGAACCTGGGACGCCGTTTGGGCCAGCCGGGAATCCATCCGCCGGAGCGGCGTCTCCCCGGCGGGTCACAGGTTCAGCCCCGTCTCCTCCGGCAGGCCCAACATGAGATTCATATTCTGCACCGCCGCGCCGCTGGCGCCCTTGCCCAAGTTGTCAAACAGAGCGGTAACGGTAAACCGCCTGTCGTTTCCCGCTGCAATCAGGGTAAGGCTGTCCCTTCCCCGCCGTTGGTTGGCATAGATTTTAAAGCCGCTGTCAATACCGGTCTCAGGGGCCTCCGGATCTCCCTCCACCCGGACGATTCCACACCCTCCGGCGGTCTCCTCATAGTATTCGGAGAGGAGCCGCCACACCTGGCGCAGGGTGGATACCCCTTGGAACTGCCCCATGTGAAAGGGCACAGTGGCAGCCATGCCCTTGTAGTAGTCGTCCACAATGGGGACGAACACCGGAGGCGTATCCAAACCGCAGATTTTCTCCATCTCGGGCAGGTGCTTGTGGTTCTGCAAAAGTCCGTAGAGGGCGGGACTGGAGAGCGCCGGCGGGCGGTCCCCCTCCTCATACTGGGAAATCATCTTCTTCCCGCCCCCGGAGTAGCCCGTGAGGGAAAAGCAGGTCAGGGCGGCATCCCTTGGCAGAATCCCCATCCTCACCAACGGGTAGACAATGGAGATAAATCCTGTGGCGTGGCATCCGGGGTTCGCCACCCGCTTCGAATTTGCGATCCTCTCCCGGTGAAGGGCCGACAGCTCCGGAAAACCGTAGTCCCAGCCCGGCGCCGTCCGGTGGGCGGTAGAACAGTCGATGATCCGGGTGTTCGGACGGTCCGCCAGCCCCACGGCCTCTATGGCCGCGGCATCAGGCAGGCAGAGGAACACAATGTCCGCCCCGTTGATCAGCCTCGCCCGCTCCTCCGGGTCTTTGCGCTTTTCCTCTTTGATGAGGAGAAGTTCAAGATCCTCCCGGGCAGAGAGGCGGTCATAGATCTGGAGGCCGGTGGTGCCCTCTCTGCCGTCGATATACACGATTGGCTTACTCATACGCGTCTCATTCCTCCTGTGCGTCCGTTCCGGGGAGGGGGTACTCCACAAACCCGTACTCCTCCCGCACATTGTAGACAATGGTCAAACCCAGGGGGCCCTCCTCCGCAGGAGTCCAGTCAAAGAGTCCCTTTGCCGTCCAGAGAACCTCCTCCGGCAGCGCGTCCGCCAGGGTGCCGGACAGGTAGTCCAGCAGCTCCTCCGCGTCCTCTAAGCCGTAGGGGCCGGAGCAGATGCAACGGATGCCGCCGGCATACTCCTCCGCCCCGTCGTTGGGATGCTCCAGCTCCAGGAATTCCAGGGTGGCGTCTGTGCGCCACCCGCCACCCCCGCTGCAAAACAGGCAGGTCCGGGGAAGCGTCTCAAAAAAATCCGCCGCCGCGGCTTCCGGAGCCGTTATGGGTTCCGAACACTTTTTCGGAAGCTCTTCCGCACTCGGCCGGCCGCCGCAGCCCCACAGCAGCAGCCAAAGCGGCTCCTCTTCTCAAACACACCATCCCTGGTCCCCCGATCGTTCCCGCCGGGGCGTTCACCGGATCATCCCTTTGTCAATCCCACGATTGAGGAACCCAAGCTGTCACATATCCCGTCACAGGTTTTCCCGCTCTTTGATAAACCGCTCAATCTCTTCGATCTGCCGCGCGGTCTCCCTGACGGCCGGACCGCCGAAGCTGCCCCGAAGCGCCATGCAGTTCTCCAGCTTCAAGGCCTCGTACACGTCCTCTCCAAAGAGGTCCGAGACCTCCCGCAACTCCTCGATGGTCAGCTCCTCCAGGGTCTTCCCCCTGGCGGTGCAGTCCGCCACCAGGCGGCCCGTCACCGTGTAGGCGTCCCGGAAGGGCATTCCCTTCTTGGTGAGATAGTCGGCACAGTCCGTGGCGTTGATGAAGCCCCGTCCCGCCGCCTGACGCATATTGTCCGTCCGGACGGTCATAGTGTCCAGCATGGCGGAGAACACCGGCAGGCACATCTCCACCGTGTCCACCGCGTCAAACACCGGCTCCTTGTCCTCCTGCATGTCCTTGTTGTAGGCCAGGGGCAGCCCCTTCATCACCGTCAGCAGCGACATCAAATCGCCGTAGACCCGGCCCGTCTTGCCCCGGACCAGCTCCGCCACATCCGGGTTCTTCTTCTGGGGCATGATGGAGGAGCCGGTGGCATAGGCGTCATCCAGCTCGATAAACTTGAACTCCCAGCTGCACCAGAGGATGACCTCCTCGGCAAAGCGGCTCAGGTGCATCATCAAAATGGAGAGGTCAGACAGCAGCTCCAGAGCGTAGTCCCGGTCAGAGACCCCGTCCAGGGAGTTGGACATGGGTCCGTCAAAGCCCAAACCCGCGGCGGTCTGGGCGCGGTTGATGGGATAGGTGGTGCCCGCCAGAGCACCGGAACCCAGGGGGCACTGGTTCAGCCGTTTCGCGCAGTCCTCCAGCCGGGTGACATCCCGGGCAAACATCTGGGCGTAGGCCATGAGGTGCTGGGCAAAGGAGATGGGCTGCGCCCGCTGGAGGTGGGTGTACCCCGGCATAACGGCGTTTTGATACTGCCCCGCCTGCCGGCACAGCACCCGCTCCAGCTCCAGCAGCTGACCGATGATCACCGGGATCTCCCCTCGGACATACATCCGGAAATCCAGGGCCACCTGGTCGTTGCGGGACCGGGCGGTATGGAGCCGCTTGCCCGCGTCGCCGATCCGGGCGGTGAGCAGCGCCTCGATGTTCATATGGATATCCTCGTTGTCGGCAGTGAATTCCACGCTCCCCGCCTCGATATCCCGGAGGATGCCGCATAAGCCCTCCGTGATGGCGGAGACATCCTCCGGAGAGATGATCCCGCAGTCCCCCAGCATTTTGGCGTGGGCCAGACTGCCCTGAATATCCTCCCGGTAAAGGCGCTGGTCGAAGGAGATGGAGGCGTTCAATTCGTTGACCAGCGCGTCGGTATCTTTGGCAAAGCGGCCGGACCAGAGTTTCATAGGGAGACCTCCTAAAAGGGATAAATTTTCGCAGAACAGGGAGAAACCGGCCGCCTTTGGCGGCGGAAGAGACCGAGGGGGAGTCCCCTCCCCCTCGAAGCCCTTAGAGCTTTCCGGCATCTCTAAGGGCGAGAACCGTATCGGGCAGGCCCCACAGGTTGATAAAGCCCGTGGCGTTGGTCTGGTCGTAAGCGCTCTCGTTAAAGGTCACCAGCTCCTCGGAGTACAAACTCTCGGGGGAGGTGATGGAGGCGGTGATGATGTTGCCCTTGTAGAGCTTCAGCTTCACACTGCCGGTGACATGGGCCTGGGTGGCGTCGGCAAAAGCGCTGAGGGCCTCCCGCAGGGGGGTGAACCACTTGCCGTTGTAGATGAGGTCCGCGAAATCCACCGCCAGCTTGGCCTTCATATGGGCGGTGTCCTTGTCCACGGTGATCATCTCCAGGCACTGGTGGGCCTTATAGAGAATGGTGCCGCCGGGGGTCTCGTACACACCCCGGTCCTTCATGCCCACCAGCCGGTTTTCCACGATGTCCAGCAGGCCGATGCCGTTGTCTCCGCCCAGCTTGTTCAGCTTGCGGATGATGTCGCTGGCCTTCATCTTCTCGCCGTCCACGGCCACAGGAACGCCCTTTTCAAAGTCGACGGTCACATAGGCGGCAGCGTCGGGGGCGGTGATGGGGCTGACGCCCATCTCCAAAAAGCCGGGCTTTTCATACTGGGGTTCATTGGCGGGGTCCTCCAGGTCCAGTCCCTCGTGGCTCAGGTGCCAGAGGTTCTTGTCCTTGGAGTAGTTGGTCTCCCGGCTGATCTTCAAAGGCACCTTGTGGGCCTCGGCATAGTCGATCTCCTCGTCCCGGCCCTTGATCTCCCACTCCCGCCAGGGGGCGATGATGGTCATCTCCGGGGCGAAACGCTTGATGGCCAGCTCAAACCGGACCTGGTCGTTGCCCTTGCCGGTGCAGCCGTGGGCAATGGCGTCCGCCCTCTCGGCCTTGGCGATCTCCACCAGCTTCTTGCCGATGATGGGCCGGGCAAAGGCGGTGCCCAGCAGGTACTGCTCGTAGCTGGCGCCCATCTTCAGGGAGGGGATGATGACGTCGTCCACCATCTCGTCGGTGAGGTCCGCGATGTACAGTTTGCTGGCGCCGGTCTTGATGGCCTTCTCCTCCAGCCCGTCCAGCTCGTCCCCCTGGCCCACGTCGGCGGCCACGGCGATGATCTCCGGATTGTTGTAGTTCTCCTTCAGCCAGGGGAT
>CAJUQM010000016.1 GCA_910588005.1 uncultured Oscillibacter sp.
GGGAACAGGCCACCATCTTCCGCCGCAAGCAGATCGGCTTTGTCTTTCAAAACTACAATTTAATCCCGGTGCTGACGGTGTGGGAGAACATCGTATTTCCCCTCTCCCTAGACAGGCAGAAGCCGGACCGGACGTTTATCATGGAGGTGGCAAAACTCCTGGGGCTGGAGGAAAAGCTGGACAGCCTTCCGGGCTGCCTCTCCGGCGGACAGCAGCAGCGGGCGGCGATCGCCCGGGCGCTGGCATCCAAGCCCGCCATCATTCTGGCAGACGAGCCAACGGGGAATCTGGATTCCAGGACCAGCGACGATGTGATGGGACTGCTGCAGATGAGCAGCCGGAAGTTTCACCAGACCATCGTGATGATCACTCACAATCCGGAAATTGCGCAGACGGCAGACCGTATTGTGCGGATTGAGGACGGGCGGATTGTGGCATAGGGCGGCGCTGACTTACCGTGGACTAAGCTGATAACACCTGTTGTGAACGTTCCGGCAAGCTGCAGATTCAAAGGCCGAAACTCAAATCCATCTTGGCGTACCAAATCCACGGAAATTCAATGAATTCCCGTGGATTTGGTGTTTTTTTTGCAGTTTTTATGGCAGTTCCACTTTCGGTGGACGATTCACCCAATCCGTGACCCACCCAGGTGCCGGGAGCGGACCTTGTCAGAGCGCGTTGGAGAGGAACTTTCCCGCCACATTTACCCCCGGCTTCCGGATGGAGGGCAGCCCCGTAGGTACAGGGTTTCCATGGTAGACCCGGCCCCCAGCGGCCCGGCATGGCGGAGAGGGCTGATGTCCACTCCATTGAATGCGCCATACTGCCCTACACGCCACTCCATAGTACTGGAAGCAAAAAGATATCTTACCGCCGGCAGGGTCTCAGATCGCGTGTATCAATGCAGTACTCTCTCCTATTTTCTCTTGGGTTTACACTTGCCGTCGGCCAATACCGCTGCTGCTTGCGGCAGCTAATCCTTTTTCAGGTCCAGGCCGCGGATGGTCTTGCGCAGGGGCAGTACAGCAGCCGGAGAGACCGACAGTTCGTCCACACCCATGCGGAGAAATGTCTCCGTCAATGTCAGATCAGCGCCCAATTCTCCGCAAATCCCAACCCAGCAGCCATGGCGGTGCCCCGCCTCAATGGTATGACGGATCATGCGCAGGACCGCCGGATGATGCGGATCATAAAAGGCATCCAGTTTTGCATTCTGGCGGTCGATCGCCAAGGTGTACTGGGTCAGGTCGTTGGTACCCAGAGAGAAAAAATCCACCTCCCCGGCAAGCTCGTCGGCAATCGCCACGGCGGCCGGAGTCTCTATCATAATGCCAACCTCCGGTACCCCTGTGGCCTTCCCCTGTTCCCGCAGTTCGGTCCTGCACTCCTCCAAAATTTCTCTGGCATCCCGCACCTCCTGGAGCGAGATAATCATGGGAAACATAATAGACACCGTGCCAAAAGCGCCGGCCCGCAGAATTGCCCGCAGCTGGGTCTTGAATACTTCACGCCTAGTCAGGCAAATGCGGATGGCCCGATAGCCCAAAGCGGGATTCTCCTCCTCATCAAGCCCAAAGTAATCCGCCTGTTTATCCGCACCAATATCTAAGGTACGGATAATCACCTTTTTCCCCGCCATGGCCTCCGCCACGTGCTTGTAAACGGCAAACTGCCGGTCCTCCGAGGGGTAGTCCTGGGCGTCCAGGTAAAGAAATTCACTTCGGAAAAGGCCGATCCCCTGGGCGTCGTTCCGGAGGACCGATTCCACATCCGCCGCGCTGCCGATATTGGCATATACCTGAACCTCCCTGCCGTCCAGGGTTACATCCGGCTTTCCTTTCAGCGTTTGCAGCAGGGCGTCCCGCCTGCACTCATCGTCCCGCCTCTCTTCCATGGCGGATAGAAACTCGGGGCCGGGGTTCACATAGACGCAGCCGCTGCAGCCGTCCAAAACAGCGGTCCGGCCGTTCCAACTGTCGTCAAAGTCCACTCCGACCAGGGCTGGAATATTCATGGTCCTGGCCAGAATGGCGGTATGGCTGTTGAAAGACCCCCGGCGGGTGATAAAGCCCAACAGTTTGCTCTTGTCCATCCGCACGGTCTCGCTGGGAGTCAGATCATCTGCAACCAAAATGACAGGCTGCTCCTCCGGCAGGCCGCTGTCCCTCCGTCCACAGAGGGCATCTGCCACCTGGCCGGATATATCCTTCACATCCACGGCCCGCGCCTGCATATAGGCATCGTCCATGGCAGCAAATGCCGCCGCGAAATTTTCTCCAGCTTCCATAACAGCGTATTCTGCGGTAGTCCCCCCGGTTTTGACAATATCTCTGACCGCCTCCAGATAGTCCTCATCGTCCAACATCATTTGGTGGATCTCAAAGATGGCCGCAGTCTCCCCGCCCGCCTCGTCCAGCGCTTTTTCATAGAGCCGCTCCAGCTGGCCGCGGACTGTCTGCCGGGCGGCCTCAAAGCGGTCCCACTCCTGCGCGGAAGTAAGAGCGGAAGTCCGGCTGATGTGAACCTCTGCTTTTTTGTAGACACACAGAGGACCTATGGCAATACGCTCTAAAATTGATTTTCCACTTGCTGTCTGCATGAGCGGTTCCTCCTTATAAAACTGACGGACGGTTTTGCGCCGGCAAATTGACCGCACAAAGCCGTCATCACAAAAATACCCTGGTCAAATACTCTGCGATCCCATCCTCATCGTGGCTGCCGATGACCAAATCCGCCGCGCGTTTCACCTCATCGACGGCATTTCCCATAGCAATGCCCTTGCCGCAGCGTTTCAGCATCCCGATATCGGAAAAATCGTCTCCAAAGGCGATCACATCACCGGCGGACAGCCCCTTCTCCCTGCACAAGCATGAGACAGCGTATTCTTTGGTCGCATCTTTTTTAGCAAATTGGTACCAGTCGGTGTGGGAAAACCGGATCCAGCCGCAGTCCGCCAGCCCCCCGGCCAGCAGCGGCGCCGCGGCCGGATCGGACAGCCGGGCGCACATGCGCAGGGCGCAGCCGGAAAAGTCCCTGAAATCTGTATAGCGGTCCGTGGCGCGGCTGGCGTCCCGGTGCCGGAAATTACAATAATCCCCATCGGCCGTATCAATGGAGAGGCTGCAGTCCTGCCCGCACAGCGCCTGTACCTGGCTGATCATGGCGGCTGTCTCCCCCTCGGTGAATTCGCTGCGGCAGACACACTGTCCCTTGTATTTGGCAAGCGCGCCGCCGCTGGAGATTACAATATCCGGACAGAGATCGGAAAGCAGGTTCAGCGCGTTAATTTCGCTTCTCGCCGTGGCCACGCCGAATAAAAGCCCCTTTTTGCGGCACTGCCACAGCGCCTCCCGCGTCCGCCGGGAGACGCTGCAATCACTTTGCAGCAAAGTGCCATCCAAATCAAACAGCAGTGCCCGATAACCCATACCCCGCACGCTCCTTACGTTGTTTTCCGGCTCCACACGTCAAAGCCGCGCCGTTTCGCAGAATAAAAACGCGACACCCATCCCGCCAGAGGATAAATGCCGCGTGAGTCCCCGCTCTCCGGCGGGGCGTCTCTATCGCTCGTCATTGTCGTCCAGCGCCAGCAGCTGACTGGCAATTTTGGAACTTGTAATCAAAACATTGCACATCCCGCCACGCAGCGCCCCCAACAGGGCGCGGGCCTTGAAACGGTCACAGGCGATGCAAATTCGCGTTTCAGCCGTTGTAAACAGGCTGCGCTCCGGAATAATCATCCGGTCATACAGGGGGGAATCAATGATTCGTCCGTTCTGATCGAAGAAATACCCCCATATGCACCCCACAGCCCCCTGCTGCATCAAGGCGTTGACGTCCTTTTCATCCAGGTGGTCCACCCAGTAGAGCAACGTGTCCACACCGCTGATATAAGTGGTCACTTCCCTCCCCTGCCGAATCACGTCCATTGTGGCCCCGTGTTTGCAGATGACGCGCTTGCTCTCCTCATCATCCATCAAATACGGAACCAGCAGCCTCTTGAGTTTGCAGCCCAGCAGCGTGGCGACCCGCTGGGCGATATACATCTCGTCGATATTGGGATTGCTGGCCGTCTCCAGCGTACCGGTCAATTGCACAACCTTCATATCGGGACAGGTACGCAGGGGTTTGAGGCTCTCCACAGAGGTGGCCACCGTCTTACCTTTTGATACGGCCAATACGCTGTGGTTGTCCAGAATCTCCGCCAGATAAGAGGCCCCCATATTGCAAACGCCTTGAAATTCCTCCTGGATGCCGGAGTTTTCCGAGTAAGCTACCAGAATTTTTTTCAGTCCAAAGCGGTCCATCAGCATCTTTTCCAGAGAAACATGGTTCTCAAACGAGGGCTTAATGATAATTTCCACCAAACCCAGCGCACGAGCTTTTTTTATCATACGGGATACGCGGGAACGGGAGACATAAATTTTATCAGCAATTTCCTGCTGCGTCATATCCCGCTCATAGTACATTCTGGCTACTTCCAGCATCAGATCCAGATCCTGCATCGGCCCCTCTCCTCCTTTGTGGTGGTAATGGTTCTGCCGTCAAAGGCATCCAAAGGAACCAGCGCCGTCCATTGGAATGCTGCGGCGGTTCACCGCAGGGAGCCGCGCACGCGGCCCCGCTTTGTACTTCACAGAAAACGAAAGCGCACACTGTATGCCGGCAGGCCAGTTGCCCATAGCCGAAATAACGCACACCGCTCTTTTGCAGTTTCGTCTCCTATATCATACCAAACCACAGGCTGAGGTGCAATGGGAAAGAGAGCGCCGCGGAGGGGACGCGGCGTACCGTCAGGTGATTTTGCTCACAGCTCTGCCATGCAGAGTTCCCGCAGAGCCAGGACAGCCTCCTTCTCGTCCTCTCCCTCTGCTTGAACGCAGAGTTCCTGGCCGCATTTTGCGCCCAGTTTCATGACCGCGAACAGGCGCTTTGCATCCGCCTCTTTATCGTTGGCAAAAAGGCGGATCGCGCAGGAAAAGGCCTGCGCCCTCTTTACAAGCAGGCCGGCGGGACGGGCATGCAGCCCCTCGGCCTCGGTAATCACATATTTGAATTCTTCCATAGCCGTATATCTTTCTCTATGCCGGTTCAAGCGTCCTGCATGCTGTCCAGATAGGCCCGGGTCTTCTCCTCGATCTCCGCCTCGGACATAATGTTTTTCAAGGCGATGATATAGGCCCCCTTTTTCTTGGCCTCCGCAAACTGGGGTTCCAGTGACTGGCTGCAATACACCACATCGTATTTTGTGGCCAACGCCTTGCCCACAGAAGCGGTGTTGGCCTCCACATTGCATTTCAATCCCAGCTTGGCAAACACGCGCTTGACCTTCATCATCACCAGCTGGCAGCAGCCGTTTCCGGCGGCGCAGCAAGTCAGAATATTAAACCGTTTCGCCTTAATATCCATTTTTATTCTCCTATCATCTGATTTTTTGAAAAGCCGCGGGGCAAAAAGTAAACAAAACGAGAATATCCCGCGGGTTCTCCGTACGCAAACGGAAAAGGAATGTGAATGTGGGACCCATGACCCTGCGGGCCATGGGTTCCCATATTCAGAAGAGAGAGAAGGGGAATCAACTTAAAGTTTAGGGCCAGCCGGGCTTACAGGTCCTCGCCCATAACCTCCTTGTACTGCTCCCAATCCTCAGCGGCCAGGAAGTAGCCCTTTTTGTTTTTGAGATACTGGATCTGCGGAACAGCCAGCATAATCGCCAGCACCAGAGCATAGCCAGCCCAGCCCAGATACTTCCAGATGGGACTAAAGACGGCCAGGGTAACCGCATTGTCATACTGGAATCCCACACCGCCGTACTGCGCAAAGCCAATGATATGGGCAGCTACAGCGGCCAGGAACACATCGGCCACGGCGACGGTCAGCACGGAGGCCACCAAGGCCTTGATACCGCCCCGGTGGTGGGCGAAGATCCCCACGGTGGCGGAGTCGAACATCATCGGAACAAAGCCTACCAGGCACACGAAGGGGAACCCGGTCAGCATACCAACCGTTGTAAGCAGGGTCATAGCGGCGGAACCGATGAGGAAGCTCAGGGTAATCACAGAACCGTTGGTGACAAAGCCATAGAAGGCGGCGCAGTCGATGCCGGGCAGCGTATTGGGCAGGATGCGCTCAGAGATTCCGCTGAAGGCCACCGTCAGCTCAGCCACGAACATCCGCATACCGGTCAGAAGGATCACCAGATACACGGGGAATTTTCCGGCGGTATGGAAGATATACAGGGGGAAGGAGGTACCCGCGCCCAAGCTGGGATCCACGGTCATCATTCCCTCCTTGCCGATCAGGCTGATCAGCACGCCGAAGTAGAGCAGCATTACCAGGAAGGAGGCCACGTACATATCGTTGAAGACAGACAGCCAGCCGGGGAGTTCCATGTTCTCGAACTTCTTGACCTCTTTGCCCTGCTTTTTGGCCTTTTTCTCCAGATAGCGGCCATACTCGTAACCAATGCGGTCGCCGATCATCTGGGTGTGGCCCACGCACATGTTGGCGCCGTCTGTCAGATCCTGGGCGGGTTCCACAGTCAGGTTGGAAAGCATGCACCACTTGACGGCGAGGAATGCGCCAACTGCCAGAATACAGGTAAAGTCATTCATCAGCGGATACATGACCAGCAGGATCGGCACCATATCGATGGCCTGTCCGGACAGGATATGCGCCTGGATAATCAGAGAGCGGCACTTGGTATACCTCTTGGCCCAGACCAGCAGGCAGGCGATGATAAAGCCGGCGGCCATAGCGGCCATCTGCAAACTGGTGGTACGGCCAAAGCCCTCCAGGATCGAGGTCAGCGTGGCAGCGCCCAGGGAGTCGTCGTTCACCAGGATGTCCATACCCAGAACCTGCCGCATACCCATCATAATAGGCTGGAAGGTGCTGAACAGTCCGCCGGTACCGGTCTGATATACGATATAACCGATGTAGCCCTTCAGTGCGCCCATAACGGAGTCCAAAAGGGTCCGCCGGCTAAGCATCTGCCCAACGAAAACCAGGACCATCATCATCATGGCGGCCCGGTCAAAGAAATTGTACCAGATCCAACTCAGAACTGAAATCACATTTTCCATATCTTTCTCCTATACACGATTCACAATTCAAATCTTTATGGGCGGTATGTCCACGAGGCGGATCACTCAGATTGTCTCACTCCTCTCTCCGGCTTAAAATCTATCGAAAATTGAACAAACTGGGTGTGGCTCAACCCAACAGTTTTTCAAAATCCGCCATGGTCTTTGCCGCCAGCAGTGCATCAATGGTCTCTGAGTCATCAAAAATCTCCGCAAGATCCATGACCGCATCCAGATGTCCATTGAGTTCCTTGGGCGCAATGGCGAAAAACAGCTCCGCGCCCATCTCCGGGTCCTCCTTGTCATAACAAACGGGTTCATTCACCTTGACAAAACATACGCCGGCCTCCCGCACAAGCTCCACATTTTTGGAATGCGGCATACAGATATGGGGCGCCAGAAAAATATACGGTCCATTTTCTGCCACATTGTCCAGAATGCTCTCCCCATAGTCCGGCTCTACCATGCCGGCCCGGACCATCGGACCCACAGACGCTCTCACGGCGTCCTGCCAAGTGTCAAAGCGGTCAAATACATCCACCAAGCCCTTGTTATAAAGCGCTTTTAAATAGGAAAGCTCCATATCCTTCAACTCCTGATCTTTTGTAAAATTGGGGTGTAAAAGCACGCTGTAACGAAAAAAAGCCGCAAATATAGTTTATATTTTGATAGTCTTCCTCCCTATTGTCAACAGATTGGACCATTTTGGCACGTTTTTACACAGCGAACAAATGTGCAGAAATTTTCTTTATTTTTCCCCATTTTTACGCCTGGCGCACGCCTTATCTGTTTTTTTAGCATTTTGGCGTTGTTTTTATCGCTCATATGTGCACTCCGGTGGAGCTGATTTTTTTGATCCCAAATCCCCGCGTCTTCTTTTCCCTCCCCTCTGTGCACGCTTGTGAAATCCGACGAAACCGCCTTGTTATCAGCCGTTGTCTTTTGTATACTGAGCTAGGACGGAGCCAATTGAAGAAACGCCGGCTTGTTTTGAAAAACAGTCTCCGCCTTGTGGCTGATTACGATATTTTGGGGAGGTTTTTTTATGCCTAAGGTAAGAACTGTTTTAGGCGACGTGGAGGCTTCTGAACTCGGGTTTACAATGGCCCACGAGCACGTGATCCACTGCCCCCGGGGCCTGACCGCACCGGACAACGAATGGGCCCTGCGGGACTTCAACATCCAGCTTCAAATGGTCAAAGATTACAAGGCCATTGGCGGCGGCACTCTCATCGACGCCATGTGCCGCGACCAGGACGGCCGCTGTCCCGCCTATTTGAAGGTTATCTCCGAGACCACAGGCGTACACATTGTCGCCGCCACCGGCATTCCCTTTGACTATCCCGGTGACCGGGAACCTAAGATGGACCTGTCCATCGTCTGGAAGGATACGGACGTGGACGAGATCGCCGACCTGTATGTGAAGGAGATCACAGAAGGCATGAACGGCACGTCCATCAAAGCCGGCTGGATCAAGGCCGGCACCCAGTACTGTTACGCCACCGAGGGCGAGATTAAAGGTCTAAAGGCCGCCGCGCGGGCCGCCATCAAAACCGGCGTTGCGGTTCACACCCACACGGACTGCGGCTCCTTTGCTCTGGAACAATTGGAGATTGTGATGAACGAGGGACTTCCGGCCTCCCAGTTCGGCGTGGCACACATCGACCGCAACCCAGATTACTGGCTGCATAAGAAACTCTGCGAGGCCGGCGCCTATTTGATCTACGACGGCCCCGGCAAGGTCAAATACTATCCTGACTCAATGCGCGTGGATCTGCTGCGCCGCCTGGTGGACGACGGCTTTGGCAAGCAGATCATGCTGAGCAACGACATGGGCAAGAAAAGCCACCACCAAGCCTATGGCTACGGTCCCGGCTGGGGCTTCATCAAGCAGAAATTCATCCCCCGCCTGCTGGACGAGGGATTCTCCCAGGAGACGGTGGACGACTTTATGATTCACAATCCCGCCCGTTTCTACGCAATGAGAAAGTAATGAGGTGATTCCATGGGAAAGCATCGCAGGCATTCCCGGCGTGAGGACACGGCCCAATCAGCCGCAGAGCGCCGCGTATTTCACTCGCCGGACGATGAGGACGCTCAGGAGTTGGACTACTGGCAGCCGGAACGGCTGACGCTAAAAGCAGGAATCCGGATCCTCTCCTGGCCCATGCGGCTGGCCTATCTCTTGATTCTTACGGCGACAGCCGCACTGAATCTATACGCATGGCCAAAACTTCCCGAGGAATTTCCCATTCTGCAGTGGTTCGGATACAGCTCCTTCATGGTAAGCAGTCTCTTTTACCTTATTTTTGTATCCTGCCTGCTGGTCTTCCTTGTCTACCGCGATGTGGTCAACCGTTCCGTGTCCCGCAGGAAGCTGTTTATCCCGCTGATTTTCTGTCTGGGAAACTATTATCTGCTCACAGACCAGCTGCTGGCACTGGCCGGCTGACGCCGGCTGTGAAACGCTTTCCCACCTCTCCGGCGGCCCGTTTGTCTTCACACACCGGCAAGTGGGCCGCCTCTCTATTTTGTATAAAAGCAGGAGGCAACCATGAAAACACCTTATTTACAGATTGCCCTGGACAACGTCTCCCTTGAGGACGCCTTCCGCACCCTCAGCGGCGGCCTGGGCCAGGAGGTCGATATCATCGAAGTGGGCACAATGCTGATCCTCATGGAGGGCATGCACGCCGTGCGGATCCTCCGGGCCTGTTTCCCGGATAAGATCATGGTAGCGGACGCACAGCTGTCCGTGGCCCATTTCGGCCCGAAGATTCTCTCCGGCGGAACTCAGTTCGTCACCATGTTCTCCCCTGCCCGCAACGAGGTCAAAGCGGAAATTCAATCCTATGCCAAAGAGCATGGCCAGGAGGTTCAAATCGAGCTGTATGGCGACTATGGAGACGGCTGGACATTCGAAGACCTGCGGGCATGGAAGAACCTGGGGATCAGCCAGATCATCTACGGCCGCCCCAGCTCCGCCTCCGGTCCGTGGACCTGCCAGGATGCCGATTTCGTGCGCCAGCTGTGCGATATGGGTTTTGAAGTCACCGCCACCGGCGGCGTAACCTACGACGATCTTGACATGTTGGCGGGACTCCCCCTCTATGCCGTGATCTGCGGCCGGTCCATCCGCAACGCTCCGAACCCCGCAGCTGAAGCCCGCCGGATCCGCAGCCGCATACACGAACTCTGGAAATAAAAGGAACTCTGGAAATTTTCACAAAAAGGAACAGGAGACAACAACTATGTGGATCAACGATCTATTTGGTGTGAAGAAACCCATCATCACCATGCTGCATCTCGACCCCCTTCCCGGAGATCCCCGCTATCGCTACGGCGACTGTATGGATCGCGTAGTGGAGCACGCCCGCGCTGACCTGCGCGCCCTGCAGGACGGCGGTGTAGACGGTGTGATGTTTTCCAATGAATTCAGCCTGCCTTATGAGCGGCACATGAGCTTTGTGACCCCCGCCGCCATGGCCCGGGTAATCGGTGAACTGAAAAGCGAGATCCGCATCCCCTACGGCGTGGACTGCATCTCCGACGGGCTGGCCGCCATCGAGCTGGCGGCGGCTGTGGACGCCAAATTTATTCGCGGCACGTTCAGCGGCGTGTATGTAGGCGACGGCGGCCTATACAACAACGATTTCTCCCAGCTGCTGCGCCGCAAGGCTGCCCTGCATTTGGACGAGCTGAAAATGCTGTACTTCATCAACCCGGAGTCCGACCGCAGTCTGGACATCCGCCCGCTGGAAGAGATCGCCAAGTCCACCATTTTCAAAGCCCACCCGGACGGTCTGTGCATCTCCGCCAACGCCGCCGGGCAGGATGTGGACGATGCGCTCATCGCCAGCGTAAAGGCAGGCGCGCCGGACGTGGTGGTGCTGTGCAACACCGGCTGCCGGCCCGACACCATCGAGCAGAAGCTCTCCACCGCCGACGCGGCCGTAGTAGGCACATATTTCAAAGAGGGCGGCCGTCTGGAAAACGAGCGTCTGGAGAACGTCCGCGTAGATATCAACCGTGTAAAAGAGTTTATGTCGGTGGTAAATGCCCTGCGCCGGCGGCTGTGAGACAGGAGGTTTCCGCTTATGAAACGGATCATTCCCTCTTTGGCCTCTGTCAACCAACTCTACATCGGCGAGGAACTTAAGGCCCTCCCGGAGGGTACTCCCCTGCATGTGGACATTGAGGACGGCAATTTTGTCAACAACATCACCTTTGGCATGCGGGTCGTACGCTCTGTGGCCAATATGTTTCCCAAAAGCCCTCTGTGCTTTCACTTCATGGCCACCAACCCCAGCCAGTATTTTACGGAGATCTCCAAATGCGGCGCCCGGGAGGTAGCCGTCCACTTTGAGGAACTCCCCTATCCCTCCGAGGAATTGTGCGCCCTGAGGGAGCTGGGCATGATTCCCGGACTGGCCATCAACCTGCGCACACCTGTCGAGCAGGTGGCGCCCTTCTTTGATTATCTGGATTTTCTGCTGCTGATGACGATGGACAGCGGTTACGGCGGCACCAACGGCCTGGGATTTTGTTTCGCCAGCCATGAGCGGATCAAAAAAGCCCGCGCACTGCTGCCGGAGGGCAAGGAACTCTGGGTGGACGGCGGCATGGATGAGGCGGAGATGCGCAACTGCTTTTCCCTAGGCGCTGATGTGGTGATCGCCGGGAGAATGCTCTTTCCGGAGAAACCCGCCACAAAAACCGAGCCGCGCCGGGCCTATCTCCCCGGCGAGCGCCCGCGATCCTCCGCTCAGCTG
Organism: uncultured Oscillibacter sp.; assembly: GCA_910588005.1. Classification (GTDB taxonomy): domain Bacteria; phylum Bacillota; class Clostridia; order Oscillospirales; family Oscillospiraceae; genus Oscillibacter. The sequence continues at coordinate 11,858 of CAJUQM010000016.1, forward strand.
CTTCAGGAGTATACGGCGCGCTACTGCGTTGAACATGGAGGAAGATAAACCATGTACAAGCTAGAAAAACAATCTCTGATCGACTGTGCCCTCCAGATGAAAGCGTGCCGCCTAATTACACTGTGCGGCGGCAACGTATGCCTTCGTCTAGACGGCGGCAATATCGCCGTCACACCCTCAGGACTCGATTACGAAAACATGACCACCGATGACATCTGCATTGTGGATATTGACGGGAAGCGGGTAGAGGGGCACCGCCGCCCCACTTCGGACCTGGAGTCCGTTCTCCATATCTTTAGAAAGATGTCCTGGGTAAATGCCACCATCCATACTCACCAGCCCTATGCAACCGCCCTGGGCTTGGTGACAGACGTCTTCCCCGCCTGCTTGGTCTCCCAGATTGATGCGCTGCGGGGCGATGTTCCCGTGGCACCGTTCACCCCATCGTCTGATAAGGGCATGGGGATCTTGACGGAGGAATACGCCAACGGATCTCTGGCGGTGATCCTTCGGGGTCACGGTGTGATGGCCTTCGGTCCCACTTTGCAAGTGGCGCTGTACGCCACCGCCTATCTTGAGGAAGCCGCGCAAACCTACCTGGCAGCCCTGTCCACAGGCCGCTCTGTGGAACCTCTTCCTCCGGAGATGGTAAAGGCGGAATTGGGCGACGAGGACTCCTGGCTCCGGTATCTGCAAAAATAATTTGAAGAACCGGTGAGCTGTGGATATAATAATCATATCTGCTTTATATAGAAAGGAGCGGCTCCAATGGGAGTAGAGTGGAAACTGGGCAAGCTGATCAAAAACAAGACCTATAAGCTCTGGGGCGTCAACATTTTTGACTTCGAGTGGACGGATACCGGGGAAACCGCGTATCTGAAGGACTACACCGATGGGATCCGCAAGAATTTCAAGGTATATTCCATTGAAGTGGAAGGCCAGACGCACTATTTCGCCGCTATGGAGCGCGGCGCTAATACATGGTTATTCTTTGTGGGCCAGTGATAAGCGTTGACCAAGAATCTGCCCCAAGACAGAATGATTGCCTGTGGGAACTTTGAAATGAACGTTCGCTGAGAAAACGTCCCTAAATGGATGGAAGGCAAATACCTGATAGCACACCAAAGCCGCGGAAATTCGCTGAATTTCCGCGGCTTTGGTGTCTGCGCTTTTTGCGCGGTTTGATTTTGCGGCAGGCGGTTGATCCAACCATGCCTCATGGGGAACTTGAAGCGACACCGTTTTGTTTTTCCATAAGGGCACGAAAACGGGGAACATCTCTTGCGTAAATCCCAAGAGATATTCCCCGTAAATGTCTTTCGTCCTTTCCCGCATTCACACCGGCCGTACCAGGGAGAGGCAACGGAAAGGACCGCATACCGCCCCCGGACTCACAAATACCGCGCCAGCTCTTCTTGGACGTCCTTCAGACGCCGCAAGAGATTCTCCCTCTTCTTTAATACAAACGGCGTCTGTCCGCTGAGAGAGAGCGCCGCAACCAAACATCCCCTGGCGTCAAGCAGAGGGACTCCCACACAGGACAGGCCGATATTGGACTCCTCGTTGTCCATGGCGTAGCCGCTTTCCCGGACGCGCCGGATCTCCTCCATCAGTCTTGCAGGATCCGTGATTGTAAAATCTGTGTATTGGGACAATTCACCGTTGGCAATAAAGGCTTCAAATGCCTTCTCCCCCCCAAACGCAAGCAGGCATTTACCCGTCGCACTGGCATGCAGGGGCAGCGTCGCGCCAACCCGGGAATCCATATACACCATTGGACCCATCGAAACCTTGTTTAAAATCAAGGCTCCTCCCCGCTCCTGCACAGCCAGATGCGCGGAAATTTGAAATTCCCGCCCCAAAAGCCGCAAATAGGGTTCCACCATCCGCACCATTTCCTGGCGGTCCTGAACTAGGCTTCCCAGATAAACCAGCTTCATACCCAGGCGATACTTCTTTGTCGCCGGATTCTGCCGCAGGTAGCCAAACCCCTCCAGGCTGCTCACCAGACGGGAGGTTGCTGTCTTTCCAACGCCGATTGCTTCCGATAATTCCGTAATGCCGAGTTCTTCTTCTTTCGCAAAACACTCCAGCAGGCGAAGTGCATTTACTACATTCTGACTGGTTTCCCGCGGCATCACAACACCCCCATGCATCAAACTTTTGAACCCTCAATACGTTTATACCATATTCCTCTCGATCCTGTAAAGTAAAAGTGCCTTGTATTTGAGGGCACTTGCATTTAAAGGGTGAAGAAACTATGGATTGAGGATGGAGCGGAGGAGATGATCCGGCAAAAGATACCCCAGCGCTCACTTAGGCCCTGTTTGATAAATGGCGAAATGCACAGCGGCGAGAGATTTTTTCGCCGGGCGGGGCAAACATTTGCGGGAATACTTTGTGTATTTCAAAAATTTTTAACGCGGTACGGTGGAATAAGATCCGCTGTTTGGGCGTTTTGTCATTTTTCAAACCGGGCCTAGTGGTACATCCGGCCAGAAAACAAACCATATCCCGGGCAGAATTTCCGCATGGTTTCGTTGTCGTCCTTGACGGGCGTCAGCCCGCCTGCGTCCTCCGCCTTGCCACGCGAAAATTCCGCTCCGACCTCTGGTCCGCTTTCTGACCGGATGCACCACTAGGCTGCTTTTCTTTCTGCAGGACTCTATCCACTCAATATCCTCATAAATATCGCGGCCTTCAGCCTTTCGCAGCGGCTGTGACTCTGACTGCGGGAAGGCCCCTTGGCCATCTGCCGCAATTCCTGTTGAGCGTCTTCTGTGTTGTGAAAACATTGGTAGATCTTCCCAATAAATATACGCTGTGTATGTGGATTTTCCCTTAGATCCAGAATTCCTTTTCCTTCAATCTTTTCGCAATTTTGCTCCTGCCTCCTAATAACGCCAATTGTGGCAACACCGGCACTGCGCCCCGGCGTCTGTGACCATCAGAACATTGCATCAATCTCTCCGCCTCTTTTACAAACTAACTGACGCAGCACCGTTCCGCATCCCGTAACGCACCGGATATATGAACCGCCGCTCCGTGCGCTTTCCTCCTCCGCCGCTCACAGCAGTCCAATCAGCTTCCACCAGCCCACAGCGGCTGCAGCTGCGATCAGCACCGCTCCCGTCAGAGGAATGCCCAGCCGCAGAGTCTCCCATTGCGTATACATGCCGTTCTCCTCCCCCTGTCCCACTAAGATGCTCAGGTGGTGAAACGGCAGCAAATAGTGTCCTGCCACACACAGATATACCAACCCGGCAACCGCCATGGGCGCAACCCCAAGATTTTGGGCAGCCGTTAAAAACGTTGGGATCACAATTCCTAACACCGCAATTACCGATCCCATAAACATATGGATCAAAATCACCGTCAGCGCGATCAGCAATGCCAGCAGCAGAAAATTCTCCGGCATTTCCCTGGGAAGCAGCGTCTCTGCAATCCACTGGTTCATCCCCGTTGCCATACCCACACGTCCAATCGCAACCGCCGCCGTCAGAAAGACCATGACCTGAAACGGAACCTCTCTCCAATCTGCGGCGTTTAGGACTCTTACCGGCCCCGGCATGCTCATCATCATCGCAACCAGCATAGTGATCCAGCCAATATCCAACCCCGTGATGCCGTTTGTCATCCACAAAGCCACCGCAAGGACAATCCACACCAGCGTCCGCCATTCTTGGCCCGTCACTTTTCCCAGGGCGCTCCGCGCCGCTTCAACCCGCTCCAAATCCAGGCGGACAGGCGCTTCCGGAGGGAACAAAACCAGGATCAGCAGCAGCGTCAGCCCCGCCAGCAGCAGTGCCGGCGGACCCATGACCAGGAACCAGCGGATAAAGCTCACCGTCTCCCCGGTATAACTGGCTGCCAGCATATTAATGCTGTCAGCCGTGAGAAATACAAGGGAAAGCGGCACGGCGGACGCATAGACAGTGAATCCTGCCACGGCGGCCTCCCTCTGCGGCAGCTCCGCATCACGGATCACCACCGATATGACCGACATAAGCAAAAGCGACCTTGGCCACGGATGCGGAATCAGCAGGGACAAAACAAGGGACAGGGCAAATATTGCCAGAATCATGCTGTACCAGCCGCGCACAAACCGGCGAATCAGCAGGTAGCTCAGCCGCTCCCCGAGGCCTGATTTTCGGACTGCCGAGGCGATCAAATAGGCTCCCGGAACCAGCCAGATGGTGGATTCCGTCCACCCTGAAAAAATCACCTTTGTATCGGCAACCCGCAGCAGGCACAGCAGCATCAGGTAGGTGCCGCTGATATAGCCGGGCTGGGCAACCTGAGCTGCCCACCAGATCACCGTCATCAGCGTCAGTCCCAGGCACCACACCCCCGGGGACGAAAGCCCCTTCAGCGGCATAGCGCGGATCAGCAGGCACACTGCGGCGCCCGCAAAAAAAGGGATCTGTCCCGTCCTCTTCATACGCCGGCCCGGTCATTCTCCAGCCCCATTTTCCCCTCCCGGAAAATCCGGCCGTCCATCACTTTGAGATCCTCAGCAATTAGGGGGCAAAAGCCCATATGTGCCAGAATATCCCGTTCCAGCTCAACTCCCGGCGCAATTTCCGTCAGCATGATGCCGCTGCCGGTCAAGCGGAAAACCGCCCGCTCTGTAATATACGTGACCTCCTGTCCCATCCCTCTGGCATAGTCGGCGGAAAAGGTGATTTGCTGTACCTCTTTGATAAATTTCATCTTCGGACCATCCTCAATAATATTCAGCTTTCCGCCCGTCACTTCGATTCTCTGCTTTCCCGCCGTGAACCCGCCCATAAAAAACACCTTGGGCGTGTTTTGGGAAATATTGATAAGGCCTCCGGGGCCGGGACACCGGTTTCCGAACTTGGAGACGTTGACATTCCCCCGCTCGTCGATCTCAGCCGCTCCCAGAAAGGTCATATCTAAAAAGCCACCGTCATACAGGTCAAATGTATCGCAAATGGAGTTGATATTCTCCGGGTTCATGGATCCCGCAAAGCCGGTCCCCTCCAAGGGAACCCCTCCGATGGGACCCGATTCCAGCGACAGCGTGGCGGCGATCCCCTCCTCATTGGCGATTATGCCGACGCCAGAGGGAATTCCAATGCCCAGATTGATCACACACCCCGGAATCAGCTCCATGGCTCCGCGCCGCGCAATAATTTTTCGAAGGCCCATCTTCATGGGTTCGATCCCCTTTGTCACACAGCGGAGTTCCCCTGTAAGCGCAGGCAAATACACGCTGGTGGCATAGTTCTGCATATGCAGGTCGGGCGACGGCGTTTTTACCACATAGTCCACTAATGACCCATGGATCCGCACCTTTCTGGGATGAATGGACCCCCGCCGGACAATGTCTTCCACCTGCACAATAACGGTGCCGCTGTGGTTATGAACTGCCGCCGCAATCTCCAGCTCCGAACCTGTCAAGCCCTCATGTTCGATGGAAATATTGCCGTCCTCATCCGCATATGTCCCCCGCAGCAGGCAGATATCCAGCGGAATCGTGGGATAGAATAGGACTTCCTCCCCATTGATGTCCAGCAGCTCCACCACATCCCTGCCCTGCCGGACCGCCCTGGCGTTCCCCTTGCAGCCCTCATTCCTCGGGTCGGCAAAAGTGCCCAGCCCCACCTTTGTAAACACGCCCGGTTTTTTCCCGGCGGCCGCCCGGAACAGATGGACCATGACGCCCAACGGGAGGGTATAGGCCGCAATAACATTGCCTCCGGCGAGGGCGCTGAACTTCGGGGCGTTCGCAAAGTGGCCCACAATCGCCGTATCCACCAGCCCCTCCATCGCAATCCGGTTCATACCGCGGTCTTCAAGGGTATTGTCCCCTGTGCTGATCCCAGTTACAATGGTAAGGCCCCGCGGCGTCTCTGTCTCCGTATAGCGCTGCCTCAGGGCCTCCAGCAGCGCATCCGGGCCGCAGTAGGAGCCAAAGCCCCCCAGCGCCAGCGCCGCTCCGTCCCGGATAAACTCCACCGCCTCGCGGGGTGTGAGGATTTCCTTCATTGGCTGTCTCTCCTCTCTTTTTGGCCAATATGCATCTATCGTCCATCCCAGCCAAGTGTATATCTCCCTGTAAATGGGCCGTTTCCGGTACTGCGGGGCCGCTTATCTCTCTGTCACAGCCCGGCAACCGTCTTTTCAAATTCCTCACGAATACAAACCAGCTCCTCCGGCCGCGTATAAAGTACCATGGCTGCATCGGCAATGGCAGACGCGGCGTACTTCATTCCCTTCCGGCCAATCCCGCTGCCAACGCTAACTACCGTCTGCCATGTATGCCCCGGGATTCCAACAGGTACGCAGCAGGTAAATACCTGACCGGTGGGAATCCTGCGGCTGACATTGGATACATCTGTGGAACCCGCCAGAAAAAACGGTTCCTGCCGGAGCGGAGCCACGCCCCGATGCAGCGTTTCGCCTTTCAGCTCTTGGAGGTGGAAGGACCCGAGCGTCCCCTCCAGTGCCGGCTGCGGCAGGGTCTCCAACAGGGCTTTCGCCAATCTCTCGTCCTCCTCGTCCCACGCCGGCGCCGGCACCCGCTTCAGTGACTCATACAGCAGCCCGTTCAGCCGCTTATTCAAGATCGTATTATAACAGCCGCTTTCGATTTTATAGGACGGTTCTGTCTCCGTCATGAGGGCGGCGCCCTTCTGAATCTTGACTAGACGCTGAACCAGCCCGTCCACCTGCTTTTTATAAGGGGCACGAACAAAATACCAGCTCTCCGCCTCCGGCGGGACCACATTGGGCTTTCCCCCGCCGTTGGTAATCACATAGTGGATCCGGGCCTGGGGGATCATATGCTCCCCCAGGTAATTTGCCCCCACATTCATCAACTCAACGGCGTCCAGCGCGCTGCGGCCCTGGTCCGGAGACTCCGCGGCATGGGCCATAAGCCCCTTGAAGCGGAATTTGACGGAGGCCATCGCCGCATACGAGTAATTTGCCACACAGTTGCAGCCCATAGGATGCCAGCACAGACACACATCGCAGCCGTCAAACACATGCGCTTCGTCCATCCGGATCTTTCCCACCATAATCTCTTCCGCAGGACAACCATAGAACCGAACCGTCCCCGGAATACCGTCGCGCTCCAAAAGCTCCTTAACGGCAACCGCTGAACCCGCCATAGCGCTTCCCAGCAGATTATGGCCGCAGGCGTGGCCCGCCCCTCCCTCTTTGATTTGCTCCCGCTCCGGTCTCAGCGCCTGACTCATGTCCGGCAGGGCATCGTACTCCCCCAAAAAGCCGATAACCGGCGAGCCGCTTCCCCACTCTGCGGCAAAGGCGGTCTCCATCCCGGCAAGGCCTGTCTCTACCCGAAAGCCCTGCCGCTCTAAATATGTGCGCAGCTGCTCCGCCACATAGGTCACCTCTAAGGCAGTCTCCGGATGCTCCCAAATCTTCCGGCTAAGTTCCCAGATCTCTCCCTCATGGCGGCTGACAGCCTCTACAGCGTCACCTGTATAAGCCCTCATAGCGTTACCAAATCCTTTACAACCTTATTGTTTTTAGGTTCCAGCAAAAGTTCTTCTCCCCACACTCTCGTCACGCAGGCGAGACCGTTTTTCCCATTCGCCCTCACGCCGCATCTTCCGCAGATCCCCTGATTGCAAACGCTGTGGCGGTAGTAAGCCAGGGTCCCATCCAGGTGTTCATAGATATAGTCCAACACATCCATCACGGAGCAGAAGCCGTCCGCGGGCAGCGGCACTTCATATGTATCATAGCGTGCGTTTGCACAATCGCTTCCACGAAATACCCTCACGTACATATAACCCCTCCTGCCTTACGCCATAATCTCAGCGAGATAGGCGTGGATATCGGAATAGTTCCGCCCGGGCGGCGGCAGTTCGCTTAGATCCGGCCTGATCCTTGAGGTGACCAGACGGCCGCCGTCGAGCTGCAGGCAAATACGGCAGAGGAACGCCTGGTCCACTGCGCTGTAATCACTGCGCACATGCGTGCCGCGGCTCTCCCGGCGCTCACGGGCCGCCATAACGCCTGCCGTTACGCACAGCAGCAAATTGCGGGCCTCCAGGTAATGGCACAGGTCCAGGTTGTACCGGCGGTCCTGATCCGGGATCCCAACCCGATCCAACTTCCGGGCAATCCCGTCCAGTGCAAGCGCCGCCTTCTCCAGGCCCGCCTCATTCCGGATCACACCAAACCCCTCGTCTGCACAGCGGTTGATCTCGCGCAGCAGCGTCTCCGAGCGGCAGCTTCCCTGCCGCTTCAAAACCGCTTCCACCTCATTCACAACCTGCCTTGCCGCAAGATCCGTGCTGCCGGGCATGCCTGCCCGCTCTACATACTCCGCCGCGGAGATACCCGCCCGATAACCGTGCGCCAGCATCTCTGCCAAACCGTCCCCCGCGCGGAATGCCCCGAATACGCCGCTGGCCGTCTCTCCAGCCGCATATAGGCCGGGCACCCCTGAAGACATTGTCTCGTCCACAACTACGCCGCCATTGCTGTACTCATTGCCCAACGCGAACTGCAGCCGCTTGGTCCGCAGCAGCTCATCCCGCAGCGCAATCATATCGTATCCGTTATATTTTCCCTTGGGATGCCAATGTCCATAGTGCGCCAGGAAATGGTCGAAGGCCCGTATGATCTCCTCATCAGTATGGTCGGAATAATCGTAGTACAAGCCGCCGCGCATAACATCAGCGTCTGTGCCCAGACTCCAGAAGCTGCTGTAAATCAGCTTCATTGCCTTATTGCTGCCGGGGACCTTGTCGAAGGGCGGCCGCAAGGGCAGTTCCCCGCCGCTGCCATCAACCACGCGAAAAGACAGCGGCATAAAGATGGGGATCGTAAACAGATACGGAATAATGGATCCTCTCAAAAATTCCGGCTCCATGGCCGTGGGAATGTAGAGCAGAAATTCCATATCAGCCACTTTCGCCCCAGCCCGAAGGGCCATGCCCATACCGTCTCCAGTGGTTTCGGAAATGGTGTTTTTCAGTGTATAGGGCTGATATCCGCCCGTCGCCAAAATAGTCGCCCCTGCCTCCACATGGATATACTCACCTTTGTATATGTCCAGCCCTATCACGCCTGCCACCCGGTCTCCGTCCTTCACCAGATCGACCGCCATCACGTCGGAAAAAGTCGTCAGGCCCGGGATTTCCTTTATCCCCTGGGCGATCGTCCTGCCGATGCAGTTTCCCGATACGGCATACAGTCCGCCCTTGGGGCTGAACAGCATCGTCTGTCCGGCGGCTTTCGCCCACTGCAGGAACACCTTCACCATTGGCGCGGCATCGGTCACAAACTGGCGTGCCAGCCTTTGATCACTCAGGTAGAACGAGTACTTGACAATCCGCTCCATCAGTCTATCAGGCGTATACGTTTCGTCTGCCTCCAGCTCCCCCAAAACATGTCTGCTGCTGTACCCGTCAATGCCAAATCCGCCCCCCACCATGATGGCATTTCCGCTGCGGCCAGCTTTGCCCTTGGACATCAGGATCACAGACTTTCCCGCCGCGGACGCCATATGGGCTGCGGATACCGCCGCGCCGGAGCCGCCAATACATAAAACATCACAAGTATACTTGCGAATTACAGGCTCACTCACAGTATCACTTCTTTCCTGTCAAATGGAAAACACAGGTGCTGTCACCGTTTGCTTTGCAGGCGGGACGGTCCAAATCAAGGCCAAAGCTGCCGAAGAGGATGTAATCCACCGGACAGTACAACGCCTCCACCTTCCTGCCCATCTCGCCGTACCGCTTCCAAACCTCGTCAAATAGGCAGCGGTGACAGATGCTGCCCCCGGGGATCCGTTCGTTTTCCCAGCCGCAGCCGGGCATATCACGCACCATAAAATACGCATCCTCAGAGTCAACCGCTATGCCCCGCTCAACGGCCTCGGCCCGCATGCTTGCCACACGGTCCTGGCCAAATTCCTCAACGGCCTTCGCAATGACCTTCGCCCCCTCTTCCTCTCCCATTGCCTCTATGATATTTTTGCCCATGTAATAATAGATCTCAGCAAACAGTTTGCCGAAGCGCACGCCCTCGCTCTCGTGGCTGCGAATAACACCAAAATCACTCATCTTTTCATATCCTCCCACGGTTGTCCAACATAATCTGTAAAATCTCCCGGTCGGTCTCTCTCATCCCGTCTCTGGCGATACGGCCCACATGGGCAATCGTCTCGTCGGCGTCCTTCCCCACTATACCGTCTCCCGGCAGGATATTCCGCCGCTCCGCCATATCCAACCCCAGCAGTCCTGCAAAGACGCCGACAGCGATCTTGCCGGCGCAGGATGCGGAGGCCCCGTCGCACACAACGCCGGAGGCAATATCCAACCCGTTGGAAAACGTGTTCAAAACCTCCTCATGGGACAGGCCCTTCAAATACGCTACACCGGCGGCCGCCGCGCAGCCTGCGCTGACCGCTCCGCAGTACGCGGACAGGCTGCCGATCTGCTTTTTCTGGCAGATCGCCAACAGGTTAGACACCAAAAGTGCGCGGAAGAGGCGCTCCTCGTCAGCACCCGTGGCCTCGGCATATGTCACCACCGGCATACAAGCCGTGATCCCCTGATTTCCGCTTCCGGAATTGATTACCACCGGCAGCTCGCAGCCATCCATTCTGGCGTTTGAGCCAGCGGCAGCGGCGGCAATCATCTCCATGCGGATATCCCCGCCGCGAACCGTCTGCCCGATACAGGCCCCCCACTCACCGCTCAGCCCCTCTTTTGAAATCGCCCGATTGCAGGCAATCTGGCGCTCCAGTATCGGACGCACCTCCTCCAGTGGGCAGGTATCCGCAAAGTCCAGGATCTCCCAGGCGGAAATTTTCCCGGCCTCGACCCTCTCCTGATTCGACTCCGCCTTGCAGATGATGGCATTGCCATTCTTTTCAAGACATACGATATTCAAGTGCGACCGCGCGATCCGGACCTTCACACGGTCCGCTCCCCTTTTCAACTCGAGGACAATATCCAGCGTATCCTCCGTATCCAGCAGCGCTACCCCAATGATCTCCGCCGCCATGATCTCATGCATCTCCCGGCACTGCTCCTTAGTAATGCCGGAGATAACCTCCAGCTCTTTCGTATCATCCCCGCCGGCCAGTCCCAGCGCCACAGCCGCCTCAATTCCACGGCAGCCCCCCGAATTCGGAACAACAACGCACTTGGCGTTTTTTACGATGTTCCCACTGACATAGGCATCTACGCGTTCCGGCATGCCTCCCAGGGTCCGGCGTCCTACCGCCGCCGCATAGGCAATTGCAATCGGCTCCGTGCAGCCAAGTGCCGGGATCAATTCCTCTTGCAGCATACGGACAAACCGATGCCGCTCCCTATCTTTCACTGTGCGTCATCCCTCCCCATGATTCCCGTGCAGATATCTTTTCAAATTCTTTTCAGTACGGCCTCTTCCACGGATATACGGTCCGGCGCACACGGGGTCTGACCCGGATATCCCACATCCACATATGTGATTAAGTCATATTCTTCCGGGATCTCCAACTCCGCCCGGACACGATTCCGCATCCTGTCAGAGGTAAAGGTCAACCAGGTCCCGCCCAGGCCGTATGCGTGCGCCGCCAAAACAATGTTCTGGCCCGCAGCAAAAAAGATGGCGCCGACCAGAAGAAGGAATCCCACCTTGCTGGTCACATTCGCCGTAATCAGCGCAGAAATCGTCGCAGGGATCTGCATCGTCGTAATCAGCCAGTTCAAAACGCCGGCCGTACCAATGATGAGCAGAATCGACCCGGAGGAAACCAGCGCCTTCCCGCACGCGTTGACCAAATCTTTAAAGCGCATGGTTTTGTAGACAAACACCTCGATCACCACCACATATACAAAGGCGATTGCCGCAGCCTCCGTCGGCGTGGCGAATCCGGTATAGATGCTGCCCAAAACAATTACGGGATACATCAGAGCCAGCACGCTCTCCTTCCAGACGTGCTTTCGCTCCTCCCTCGTATAGGTTTTCTCGTCACGGACCCCCAGCTTTCTGCACCTAAAATAGACATATACGCACCACACAACCGCCAAAAGGACACCGGGCACAAATCCGGCCGTGAACTGCTTGCCCACAGAGGTGTTCATTGCCACACAGATCATAACCATCGTACAGCTGGGCGGAATCAGGATCCCAATGGAGCCTGCGGCGGCGATAGATCCCTCCGCCATATCCCTTGGATATCCCATGTCAATCATGGCCGGCATTAAAATACCGCCGATGGCCACAATGGTCGCCATACTGGACCCGGAAATTGCGGCAAAAAATGCACAGGCCGCAATCCCTGCGATCACGCTCCCGCCCCGAACCTTGCTGAATACCATGCGCATGACATTGACCAGCCGTCGGGAAATATCTCCGCCGGCGGCAATATTTCCCGACATGATAAACAGCGGAATCGCCAGCAAAACATAATTGGACAGGCTGTTGAAGATCTGCTGCGCGGTGATAATAAATCCCACATTGCTGTACACCGCGATACCGGCCGTGGCGGCAATAAACACGATCAGGGAAATGGGTACTCCCAACAGCAGCAGCCCGAAAAACGCAACAATAATCGTCATATCTCTCTACCGCCTTTGCTTGCCTCCATAATCTCCCCAGGCTGCCTGTAGGCCCGGACCAGAAAGCGGACTGCCATGACAAAGAAACTCAGGGGCACGATGCAGTACAGTGCCCAAACAGGCAGTCCCCACAGCGTGACTGTCATACTGCCCATCTTTTTTACGAGCAGAAACTGCTTAAAGGCGAAATATCCCGCAAATCCCGTTGCGCCGGCGCTGATCAGGTTCACTAATACGCTCATCGCTATTCTCAGTCCCTTTGGTACGGAGTCAATCACCAGCGTCATGCTCGGGTGTTCTCCGTACTTTACGCCCAAAGACGCGCCAATGAATGTGGCCCACACCATCAGGTACTTGCCAAGCTCCTGCATAAAATCCAAGCTGACGCCGAAGAGCTTCCGGCAAATCACGTCAACCACCACGCAAAACGCAAAGACCGTCATGGCGCCGACCATCAGATACGTCTCGCAGGCAACCAGGATCCTCTCCATCTTTTGGATGGTTTTTTGCATATTTCTTACCTCTCTTGCAAACTATACATTTCCCGCGGCCCGGCACTTCCCCTCGGATCAGCCGGCGAGGCCGGTCACAAAGCTGTAATAGTCCTCCCCAATAATGGGCTGGTACTTCTCATAAACCGACAGGCAGGCATTTCGAAAGGCCGTGCGCTGCCCGTCAGTCAGCCTGGTAACGGTGACACCATATTCCTCCGCGCCGACTACATAGGCCTCGTCGATGGCGTTCTGCTGATTTTCAACCACTGTGGATTCAGTATATCTGCCAGCTTCCCGCAAAATCTCCTGCTGTTCGGGGGAGAGCTTTTGCCACAGGCTGTCAGAGACAAGCAGGGCAATTCCATTCATACATTGAATGGTATCGGTATAGTACTTGGCAACCTCAACGAACTTCATCTCAATGCAGTCGCTCAGGCCATTTTCCACACCGTCGCAGACGCCCTGCTGCAAGCCGGTGTAGACCTCGCCAAAGGAGAGCTGCGTAGTGGACGCGCCCATAGCCGCAAAGATGTCCGTGATGATCTCGCCTGCGATACCGCGGACCGTCAGACCCTTCATATCCTCAGGGGACGCCACTGCGCGCTTTGTGTTCAGCAGGCCGCGGGGAGAAACGATGGGGATGCCCAGATAGTGCATGCCGGTCTTGTTCTCGATCAGCTCCGCCGTCTTCTCATAGAACGCATCGGAGTGCATAACCGCAGAATACTCCTCCAAATCTTCAAACATAAAGGGCAGATACCATGCGTTGGCCTCTGGCAGAACTGTGGTCAGCACAGTACCGCTGATGATGCCGGCATCCATAGACCCAGAGTACACGCCTTCCAGCATGGTGTTCTCATTTCCCAGCTGGCTGTTAGGGTATATGTCCACCAGGACTGCGCCGCCGGTTTTCTCCTCCACATACTCCTTAAAGATGGCGGCCTGGGTATTGCCAGAGGACTTCTCCGGCGTGCTGTGGCCCAGGGAAATGGTCAGCGGGTTCTCTGCGGTGGGGTAGTTGAATGCGGTGGGCACGGCCCCGTCCTCTGCCGGAGCGGCAGGCTGGCCAGCCGGTTTTCTGCCGCCGCAGGCGGCAAGGCTAAGAGCTATTGCCAACGCCAGGATCAAACTTAACGTCTTTTTCATGTTCCGTCCCTCCAATGATAAATGAAAATTTACTAAATACACCGGCAGGTCCAGTCCGTCCCTTCCAGGTATCGAGTACAGATCGGCTTGCCCCTCTTCGGCACCGATTCTCTTCTGTTTATATTTTCAAGTTTGCATCCCCGCATTCATTGTCCGATACCTTGTAATGATATCCTTTTTCAGCTGCTCCCTCTGCGCCTGGGTAAAGCCGCGGAAGCGTTTTTGCCCATTGACGTAGGCGTCGATCTCCCCCAGCTTCCCGGGTTCCCGGTTCAGCTGAAGCCTTCCCTCCGCGAACTCGAACAACAGCCAGGCGCCGCTCTGTACAGCCTCCATTGCCAGTTCAATGCTCTTGGAGCTGTGGTACCCCCACCCGGTGGGACAGGGACTGTGGATATGCAGGACGCTGGTCCCCTGCGTATCCCCTGCCCGCCGGACCTTGCGCCGCAGATCCGGTAAATTCGCCACAAAGGCGGAGGCGGCATAGGGCACATCATGGGCCATGACAATCCGCATCAAATCCTTGCTGCGGCCCAATTTCCCCGCCGGGGTGGTGGTGGTGGTGGCGGCGCCTGCGGGCGTAGAACTGCTCCCTTGAACACCCGTGTTCATATAGGCCTCGTTATCATAGCAGATATAGAGGATGTTCTCGTTTCTCTCCATGGCTCCGGACAGGGCCTGCAGGCCGATATCCACCGTGCCGCCGTCTCCTGTAAAGGCCACAACCTTTGTATGTGTATTCCCCTGGTTTTTGAATCCCCTTGCCACACCGCATGCAATTGCTGCGGAGTTCTCCAGATTCCCCTGGATTCCCGCGACCTTCACGCCGCTCTCGATCCCGCTGCCGGAGAACATCGCCGAACAGCCGGGGGGGATGATCAAAACAGTATCCCTTCCCAAAACATCCAGCACGTTTCGCATGATGAGTTCCAATGCGCAGCCCTGGCACGCGTTAATGCCCGGGGTAACCAAACTGTCTGTTTTTACCGCTATTTTATACACTCGGCATCCTCCTCTCCGGATAGAACCCGAATATCCATGGGGTTTGCCCGCAGGTCAAACCACTGGCAGTGGGTGTCCCGCTTCCCGGCTCGAATGGCCAGAAGATCTGCAAAGATCCGCTCAAAGGAGTGGTTGGAGATGTCGCGGCCCGCCAGCCCGCCGATAAAGCTGCGGATCTCGTTCGCTTTTCCGCGGAGCGCCGCCGCTACCTCTGTACAAGTAGGTGGACATACCGCACCGAGGCCTGCGGACCGGTCCACCACACCGATTACGGGGATCTGCCCCAATACCCGTGCAACCGCCCCGGCGGGGAACGGGCGATACATCACAATCTGCAGTGCGCCTGCCCGAATCCCTTGCGCCCGAAGCTGGTCTACAACGTAGCGGGCGGTACCGGACATAGAACCCATGGTAACGACCGCCACCTCCGCATCCTCCAGCATGTAGGGACGGACGGTCTCCAGCCTTCGGCCAAACCGCCTCTGAAATTCCGCAAAAACCTCCTCCGCAACCGCTGCCGCGTTCCGGAATCCCACCATCTGCTGATACCGCATCTCGCCGTAATCATCCGTGGGCGTGAGATCATTGACAAATATGGGGTCCTCGGGATCGAGATACATATTCTGTCTTCGGTACTGCCCCACAAACCCAAACGCAGCGCTGTCTTCGGGGACATCCACCTTCTGCATGGAATGGGAGAGAAAGAACCCGTCCTGGCAAATCATAGACGGCGTCAGCACATCCGGATGTTCACTGATCCGGATTCCGGCTAAATACAGGTCTAACACGTCCTGCACAGTTCCCGCATAGAACTGCAGCCAACCGCTGTCCCTCTCCGCCATGGTATCGGAGTGGTCGCACCAAAGACTCCAAGGGGCCGCCAGCGACCTGTTCACAACGTGCATCACCATCGGAAGGCGGCAGCCGCTGGTCATCCCGCAGACCTCATGCATCAGCGCAAGCCCAACGGAAGACGTGGCTGTAACCGCCCTTACCCCTGTCAGCTGCGCTCCAAGGCAAACCGACATCGCCGAGTGTTCCGATTCCACGCGGATATACTCCGCCTTAATCCGCCCTCCCGCCACCTCGTCCGCCAGATGCTCCGCAATCGAACTCTGAGGAGTGATCGGATACGCCGCAATCACCCCAGGCCGGACAAGCCGGACCGCTTCTACAGCCGCGCCATTTCCATCAAGCATCTTAACCGGCATTATCCCTCACCTCTTTCCGGAACCAGCTCCATGCACTTCTTGGGGCACTCATTCACACAGATCCCACACCCCTTGCAGTATCGCCAGTCGATCTCCACCGGCGCCGCCCCCTCTTTATGGACGGTAATAGTTCCCACCGGGCAATACCTGGCACAAATCCCGCAGCGGACACATCTCCCGGCGTCGGTCTCTGGCCGCTCCAACCTCCAGCTTCCCGTTTTGGCAGCTGCAAAAATTATCGCGCAGGGTCCAAGGAGCTTACGCCCTGCCTGTTTGTCCATAGGCCTCCCTCGCCGCTCTGGCATTCTGCTCTCCCGCCTTTCCAAAACTATTAAAAATCGCCTTTTCTACCGCCTCGATACTGACTATGCCTGTCTTCGCCAGAGCACCCAGCATCGCACTGTTCGGAACCGCTATCCCGATGTTCTTCATCGCTACGCCCGTCCCGTCGCTCCAGTAGATAGATTTAAAGTTAAACTCGGCCCGGTACCGCGCCGCCGCCCCGGCGTCAGCCGTGTTCAAAACCAGCACGGTATCTTCATGGCATCCCTCGCCAACGCAGATCCCCTTGCTGATGATTGTCTCATCAAAAACCACCACAACATCCGGCTCGTACACATAGCAGTTCAGCGCCACAGGCTTATTGTCTATGATAATGTGGGCATACACCGGAGCGCCACGCCGCTCATGCCCATACGCAGGCACGGTAATGGCGTATTCATCCTGATAAATTGATACCGCCTGAGAGAGTATCTTTGCCGCTGTAACCGCCCCCTGTCCTCCTATCCCATAAAATTTGATCCGCAGCATGTAAAATTCTCCTCTCCATTTTAATTCCGATAATCGGAATCTATTTCCGATTATATTGGATTTTTTTAGGCCGCAGAGAGCGGTCTTAACAATACTGAGTTAAATTCTAATTTCCTTATAGCATATCCTTCTGGCTTTGTCAACAAAAAAACAAAGAAATACAATTTTTTTGCTGGGAAAAATGTCAAAGGCCCGGTGTGGAAACCATTTGTCCCTCTATGCACTTCATGCAAAAGCTTTAAAAGCGCGGTGATACTTCGCCAAGGGTTCCAGCTTTCCGCCCCCTACTGCGCTCCGGTGCAATCCGCTGCAGAGAGGTAATTCGCCGCACCTCCATTCCGCTCTTTTCAGCTGGGGGAGCCGGTCCGGCCGGACTCTTCGGACATAAACAGAAAATTTTTGCTGTTTTCTTACAAAAACTGACAAATTCCGACAAGCAAAATACGGTATAGTGGCGTCGGAACTGATCGAAAAAGAGAAAGGGGTCATTGTTATGAAAACAGCCATTCAATCCAAATGGAAAAAACGGCTTCTCCCCGCCTGCGCGATCTGCGTGCTTCTGGCGGCAGCCGTCCTTCTCTTCACCAATCGAAAGCTTGGCGATTCACTGGAGTTGGCAGATAACGCCACCATGGGTGTCCTGCCGGGTGTCGACCTTGCGCAAAGGCAGGCGGAACTCCAGCAGCAGCTGGATGAGAGCATGATCTCGTTTTCCATCAACACCAGCCCGGTCTTTGAAACAGGAGGGGCCGAGGGCAATCTGATGCTGGAAAATCCCGCCAGCAACGCAAAGCTTTTGGTGGTGGAAATATACATGGACGATACGCAGGAACTGATCTATCAGTCCAAGGCCCTTCCCGCAGGCTCCTATATCGAAAACACCAGACTGGACAAGCTGCTGGAACCCGGCAGTTATGAGGCCACCGCCTATTTCAAGGCATACCGTGAGGCAGATCACTCCTACATTGGCCAGGTAGGCGCGGACCTCACGCTTTCCGTCCTCAGCTAAGCCCTGTTTGAAAACCGGCAAATGCTTGGCATCGCGAGATTCTCTCTCCGCCAGCCAAACATCCGGCAATTGGAGCTTTAAACACTTTTCAAGCAGGCTGCAAGCACCTCCTCTGCCATTTTTTGCGGATACAGGCAGCGGAAGAAAGGAGATCACTATGAAACATAAAAGGTTCCTCAGTTTTTTAACCGTCGTTCTGGCGGCCGCCCTATTCTCGGCCAGCGCTTTTGCGGCAGGTTCCTATCAGGACAAGGACCTCCCTCTCGGCTCCTCCAGCGAGGTGCTGATGGTGGGTGAGATCGAACCCACGCTTATGTCGGTCACGATCCCCTCTTACGTCCCCTTCCATATCAGCCGCTCCGTGGAGGGAGAAAATAAGGTAATCTCTCCCCGCGTCACCATCTTGAGCCACTCCGGTGTCCCCGTAAACGTAGACGTGGCCTACACCACTGTGAACCTGAACGGCCTTAAGGGAACCACATGGAGCGACGGGCAAAATGTGGGAGAAAACCAGATTGCCATCGGCTTCCAGCCGGAAACCCTGTCCAACCAGCTGCCCACTACCTTGGGGCAGACCAAGTGGCTTCAGGCCAATTCGCCGCAGTATCTGAACCTAACCAGCCTGAATCCCTACGGCAGTTCCACGCTCTACGTCGTGGGCACCTTGGGCGCCGCCGTCCCGGAGGACAGCTCCTTCACAGTCACCCCCATCTTCGTTGTGAGCAAGGCGTGAACATTTTCCCGGGTTCCGGGAGAGCGTACATTCCACCTACTGCGCCTGTATCCGCAATTATGGACAGCCGGCCGGGAGATTTCTCTTCCGGCCGGCCGCTTGCTCCCTCGCGAAACTTGTTTCCGGCCATACCCGGCTGCGGAGTCCCGGACAAGGCCGGTCTCTTCTGCGCAAAGCACAAAAGCATATATACCTGATCTGTGAGTCAGCCCTTACACCGCTGCTGCGGATCAGAGAGGAGAGAGAGATGCTGCCATATTTCGCGTTAATCGCCTTAAGCCTGGCCGGAGGGCCGCTGCTGTCCACACATCCGGAATACCGGCGCAAATTTTTGCTGGTCTTTGGCCTGGCCTGCTGGGGCCTGGCCTCCCTGCGGTATGTTACCGGCTTTGACTACCGCTCTTATGAAGCGATCTTTCAGAAAATTGCCGGCCAGGATCTGGCCTGTCTGACGGCGCGGGAACCGGGATATTTCCTTCTGAATTGGACGGCGGCTCTTTGGGGCGGCAATTACCGCGCCTTTTTGTTTTTGGTTCACCTGCTGGTCACGGCGCTGGTTCTCCTCTGGGTCGAACGCCACTCCTCCGCGCCCTGGCTGAGCGTCTACCTGTTCGTCACCCTTCAGTATTTTGCCATGAGTATGAATCTGCTGCGCCAATCCATTGCTGCCGCCATCGTCCTATGGACATATCCCTTCCTGCAGCAGCGCAGGTTGCTGCCGTTTTGCGGCGTGGTTCTCCTGGCTTTTTGCTTTCATCAATCGGCCCTGTTGATGCTCCCGCTCTATTTTCTATTGAACTTACAGGTTTCCAAGCGCCATTACGTAACGGCGGCCGTCACAGCAGGGCTGGCTTACCTCTTTGCCGATCCGCTGCTCCACCTGCTTCTTGCCATCCTGCCGGTGTACCGCTCCTATCCCGGGGGAAGATATTGGCAAAGCAACAGCGCCATTTACCTTCTGGCTCCCCTGGGCTGTTTCCTCTTTACGCTGCCTCTGATCCGGCAGGCAGCCCGGAATCCCTCCGCTTCCCCGGTACTGGCCAACAGCGCGTTTTACAGCTTGTTAATCCAGATTTTTATCACCCGGCACTTCATTTTGGAGCGTCTCTCCATCTACACCGCCTTCTTTTCTATTTTGGCGCTGCCGGAGGCCGTCTGTGCAGTCAACAAGCAGCGCGCCAAAGTATGGACCGGCCTGCTGGCGGCCTGCTGTCTGGCCTACTTCCTGTTTGCGGCTCAACAGGGCTTCCACGGCGTATATCCATACCACGGCGTCTGGAACAGGGCGGCTTCACTAGGGGCGTAGTGGAGAAGTCCTCCCACTTTGAGATTTCTTTCCAGAAGGCAGCCGCATAACGTGGGCCAATGGCCAGGGCATCTGAACGGAAAACCGCGCCGTGGACCGGCGGCTGATTTCCGGCAGCCATATCAAAGTCTGTGTCCTGCCAAGGCTGAAGAAGCGGGGGATGAAGGCCCTGCCGGCAAAAAGCCCCGAGCACCTTCTTTCAGGGAACAAGACGCCGCGGCGTGTTTGAACTGTACGGCATCTCCGCCGGACTTCGACGGAGAGCTTCTTCATAGGATTCAGGAGGCAGCCACCAACAAACGAGCGCCGGGTATATACCCGGCGCTTTGCCTGCTGTGTCCCTTTGTCTCTTCCGCCCCTTCGTCAAAAGTCTCGCCTCTATTCTTCTGCCGCCCCAGACGATACCGAAAGTCCACATACTCAAACCGCCTCAGACATTGCAGCTCTCCGCCATCGCGGAGAACAGAGATTCCTGGCAGCGCCATTCCATTAGGTCTTGTTTGATAAATGGCGAAATGCACAGCGGCGGGCGGCAGGGCATTTCCAGCACATCCGGCAGTGGAACACGCCGGATTGATGCGCAGTCCGATGCTCTTCCCCGCCTTTCTATAGGGGAGACCAAACCGCTCCAGCTGGCGTGGGAAGTTGAAGACAATGTGTCCGGCGTATCACAGCAGCTCAACAAACTCCTCCACTTATTGACCGTTTCACAAGTCTGCGCACAAGGCACATTTCGGTTATGAAATAACCAACTTATAAAATTTGAGCTTTTCACTCAGTCAATAAAGCAGCGCAAGGCCGCCAATCGGCAGTGGACCCGGCTGTCCGTATGGCCTCAACTCCCGTAGGAGTGGTCCGAGCAACTGCTTTGAAAAGACTCTGGAAAGGACCTTTTCAGTTTTTGACTTTTGTCACTCCCTGCCCTCCCGGACACGCTTCAAATACCGGTAAACCGTGGGTTCAGAGATGCCCAGCTCCCGTGCGGCCTGTCCCACAGATCCCTTGGTGGAAAAGACGCCTTGACTATCCAGACTGCGGATGACCTCCAGCTTGTCAGCCGTTCCCATATGGGGCCTTACAGTGATGTAATTCAGCACGGTGGTATGTATCAGGTTGCTGGAAAGGCTGCTGATGGAGTCATCCAGGTTTTCCGTATAGGAGGCAGGCTGACTGTCCACCGGCAGGGAGAAGGCCCGCATCAGGCTGGTCAGATGCTCAGAGAGCGAAAAAAAGTCTTCCACGTCGTGGTTCACACAGATCAGTCCCCGGAGTTCAGCGCCCTCTTTGATGAAATAGGTGGAGGAGACGAACCGTTTGCCGCCGCGGGTGCGGCCTTCATAATTGGCCACAAAGTCCTGGCTCAAATAAGACCCCTCCCGGATCAGCTCTTTGGCAAGCTCTGTCATGGGATCTCCCACGCGGCGTCCGCTGAGGTGGGCGTTGCGGGCGGCAATGACAGACCGCTCCGGCGTGGAAGTGTCATGCAGGATGATCTCATAGTGTTTGCCGCAGATCTCCGCCATAAATTCTACCAAGGGGATGTATTTTTCCAAAAAAGCATAGTTGCTCATACCATACCAGCTTTCTGTCTTTCTTTGATATGGGTATTTTATACGATGGCGCACTAGAAATCAATAAGGTGATAGAATTTTATCAGTTTACCATTGGCAAAATAAACAATTTCTCAGGATTTTCTTTGCATTATTGGAGATTGACAGGATGGTGTTAATAAACTATAATCATAAAGTAATAAAAAAATATCAGAAAGGCGGTGAAATTGCAAAAATTTTATTCCTGGTGCTATTGGGGACAAAATAAAAGGGAGGTTTTTCTATGCCTGAAGCTGCAAACTATGGTATCCTGGCAATGGTTCCGCTGACGATTACTCTGGTGCTGGCCTTCTGGAAGAAGGACGCTGTATTTGCTCTGTTTATCGGCTGTATTGCCGGCGTGATGATTCTGGGGATGGACCCGGCCTTTGGCTTTTCCGCCCTGGCGGAGGAGGCCCTTGGCAACGAGGACTTTATCTGGATTTTGCTGATCCAGGTCTTTATCGGAATTATGATCGCCTTCTTTATGAAGGCCGGAGTGGTCAAAGCCTTTGCTGAGCTTATCGCCGGCAAAGTGAAATCCCCTCGGGGGGTGAAGTTCGCCACTTGGTTTATCGGCCTGTTCACCATTGACGACTACATGAGTCCCCTGCTGCGGGGCGTCGTAATGCGTCCCCTCACCGACGAGATGCACATTCCCCGTGAGAAACTGGCCTTTATTCTGGACTCCACCTGTTCCTCGGTGTGCACCATCATGCCCTTTATGGCCTGGGGCGCCTATGTAGCCGGCCTTGTGGCCGATCTGGGCGGCCCGGTAACTTCCTCGGACCAGGGCGTCAGTGTCTACATCAGCTCCATTCCGTTCAACTTTTATGCCCTGCTGATGGTCTTGATTACCCTGCTGTCCGCTCTGGAAATACTCCCGGACTTCGGCCCTATGCGCACCGCCGAAAAGCGGGCCAGGGAGACCGGCAAGGTCCTGCGGGACGGCGCCGTCCCCATGGTAGGTACCGAGCTGGAAGAGCTTCAGAAGGGCAGCGACAGCTCCGTGGCCCCCAATGTGCTGTTTGACTTCCTGGTGCCTATCGCCATCCTGGTGGCCTCCGCCATCGTGACCTATGTCACCAAGGGGGGCGTAAAGATTCTGGAGTGCTTTATCATCACCGTTATCTACATGACCATTGAGCTTTGCGTCCGCCGGGTATTCAAAAGCGTTACGGATCTGGTAAACACCGCCGTTCAGGGTATGAAGAGCGTCATGTCCGCCACGCTGATCCTGGCCCTGGCCTACTGCATCAACACCATCACCAAATCCATGGGCGCCGCCGACTTCATTTTAGAGATCACCGCCGGCTGGATGACTCCCGCCCTGTTCCTCACGGTCACATTCGTGGTAGGCGCCGTCATCTCTTTCTTCACCGGCTCCTCTTGGGGAACGTTTGCCATCTGCATCCCCCTGGCTGTCCCCATGGCCTACTCTTTCACCGGCAATCAGCTGGGTATTCTGGTGTATGCCGCTGTGGGAGCGGTAGTCAGCGGCGGTCTGTTCGGCGATCACTGCTCCCCGGTCTCCGACACGACGGTGCTCTCCTCTCTGGGTTCTGCCTGCGACCACATCGACCATGTGCGCACCCAGCTCCCCTACGCCTTTTTAGCGGCGGCTGTCTCAATGTTCCTGTGGATTGTGGTCGCTCTGATAGGGTAACACGGGATGAAGTACGACTTTGATACCCCTGTTGACCGGAGAGGGACCTTCTCCTATAAGTGGGACGCCGAAGCCGACTATTTTGGCCGGGAGGACGTGATCCCCATGTGGGTGGCCGATATGGACTTCCCCTGTGCCCCCTGTGTGGTGGAGGCGGTCCAACAGCGGGCAGCCCACCCGGTCTACGGCTACACCATCCGGCAGAAGCCCTATTATGACGCTGTTCTTGGCTGGCTGAAAAAGCGCCACGGATTTACTGTCAGCCAGGAGTATTTGGCCTTCGCCCCGCCTGGAGTGATCTACGCCATGAACGTGATGCTGCGCATCCTGACCCAGCCGGGTGACAGGGTGCTGGTGCCCATGCCCAACTACGACCCTCTGTTTGACATGGTTACAAGGGGCGGCCGGCAGCTGGTGGAAACCCCTCTGGTTTGGCAGGACGGACGGTATACCTTTAACTATGAGGATCTGGAGGCCAAAGCGGCCTCCGGGGTCAAGGTGCTGATCTTCTCCAGCCCGCACAATCCCACAGGCCGGGTCTGGACCCGCGAGGAGCTGGACCGGCTGGCTCAGATCTGTCTGAAACACGGCGTCTTTATGCTCGTCGATGAGATTCACTGTGACTTCGTTCCCAGGAGCCATCCCCACACGACCTTCGGCCTGTTGGGGGAGAAAGTGCTCCAGCACTCCATGATCTGCTACTCGGCCAACAAGGGCTTCAATCTGGGCGGACTGGGAATGGCCACCGTTGTGCTGGCCGACGATGACCTGCGCTTTCGGTTCAACGAGGAGATGTCTATCGCCCAAACCCGGCTGGACAACATCTTTGGAGCGGCAGCCCTTATGGCGGCCTACACCCAGGGGGAGGAGTGGCTGGACCAGGCTATCGAATACGTGGAGAAAAACAAGGAGTACCTGGCCCAATTTCTCCAGACCCGGATCCCCAGGATCAAAATGATACCTTCTGAGGGAACCTATCTGGTCTGGTTGGACTGCAGCCTTCT
This sequence comes from uncultured Oscillibacter sp., assembly GCA_910588005.1. Taxonomy (GTDB): domain Bacteria; phylum Bacillota; class Clostridia; order Oscillospirales; family Oscillospiraceae; genus Oscillibacter. The sequence continues at coordinate 36,394 of CAJUQM010000016.1, forward strand.
GCCCTTCAGGGGGCTGGCTCTGGAGCATTTCATGCTCAACGAGTCCAGAGTGGCCTTCTGCGCCGGCTACGAGTTCGGTGAACAGGGCGAGGCCTTTCTGCGTATGAACGTGGCCTGTCCCCGATCCATCCTGAAACAGGCGCTGGAACAGATGGAAACCGCTGTGAACAAGCTATGAGCGGAACAAGCCGCTGTCATTTTTCAAAACGTTAGAAAATCCTGAAAAGTGAACGTGTGGGGGAAACTCTTCCTGAGTTTCCCCCACACGTTTTTCCCGCCAAGCCGCTTTTTGACGGAAGCCCCCTGTCAAGCAGACAAAGCAGAACGCAGGAAACATTCGAAAGGAGTTTCCTGTTTTTATTTATCTCCGGATTGCAAAAATTTTGTTGCTGCCATGCAGTCCTGATTTTTCTGACAGCGCCTATGATTACCGTTTTGGAAAGACGGTGTGTTCTCCTCTTATACATTTATATAATATATATATTGGCGCGGTCTATCATCCTTACCATGCGTTAGCCAGCTCTGCCGCCGCCCGGCAGCGTTTACAAAGATCCAACACACACAAACCGCTCTCTGCCTACAGCGTCTGCCGCGTCTTGTGTGAGGTATTTTCGAAAAAACGAATCAGGTATTGCTGAAACAGCCGCGCAGCAATCGAACGGTAAACGCCCCTGGGCGTGATCAGATAGATATACCGGATACATTTTGGGTCCGTGATGTGCAGCAGATGGACGTCTCCTTGAATATATGCTGTCCAGGACTTCTCCGGCACAAAGGAGAGTCCGAACCCGGACTGGATCAAATTCCGCATCATCGCTGGATCATCGCTTTCCAAAACGATATTGGGTTGAAATCCCGCCTCAGCGCAGTATTCGTCCATCATGATCCGAAGTCCTTTTTTCGCGGAGAGGCTGATAAAATTCTCCTCTTTTAACTCTGTCAGCGTCACACTGTCCCGCAGGCGCAAAGGATGTGTGTTTGGCACGGCCAAAAGGATCTCCTCTTCCATCAACCGGATACAGTCAGGATAGGAGGGCATATGGGATGATGCCTGGAGGATAAGGTCCAGAGAGTTCTGCCCAGGCGAGTTTTCAAAACTGTGCTGCACCACGGTAACCTTAATGTTGGGATGCTCCTTGCGAAAGCCAGAGATGATATCTGGAAAAAGCGTGGAACCCGCAAATACGCCTACCCGGAGAGACAGGTCCTCGCGCATTCGAAAATCCTGCAGCTCACTCCGCATGTCTTCCACCGTGTTCAAAATCCGTGTGGCATATTTTAAAAATATCTCTCCATTTTCGTTCAGGCGGATATACCGTCCTCTCCGGTCAAAGAACTTTATGTGGAATTCATCCTCCAGTCCACGGATGAGCTTACTCAAAGCCGGCTGAGAGATATGCAGCTCCGCAGCAGCCTGTGTCAGAGTGGGCGTATGGGCAATTTTATAAAAATATGCCAGCTGCAAAAGCTCCATCGGCAGCCTCCTCCAATCCATTACTAAATATATATAAATATATATTAAATTATATATTTGTTTTTATGTATTGTCAACGTTATAATGAACATACAGCATGTTGGTTCAAGTATATTCCAGCATCCCAAACAATTTAGCAGTAAGGAGGACCGCATAATGAACGAGGCGAAAAACACCGCATATTCCAAGGAGCTGAGCACAGGCAAGGCAATTGCACTTTTGGTCATCGCAATCGCAACCATTTTTGTGGGCAAATTGGTGTTGAATGGGGATATTGCTGTAACTCTCCTGGTCGATACCGTCATCGTCAGCGCGATCGCCGTGATTTGGGGCGTAAAATGGAGTGATATTGAGGAGCAGATGAAAGAAAACCTCAAATCCATGACCGTTCCTCTGGTGATCCTGATGTGCGTAGGCCTGCTGGTGGGCACCTGGATTATTTCCGGCACAATTCCCACCATGGTCTACTACGGAATGAAATTTATCCATCCCAACATCTTCCTCGTCATGGCATGCCTGATCGCCGCATTGATGAGCATCATGACAGGCACCTCATGGGGAACTGTCTCCACCGTAGGCGTTGCCCTGATGGGCGTATCCGCCGGTCTGCAAATTCCTCTTCCCTATACCGCAGGCGCCATTACCGTGGGCGCTATATTCGGAGACAAGCTCTCCCCGTTGTCTGAGACAACCGTCCTTTCTTCCGCAGTGGCGGACGTGGACATCGTGGAACACATCAAATACATGCTCTTCACCACTGTCCCCTGCCTCGTGATCTCCCTGATTCTCTACGCTGTCCTGGGAATTCAGCACGGGTCCGGCAGCATTCAAGGTGCTGACTACGACATGATGATGGAAACCCTGCAGACCACGTTTAACCTGAATCCTCTGGTCCTGATTCCCCCTGTTGTCGCAGTTGTCCTCATTGTACTGAAAAAACCCACAATTCCCACATTCTTTGTTGGCATTGCGGTGGCGGCGGTATTGGCTGCAGTAATTCAGGGCGCTACTCCCAGCCAGGTTCTAAGCGCTATGGCCTCTGGCTACACCGAGTCCACCGGGGTCGCCGTCGTAGACAGTATGGTTATCCGCGGCGGCTTGAAAAGCATGTTCTCCACACTCATTCTGGTCATGGCCGCCGGCGTTATCGGTGCGCCGCTGCGGGCCAGCGGCGCTGTGGAACTCATCATCAGCAAGATCGAAAAAGTGGTAAAAAACGAAAAGCAGATGATGCTGGCCGTGGGTGTGATGCACATTGTGCTGTTCCTCATCGTTGTGAGCTACTATGTCTCCTTCATCCTCATCGGCAGCATGACCAAGGATCTCTATGACAAATACGGCGTTGACCGCAAAAACCTGTCCCGCACGCTGGAGGACACCGGTACCGCTTTCGCTCCGTTGATTCCCTGGGGCCTGTCCGGCGCTTTCTACTCTACCACACTCGGTGTGTCCACCACCCAGTTCGCCATTTTCGCCCCCATCACCTATCTCAGCTGTGTTGTAGGCGCCATCTACATCATTACTGGTTTTACCATCGCCCGGAACAAACCCCAGAAGGACAGCGCCAGCAGCTGACCGTCTGCCAGTCTGAAAGGAAGAAACGCTAACCTATGATCTACGGAACGGCAATCATATCCGGATGTCTGCTGGCGGGCAACTTTGCCGGTCTGCTGTTGGGTTCCTTTTTAGGGGTCGGGATCAACGTCGGCGGCGTGGGATTCTCCATGATCTGCCTGCTATGCGTGACAAACTGGCTCCAGCGCCAAAACCGGCTGCATCCCAATGTAAAAACCGGTATCAACTTTTGGAAGGGAATGTATATTCCGGTAGTCGTCGCTATGTCAGCCTCTCAAAATGTGGTCTCAGCCCTCTCTCAGGGCGCGGTCGCCATTGCTGCAGGCATAGCCGCTGTATTCAGCGTCATCTTGTTTGTCCATTGGCTTTCAAAACGGGGGTTGCTGACGTGATAGAGGATCTCGTGAATTACCTGGCTGCCAACAGCCTTGTGATGTCTTTTCTCTTTGTCGGCCTGGTTATGGCGGCGGCAGAGTTGTTCTCTAAACATGTTGTACACGAGCGCATCCATTCGTCTGCCATTGCCATTGCCATCGGTCTGGCCATGGCCTACGTTGGAGGAAGGCTGTCCGGCGGCAGCAGCGGCATCGCGGACATCGGCGTTTTTACCGGGGTCGGTGTCCTGGGCGGCTCCATGTTTCGGGACTTCACCATCGTCTCTGCCTCTTTTGGGGCGGATCTCGGGGAGTTCAAAAAGTGCGGAAAAGCAGGCGTGACCGCTCTGTTTGCCGGTGTCATACTGTCTTTTTTGGTCGGCATGATCATCGCACTGGCGTTCGGCTACTCCGATCCGGAGGATATCACCGTCATCGCCGCAGGCACAGTCTCCTTCATCACCGGACCGGTGACAGCCTCCTCCCTGGGCGTTGCCTCAGAGGTCGTGGCCATCTCCATTGCCGCGGGAGTGGTAAAATCCATCAGCATTATGATTGCCACGCCCATTGCGGCAAAGCACATCGGGCTAAGCACCCCCAAGGCCGCCATTGTCTACGGCGCCATGATGGGAAGTACCAGCGGCATTTCGGCCGGTCTGGCCGCAACGGACGAGCGCCTGGTCCCCTATGGGGCCATGATGGCTACATTTTACATGGGACTCGGCTGTCTGCTGTGTCCCACAGTGCTGTACTGGATTACCTGCGCACTTTTAAGTACTGTTTTTTAAGTACAGTTTGTGACAGAAGGGACTGATTGCGTGGAACAGATATTTTACAATGGCAATGTTATTACGATGGATCCCCACCGGCCCAGGGCAGAGGCATTTCTGGTGCGGGACGGAAATTTTGCCGCGCTCGGCAGCGTGGAAGAACTGGGAAGCGTCGCCGCCGATCCCCAGATGACAGATCTGGAGGGTAAAACCGTGCTGCCGGCCTTTACCGAATCCCATATGCATATTTTATCCCTCGGCATGTTCCTTAAGGATGTGAATCTCCAATGCGCCAACGGCATCCGCCATGTGATCGAGATCAGCCGCTCCTACATCCGCAGCCATAATATCAAGCCCGGCGTCTGGGTTCGGGGCCGGGGCTGGAATCACGATAACTTTCTGGACGAGAGCCGTTTTCTAACCCGGTATGATCTGGACCAAATCTCGACTGAGCACCCTATCGCCTTCGTCCGGACCTGCGGCCACGTGATTGCCGTTAACAGCCTGGCGCTGGCGCTGGTGGGAATGGCAGACCACGCGCCAAAAGTTGAGGGCGGCCGGATTGACGTGGACGAACACGGAAAGCCCCTGGGAATCTTTCGGGAGAGAGCACGAAAAATTATTTTGGATGCCATTCCGGAGCAGACCAAGGAGGAGCTAAAAGAATTGATTGATCTGGCCTCCAGGGAGGCGCTGTCGCATGGAATCACCACAATTCACAGCGATGATTTCAAGGACGTACCAAACAACTATCAAAAGGTTATCGACGCTTACCGGGAGATGGAAGCCGCCGGCCAGCTGAAAATTCGCGTTTATGAGCAGTGCAATTTCCCCTCTCCCACAAAGATCACCCATTTTTTGAAAGCAGGCTATCACACCGGATGGGGCAGCGAGCGGTTTCGTTTGGGGCCTCTAAAGCTCCTGGCGGACGGCGCTCTGGATGCCCGCACCGCCTATCTCCGTGAACCGTATTCCGACCAGCCCGGCACCTGCGGTCTCTGTCTCTTCTCCCAAGAGGAGCTGAACACCATGATCGCCATGTGTCACAAGGCCGGTATGCAGGTTGCCATTCATGCCATCGGCGACAGGGCCATGGATATGGTGCTCGACGGAATCCAGCAGGCAAAAGAGGCATATCCCCGGAAAGACGAACGGCACGGCATCATCCACTGTCAGATTACGCACCATGAACAGCTGGACCGGATGAAGGCAATGGATCTCCTTGCCTATATCCAGCCTATTTTCCTCAACTACGATATCAGTATTGTAGAGGAGCGGGTGGGACCTGAGCGGGCCTCAACCTCCTATAACTGGAAAGAATTTTTGGATAAAGGGATCCCCATCGCCGGAGGGTCCGACTGCCCTGTGGAATCTCTGAATGTCATGGAAAACATCTACACCGCCGTTCTGCGCAAAAACCTAAAGGGACAGCCTCTTCAGGGGTGGCGCAGCGAACAGCGGATCAGCGTTGAAGAGGCCGTCAAAAGCTTTACGGTAAACGGTGCCTACGCCTCTTTTGAGGAGGCCCGCAAGGGTTCCATTACTCCGGGCAAAGCGGCGGACTTCGTCATCCTGTCCGAAGATATTTTTACCATCGATCCGGAGCGTATCAAGGGTGTGCAAGTCGAGGCCACTTATCTGGACGGCACACTGGCCTACCACAATTGAATGATCCTCCCTTCTCTCAACGGCAGGAAGGCCCGGCAGATCTCCGGGCCTTTCTGCCTCTTTATTTTTCAAAACGCCAAACGGTATTTCCGCCCATGCCGGACAGCCCATGACTCCGGCGCTATTGCGGCACGGCAGCCCCATCCCTTTTGAGATCCGCTCCCTGTGTGATCCCGCCGGATGTATCATTCCCTATTGCACTTTTCACTCTGATGTGCTTAATTGGACGAGAGCCTCGGGATGACAAGGCGTAATTTTTCAACGTAACAAACCCTGGAAAAATAATTTTCAAATTTCTGTAATACTTTTCCCTTCCCGGCCGTTTACCAGACAGAAGCGGCGCCAATTCAACAGAGAAGGAGGAGACCTTTCATGCTTGCGATCTGCCTCGCCATGCTGGAAACCGAGCGGGACCAGCGGCGGTTTACGCGGCTCTACGAGGCCTATGAGAAAAAAATCTACGCGGTGGCCCTGCGCCTTCTGGGGGACCAGCCCCGGGCGGAGGACGCCGCCCAGCAGACGTGGCTCCAGCTGCTGCGCCGGTGGGAGCGGGTGTCCGCCCTGCCCTGGGAGGAGACGGAGGGCTACGTGGTCACCGCCGCCAAAAACTGTGCTCTGGACATCCTCCGGGCGGAGCGGCGGACCACGGCCTTCCCTGAGGACTGGGACCCGCCGGCCCGGGAGGAGCGCCAGGACGAGTACGACTACCTGGTGTCCTTAATCCGGACCCTGCCGGAGGGCTACCGGCGGGTGCTGGAGCTCAAGTGCGTGGAGGAGTGGAGCAATCGGGAGATCGCCCGGCGGCTGGGAATCAAGGAGTCCACGGTGGCGGTGCGCATCCTGCGGGGCAGAGCCATGCTGAAAGAGCGGCTGGAGAAGGAGGGATACACCTATGCGGCAGTTTGACGCCCTGTTGCGCCAGGGGCTGATGGACGCCAACCTGGCCCAATATGAGAACGTGCTGGAGCGGGCGGATGGCCGGGAGGCGGACTTTTCACCCCGGTACCGCCGGGAGCGGATGCGATTGCTGGCGGACCCCTGGGGCTGGGAGCGGCGGCAGCCGGAGCGGCCCATGCTGCGCCGGGGGCGGCTGGACTGGCGGATCGCCGCGATTGTTGCGGCATTGCTACTTCTCTCCGCCTGCGGCTACGCCATCGTCACGGGGCAGTTTACCGACTGGTTCCCAAGGCTGGGCTTCGACCAGGAGCATCCGGAGTCCTCGGAGGAGGCCCTGGCCCGGATGGGCACGGTGATCGAGGAGAGACAGACCGTAAACGGCGCTGCCGTCACCCTCCACGGCGCGGTGTGGGACGGCTACACCATGTCGCTGTCCCTCTCCGTCCAGGGAGCAAACCTTCCGCCGGAGGAGATCCATTCCAAGACCTGGATCTACGCCGAGGAGTGCAGCGTCCAGCTGCCGGACGACCAGAGGGAGGCCTATGTACGGGAAGAGCAAATAGCCCACGGCCACACCGGCACCGAGCTGGAGGAGCGCACACAGACCTTTCTGGAGGCCGGAAATCCCTGGATTAACCCTGTCTTCCGGGTGGCCGATTGGGATGAGGAGACGGACACCGCCCTGCTCCAGCTCACCTTCCTGCTACAGGACTACCTGGAGCATCCGGAGCTGCACCTGCACATTGAAAACCTGGCTACCTATGAAAAGGACAAGGGACACTTTGTGGGTATGTCCAGCAACGGCCAGCGATTCGGCCCCGGCCCGGACATCCCGCTCCTGGCGGGACCTTATGACTTCACCTTTGTCCCGGAGAAGCTCACGCCTCCCCTGTGGTATTCCGGAGAGGTGGAGTTGGTCACGGAGCAGCTGGAGATCCCCATCCGAATCACCAGCGTCGGCTTCTCCCCCCTTCGGATGTGGGCCAACTATGAGACCTTGGTGCCGGTGGATTTCCTCGGAGACGACCCTGACGAGAGCAAGCTGGACGCGGACGCCATTTCGGACGCCAACGCCATCGGCATTCTGGGTCTGTGGATGGAGGACGGAAGCTATGTGGAATATCCCGCGCCCCTCACCTCCAGCATGAGTCCATACGGCAGCGATGGCCCCTTCTCCAACGGCCGGGTCGGCGGCATGATGAACGGAGCGCATCCCCACGCCATCGACCCCGCCTCCGTGACGGCGGTGAACATCAGCGGCACACGGGTGGAGCTCAGCGATCTGGAACCCGTACAGGAAGAGACCGAGTAAACCAAAAGCGGGCCTCGTTTTCGGGACCCGCCGGAAAAAGAAAGGAAGAACATCATGAAAAAATCCATTCGATCCCTGCTCTGCGGCATTGGGGCGGCCCTGCTGCTTTTGACCTGCCTGCCCTCCTCCGCCCTGGCGGCGGAGAAGAGCTTTACCTCCATGTTCCCCGGCTATGCCGACGGGGCCAAGGACCCCAAGGCCGCCGAGGCGGTGCTTGCCGGCATGGGTACCCTCATCGGCCAGAGCCAGACCGTGAACGGCGTCACCCTCACCCTGGAGGGAGCCATCTGGAACAAAGATAAAATGCTGCTCTCCTTCGCCATTGATGGCGCCGACATCCCCAAGGACGTTCCCAGCGACATCTATTTGAACCGGGACGTCATGCAGGTCACCCTGGCGGAGAGCCAGCGGGAGACCTACGTCCGGAGCGAGACCGTGGAGCTGGAGAGGCCCCTTTCTGAGAGCCGTGCCCCGCGTACCCAGGCGGAGCTGGACGCGAGTGTGCAGGATCAGCTGAAACGGGGCGAACCCAGACTCTTCCACCTGCCCACCCTGGTCCGCAGCGGCGGGAAGGACCGGCTGCTGCTCAGCGTCTCCGTGCTCCCCTATGTGGAGAAGCCGGAGCTGACGGTCCATATTGAAAATCTGGTGCTCTTCAAAAACGCCGAGGGCAAATACTGGTCCCGGCCCCACGACGGCTACGAACTCCTCGCCCTGGCGGCCGGTCCCTTTGACTTCACCTTCACGGCGGAAAAGCACTTGAAGCCCCTGGTCTACACCGGCGCGGTGGACGTCACCGTGGAGGGCATTCCCGTCCAGGTGCAGAAGGTCACCGTCACCGCCTTCAACGCCCAGGTGGAATGGGAAACCCTCCAGAAGCTGGATCTGCAAAATGATTACATGAACGAGACCAAAAAGCTGGAACCCGTCCGGCTCAGCGGCGTCTGGACGAGGGACGGCCAGCCCCTGAAGGGCACCGTGGAGGGCCACATGGGCGGGGATATCTTCACGCCGAATCCGCGGCTGGAGAAGGCCCGGGTGACCACCGGCAATACTCACCCCTATGCCATCGACCCCGCCTCCGTGACGGCGGTGGACCTGGGCGGCGTCCGGGTGGATCTCAGTAAGCTGACGCTCCAGGAGAACCCGCCTCTCCAGGAAATCCTGGTCGTCCCCGATCCCTCCGGGACGGAGGAGAAGAAGGAAGAGCCGATGACGCCCGCCCAAATCGCCCAGGCCGAAGCGGAGCGTGAGAAGAAGCTGGAGGAGGCCAAAAAGATTGCCTACCAGGACCTGAACACCGCCTCCAAGGAGATGCAGGCCAAGATTCTGGAGGCCCGGAAGCTCATCATCAACTCCACCAGCTGGGCCGCCGATGGCTACACCGCCTACACGGTTGACGAGAACGGCAAAAAGACGCAGCTCCCCCACTTCTCCGACCTCTTCCCCGGCTGGGAGATGCCAAAAGCGTAAAACGGCAAATATCATTCTCCGGCCGTTCTCACCTTCGAACATGGCCTTACCGGCTGTACAACCCCAGCTCTGGATGAACAGAGCCAACTGCGGCCAAACGCGCCCGCTTTCTCTTCAAACAAGCGGTAGGCCAAAAGACCGGGAACGGAATTCCTCCAGGGCATGCCAAAGCCGCGGAAATTCGCTGAATTTCCGCGGCCTCTCTTTTATTTTCTCATCTCTCCGACAGCCGGATTTTACGGCATCCATCTGCCACCAGGCGCCCACAAGATCTGCGCCACTCAATGCAACCCAGCAAAATGTTTCGGCCTTGTTTGAAAATTGGCGGAATGCCGGATTGAGACAGATTTTTCCGTCAGGCAAGGCGATTTTCCGCAGGAATCCTGACGGATTTCAAGGAAAATCAACGAAGTCCTGGTGAAAAAAGATGCCCGGAGACGGCGTTTTCTCATTTTTTTAACAAGGCCTAATCTTCATTTTGCACGTTCCCAAGATCATTACCCGGCAAAAAACGCCGCGCAACACACGAGCGGTCTTCTCGCGCCATGGCGCCAGAACGCCCGTCCGCCCCCGGCCACTTCCTTTATTTTCCACACCTTTGCAATACTTCCCGATAAGCCATTCCCACGTCGAAATCAGACTTGATTTTCCAATGAGTTTCATTTAGAATAGGTGCGATATAACCTTGAGAATACCGGCAGCAAAGCAGGGAGGCAATTGCATGAAAAAACGTATTTTAGTCGTAGACGACGACAGCATGAATCTGGCGAGGACAAAGATCATCCTGGGGACAGAATACGATGTGCTTTTGGTCGATTCAGGAATGGAAGCTCTGACTAAATTAAGGGACGAAAAGGTCGACATGGTCCTTCTGGATATTGATATGCCGGAAATGAACGGCATTGAGACCTTTGAACGCATGAAGGGCTTCGCCTCGGAGATCCCTGTGATCTTCTTAACCGCATCGGGACTGGAAGAGGACGTTCTCAGCGCGATCAAATTGGGCGCGGTAAATTATCTGAAAAAGCCCTTCCGTCCGCAAGAGCTGCTCAAACGGGTTACGCAGGAGTTTGAAAAAGCATGAGGGCGGAAGAGCAAACAAGCCGACACCTGCTGCTGGCTGTTATCAATACCGTATTCAGCGGAATGCTGGGCATTGTCTCAATATTCATGGCATGGGAATTTTGGATGCTTCCGCTGATGGCGGCAGGCTGTCTCAGCGTATGGTTTTTACATATTGCAAAGCTTGGGTCAAATGCGCTATACGAAAATCTATGCGCTGGACTGATGCTTACCGAGTTCTTTTTTTTCGGTGTGCATGAATCCAGTCTTTTTGATGTACCCGCTGTGGCCTGCATTTTGATCCTTGCGCTGTTTATGCTGAACAAACGGTGGATCCTGTATGTAACAGCATTTTTGTATGCACTGGTGCTGCTGTATCACGGTCTCATTCTCCGCACCATCTCCTACCAGATGGAGGGCCGGGAAGCGTTCCGCCTGGGCCTCGGCGCCTTTGTAACCCTTGGGGGAATTGCCCTGGCGGCATATTGGATCAACCAGAGAAATATACAGCGGAAGTGGTATGACCGTATACTTACGGAGCTGGATTTGGCGGGAAAGCAAAACGCCGTGTTTTTATCGAATGTATCCCATGAACTCCGCACACCCATCAACATGGTAATCGGGATCAGTGAGGTGGCGCTTGGGAAAGAGCTTTCTCCGGATATCCGAACGGATATGACATCCATAAAAATGGCAGGAAAGCGCCTGTCCAACCAGATCAACAACATGCTGGACTACACAGAGATCGTGGAAGGTACTCTTGCCCCGGCTAAAAAAGAGTATATGATCACCTCGGTACTGAACGATGTCATCACGATGACCGCTTTGCAAAGCAACCGGCAGCACCTGGAACTCGTGTTTGACATTGATCCAAAGATTCCGGCAGTCCTAATCGGGGACGCAGAGAAAATTTCCCACGTGCTCAAAATCCTGGTGGAAAACTCCATTAAATTCACAGAGGAGGGCGGCGTAAACGTCCGCATAAACTCCCGGCAGGAAAACTACGGGATCAATCTGATTATCGACATCCGGGACACCGGCATCGGCATGACGGACTCCCAGCTGTCACAGATGTACGACGTTTTTTACCAGGCGGATTCCGGAAGCAGCCGCTTTGCGGGTGGCCTTGGCCTTGGACTTCCCATTGCCCAAGGGCTTTTAAGCGCAATGGGCGGCTTTGTTCATTTTGACTGCAAAGAGCATCAGGGGTTGTCCGCCCATATTGTAATTCCCCAGGGTGTCGCGGACGAACAGCCGTGTATCGTGCTGAACCACGCAGACCAGATCTGTGTAGCGTGCTACTTTGAACCGGAAAAGTACAGCTGCGATGAGGTCCGGGAGTATTATGACGGCCTGATTCTGAGTCTGGTGCAAAGACTTGGTGTAAAAGGGTACCAGGTGCATAATTTTGAGGGTTTGGTCAGAGTGCAGCGCAGCCACCATCTGACCCATGTATTCATCACGCAAGCGGAATATACGGAGAACCCATCGTATTACGAGGACCTGGCAAAGTCCCTCCGGGTCATTGTCATCGCAGAGAGGGAGTTTAACCTGAACCGCGAAAGCCGGCTGCTGATCATACATAAGCCGTTTTCCGCGCTTTCTGTGGCAAACCTGCTGAATGGGGAAACCGGAGAACGCGGGTTTGCGGAGGACCAGGCCGCAGGCCGGAAGCCCTTTGCCTGCGTGGGCATCCGTGCTCTGGCGGTAGATGACGAGGAGATGAATCTCGTAGTCGCCAAGGGCGTTCTGGGAAGTTACGGGATCGAGGTAGACACCTGCCTGAGCGGAAAAGAGGCTATCGCGCAGTGCGGCAGCGTTTCCTATGACATTATTTTCCTGGATCACATGATGCCCGGGTTTGACGGTGTGGAGACTCTGAAAAAAATCCGCGAGCTGCGGAACGGCATGTATCAGGATCTGCCGATTATCGCGCTAACCGCCAATACCGTCAGCGGTGCCCGCGAGATGTTCCGCAGTGAGGGATTTACCGAATTTGTTCCGAAACCCATTGAACGCACTGTTTTAGAGCGGGTACTGCGAAAAGTGCTGCCCAAGAGCTGTATCCGCTACAGCGCAAGACCTACGGATCAAAATACCCCTGTAAAAGGCGGAGAAACATCTCCAGATGGGACCGCGCAGGGACCCTCCGATGAAGCGGCCGGTTCAGAAATACGCACAGAGGCGCCGGAGACGGCCAGCCTACCGGGAGCCGAGGCCAGCGGGCCGGCGCTTTTCTATGACCGGCTCACCCAAGCCGGCGTCAACGTAGAGCTGGGGCTGGACTATTGTGCTGGAGATGAGGATTTTTACCGGGAAATGCTGCGGATGTTTTCCGCTCAGAGCGCGGAAAAACGGGCGGAGATTATCTCTCTGTACGAAAGCGCCAACTGGGCAGACTACGCAGTTAAGGTCCACGCACTGAAAAGCACGTCTTTGACCATTGGCGCAGAAGCGCTTTCCGCTCAGGCGAAGGAGCTGGAGCTGGCGGGAAAACGGGGCGATGTGGATTTCATCCGGGAGCGGCATCCCGCATTACTGCGTGCGCACGAGGAGTTCTGCACACGGATCGCCGGAATATAGCTGCCTCCGGCCTTCTTCTTGAAAATGTCGTGTTCTGAGGAGTGGAATACTTTGTGATAAAGAAATGGTTCGAGATTATCACTGATCACAGAATCAGCCTGCGCGAACGGATGTTTCGTATTGTGACAGGCGTCTGCATGATCGCAATCGCGTTTACGCTGCCCATGGGCAGAAATATTTGGAATATCCTGGTGCTGCTGGCAAGTCTTGCCGCCATAGCGGCCATCACTAAGGTCAGCATTCAGAAAAAGCGGATCCACGCGGGCGCCACCGCTATTGCGATGCTGCTGCTCACGCTGTTTCCCATCACCTTTTTTTCCGCAGGCGGATTTTACAGCGGAGTACCGGAGTGGTTCGTACTTTGCTTCATTTATGTCTGCATCACCCTGCAGGGAAGACGCAGGGTCGTGTTCTTCGGCCTGTGTACGGCAGAGACGCTGCTCTGCTACAGTACCGCCTTTTATTTTCCGGCCATTGCCGCGCCGAATTCCCAGCACGCCGCTCTGTTTGACTCCGCGTTTTCCATGATTATGGTGGGACTGCTCACCAGTGTGCTCCTCATGTTCCTCAATCGGATGTATGAGGAGGAAAACGCCCTCTCCCAACGGCAGAAAAAGGAGATTGAAGAACTGAACCGGGCGGAAAACCACTTCTTCTCCAGCATGAGCCATGAAATCCGCACACCTATCAATACAATTATTGGCCTGAACGAGATCATCCTGCGGAAGGATATTTCAGAAGAAGTTGCGGAAAACGCAAGAAATATCCAAGGCGCCAGCAAATTGCTGCTCTCTCTGATCAATGACATTCTGGATATCTCCAAAATCAAATCCGGAAAAATGGAGATTGTCAACGTCTCTTATGAGACCGGCGCGCTCTTTTCAGAGATCGTCAATATGATCTGGATTAAGGCGAAGGAAAAGGATCTGGAATTCAAGCTCCACGTGGACTCCTCGATCCCGAGTATGCTCTGCGGGGACGAGGTGCGTATTAAGCAGATCTTAATCAACCTGCTAAATAACGCGGTGAAGTACACCAGCGAGGGTTCCGTCACCCTCTCCGTCCGGTGTGAGCGTCAGTCAGTCAACCGGGTGCGCGTCTGGTATTCCGTGGAGGATACCGGACAGGGTGTGAAAAAGGAGAACATCCCCTATATTTTCAACGCGTTCCGCCGGGTGGATGAGGAGCGGAACCGGTATATTGAGGGCACCGGGTTGGGACTGAGCATTGTTCAGCAGCTGGTGGAGCTGATGGGCGGTGAGATCAGTGTAAACAGTGTCTACACCAAGGGATCAAAGTTTGTCGTCGTGCTGGATCAGGATATCGTCGATGAAAAAGAGCTGGGGACGTTTACGCTGACCTCTCGCTCAAGAGCACATGAGGGTGAGGCATACCGGCAGAGCTTTGAGGCGCCGGATGCGCACATCCTTGTGGTGGACGACAACGACATGAACCTGATGGTCGTAAAAAAGCTGCTCACGGAGACAAAAATTCAGATCGACACGGCCGCAAGCGGGGCCGAGTGTCTAAGGCTGACGCAGAGCCACCATTACGACTGTATTCTCATGGATCACCTGATGCCGGAGATGGATGGGATTGAGTGTCTTCACGCCTTGCGCGCGCAGCCGACAGGATTGTGTCAGGATGTGCCCGTGGTCGCTTTGACCGCCAATGCCGGCAGCGACAATCAGCTTCTCTACCGAAAGGAGGGTTTCAGCGGCTATCTCGCCAAACCGGTCAGCGGTGCGCTGTTGGAAGCGGCTGTGCTGAGTATCCTTCCAAAAGGGTTGGTACAGCTCAATGAAGAGGCCCAGCAGTCGGACATCGAAAAGGATATTCTGATCTTTGAACAGGCACAAAGACTCTCCATTCTGGTCACAACGGACAGCGTGTGCGATCTCCCAGAATCTCTCAGAAGGGAGTTTGGCATCTCCATATGCCCCTACTACGTCTGCACGGAGGAGGGCCGGTTCCTGGACGGCCAGGAACTCAAGCCGGATGAACTGCTGATGCATATTGCCAAGGGGCGGAAGGGGTCTTCCATGCCGCCCGAAGTGGAGGACTACGAGCGGTTTTTTGCAGAGAAACTGACCGAGGCGCAGAATATAATCCACATTACGATGGCAAGACACGTCAGCGATGGGTATCAAAACGCCCTTGAAGCTGCAAAATCCTTTGAAAATGTCACGGTGATCGACTCCGGGCATCTTTCAAGCAGTCTGGGACTGTCGGTGCTGCACGCGGCCTACATGGCGGAGCATCACGCTACAAAACCGGAAATCCTAGAGGCGGTAAAACGGATGGAGCATTATATTTCCTCCGCTTTTATTATAAACAGCACCCATATGATGTGCCAATCCGGTCGGATATCAAAACGGATTCAGATCCTCTGCGACGCATTATTGCTGCATCCGGTGCTTGTACTGAAAAAGAGCCGGATGACAGTCGGCAGCATGGAGATGGGCAGCTTCTTACATGTGGCAAAAAAATATGTCAGAAAGACGCTTCAGAATACCGGCAGTATCGACCGGCATATTTTGTTCATCACATACTCCGGAATGGATGAAAAAAAACTCCAATATATTCAAAATCTGGTACAACAGTACTGTCCATTTGAACGAGTCTATCTCCAAAAAGCGTCTTCTGCCATTGCAAGCAACTGCGGTCCCGGGTCTTTTGGCCTGCTGTTTATGAGGAAAGACGACACCGCAGCCTCCTTTTTTCAAACTCTAAAACAGGATGGACCAGCGTAAATACCGCACAAATGGGCAAGGCTCTAACCCCACGGAAATTCATCGGATTTCCGTGGGGTCATTCTCTGCATTGTTTGCCGCAGTTTAATTTTAAGCAGAATTATTGCCCTGGAGGATAAGGACTTCTATAAGGGCAATGGGTAGTGTCAAGATTATTTCGCAAATTAGTATGCAGACTCTGACCGGAATGAAG
>CAJUQM010000017.1 GCA_910588005.1 uncultured Oscillibacter sp.
CCTTCGCAGTCTCCCAAGCTTTCGTCCCGCCCGACAGCTTTGTTAGATTACCAAAAGACGCCGGGAAAGTCAACCCCCTTCTTTCCAATTTGTGTATTTTTTCTTCTTTCTTCTGCTTTCTTCATCATTTTTCCTTTCAATGCCGCAGAATCACTAATATTTTTAATAATAATCATTATCTGTACTTATGGATTTTCCCCCACTTTGATGTACCTGTCCGTCATTTTCACAGTTCCTGCCTCTTCATTTGCAAAAAGACGGCGGCATTCCATCCAGGAACGCCGCCACACAGATCAAATTTTACCGGTGCTCCGCCAGAAAAAACAGCGCCATCAGTCCTGGCCCCGTGTGGGCGCCAATGATTGGCCCCAAGTCGACAATCAGCACCTCTTTGGGATGAAACTCCGCCAAAATACTCTCCCGCAGACTCTCCGCCTCCTCCCGGCAACAGGCCTGGCTGATCATCATCGTCTGGTCCTCCGGATGGATCACCGTCTCCCGCAGCCGTTTCACCAGGGCCGCCAGAGCGGCTTTGCGCCCCCGCACCTTCTCTGTGGGGATCAAATGTCCTTCGTCGTCTACATGGAGTATCGGTTTGATATTCAGCATCGCCCCCACGGCCGCCGCAGTAGGAGAAATCCGTCCGCCCCGCTTTAAATAGGTCAAGTCATCCACAGTAAACCAGTGGGCCATATGGAGCTTTGCTTCTTCCACAAAATCCCGCACCTCTTCAATAGAGGCCCCAGCCTTCTGTCTCCGGCCCGCCAGAAGCACCAGCAGTCCCTGTCCGGCAGAGGCCGCCAGAGTATCTACTGTATAGATTTTCCGCTCCGGATACTTCTCCTGCAGCTCACTGGCGGCAATGGCACATGCATCACGGGTACTGGAGAGAGAAGAGGAAAAACACAGGAACAGCACATCCAATCCCCGCCGCAGATGCACCTCCATCCCATCCGTCAGCTCCGCCACATTGGCGGCAGCCGTCACCGCAACAGCGCCGCCGCGCATCCGCTCATAAAATTCCGGAATAGGCATCTCCCTCCCGTCGGGATAGTGGGGATAATTCTTTCCCTCTATAGTAAAGTTCAGCGGCAGCACCTCCGCACCGGCCTGAGCCACCAGCTCCGGCGTCAGATCACAGGAGGACTCCGTCAAAATCACATAGGACTGGCTCATTGCGACGCTTCCTTTCGGATTTGTTTTTCATAATCATAACACAGATTTTTCATTCTTTCTATATAAAATTTTCACAATCATATTTTTAAACAGAATCCAAACGTCCTCAAAATAGTAATATTGTAATAGTATAAGGAGAGGTCCCTCAGGACCTCTCCTCTCTATTTTCTCATCGCAGCAAAACCGGCTGCAGCTGCTCGCCCCGCAGGGCGGCATCCACCGTCTCCGGAATTTTCCCAAAATCCGCCACCAGGGAACAGGGCTTTGCCGCCGCGTTGTCCTGTCCGAAGGGCACAAAGTAATAGTTTTTTCGCACCAGCAGTTCGCCGATATTTCTGGCTCCAGCCGCCAGGCCATCGTTGCTGGACACCGCCACCACCACCGGCCGGCCATTGCGCAAATGGGACTTGGCCGCCATGGTAACGGCGGTATCGGCGATACCATTTGCCAGCTTGGCGATGGTGTTGCCGGTAGCCGGCGCGATCACCAGCACATCCAGCAGCTTTTTAGGGCCAATGGGTTCCACCGACGGAATGTCGCATAAAACCTCCTGCCCTGTTAAGTCCTCCAGCTGCTCCAGCAGATCCTCTGAGTCGCCGAAGCGGGTGTCCGTAAAGGCGGAGGTCTCTGAGACGATGGGCACCACCGTCTCATAAACCGCCGTCAGCTGTTCCAGTGCCTTGAGCACCTGCTCGTGTGTGCAAAAGGACCCGCTCACCGCAAATCCGACGCGTTCCGTTCTCACGCAGGGTCACCCCGTTCTTCCAATAGGATGTAGTACACCGCGTCCCGGATCACCGCCGCCGCCGTGCGGGGCATCAGCCGCCCCGGCAGAGACCTGGCCCAGACATTGGGCAGGCCCAAGCTCTCCGCCGCCGCCAGGTCAATTCCCTGAACGGACGCCAAATCCACACACAGGCATCCGGCGGGCAGCTGCTCCAGCAGCACCCGGCCCAGGACGGGTGAGGGGACGGTGTTGAACACCGCGCCGAAACCGGACAGTTTCCCGTCCAGCTTCCCGGTCTCCAGCGCCTGCCATCCGTAGGCCCGAATCCAGGCCAAGTCCACCGGGCGGCGGGCGGCGGCAGCCACGCGGGCACCCAATCCGTGGAGCCGGTGGCACAGAAGTTTACCGATACGGCCAAAACCAAGCACCAGGCATTCCATACCCAAAAGTGTCTCGTCCAGCCGCTCCATGGCCACTTGAATGGCAGCCTCCGCCGTGGCAGCGGCGTTGGCCACCGTCAGCTCCTCCCGGAGAAAATAGTCCTCCAGAGCCAAACCGTAGTCCGCGGCCTCCTGGCGCTGCTCCGGCTTTACCTGCCCCGCCAGCACACGCTGGGCAGGACGCAGCCTGCGAAACAGGCTTCTGGTGGGCACAGGCCCTTCCTCGCAGTTCAGCACACCGTCACCCCTGCACAACGGCAGAGGCAGGATGACCACATCCGCCCCAGCGGCCTGCTCCAGCCCCGACGCACCCACGGGCTTCCAGGTATTTAATCCGTAAGTATGGACGGTGTTCCCGTCCGCGGCCAGCAGATGGCTCAGCTCCGCCTGCCGCCGGTCGCCTCCGATCAGGCCAAAGGTCTTCTCCATCCGGCACTCCCCCTCGCCCTATGGTATGGCGGAAGGCGGCAGTTGGTGATACTCAATTCAGGGTCTCCCACTCCACAAGAGGAACGGATGCATCAAAGGCCGCTGTGTATTGATAGCACAGGTTCTCCCGAAAGGACAACCGCCAGACGCCGCCGTCGATCCCCTCCTCCAGGTACCACGGGTCGAAAAAGACGCCGTCCGCGCTCACATCCGTCCTGCCTACATAGCTCAGGCAATAGGCGTACACCGTCCCCTCCTGCTCGCTGAACACCACAAAATAGCCGCTTTGAATATAATCGCCCGCGTCGTGCTCCACATACAGCACACACTCCCGCTGTCCGTCCCCGTCCAAGTCCACCCAGGCCCGCCGCCGAGGAACCAGGGGCCTTTCCGCGTACTCTGTGATACCGCCGGGCTGCAGATCGTCCGCCAGCGTGGTCCAGCCCGCATCGCCGCCATAGCCGTCGCCGGAGACGGCGCAGAACGGCGCCCCGTCCTCCAGCGACGCCAGAATCAGGGACCGGGCCGCGCCGTCCCGCTCCAAATCCAATTCCGCCGCCGCTCTCTCCTCGCCGTAGTCATAGATGGGCAGGGTCAGGGGCGTGTGCTCCGGCCACTCCGCCATGGTGCAGCAGCCCCGGATATACGCCGCCCCCGGCATCACATTCTCCATACGGCAGGTCAAATCAAATAGCTGTTCCGCCGTGTCGGTCTCATAGAGGTACTCCCCCTGGCGAAGCTCTCCGTCCTCCAGGGTAAGCCGGTACACAAAAACCGGTCCCTTGGGCGTCTCCCGCACGATGATCCCCGGCTCATCCGGGCTGGTGAAGAAGGAGATGTACCGGCTCTCCCGCCTGCCCACCTCCGTAACCTCCCCGTCCCGGACGGTGTAAAAGCAGGTGTCCCAGCTGTCCCACCCGAAGCGGATTACCAGCTCCGGCACGCCGTCCCAATCCAAGTCATAGAGGAAGTACTCCTTGCTGAGATTGTCCACCTGGATCGAGTACTCGTTGGGATCATAGTCCGGCCGGTCCATATTCAGCACCGCCCTCTCCTCCTCGCAGAGGTCCTCCAGGAACTTCACATAGGCCTCCCGCCAGTCCTTCTCCGGCCCAGCCACCCGCGCCGGCGGGGCCTCCGTCTCCGCCCTCTCCTCCGCCGGAGACCCGCCGCAGCCGCTCAGCAGCAGGCAAAGCAGAACTCCCAAAACAATCTTCCGCATAAAAAATCACTTCCATACCGAGATGTTGATATTCTCAGTATGGATGCGTTCCCCGGTTTTTTCAACAACAAATCTGTGACAACTAAGATACAAATCAGCTACGATTTGATGACAAATCTCAACAGGGACTCCCGCTCGTTGGGCAGCTCACCGTCCACCACCTTATTCAAAAGTTCCTTCAGAACCCGGCCCACGTCAGGTCCCCGAAATCCCAAGTCCAGCAGGTCATTTCCGTTTACCGCCAGCTGCCGCAGGGAAACGCAGGCGTCCTCTGCCAACAGGCGGTCCAGGATGGCCTCCCCCTTGCGGATCTCCAGCTGGCGGCCGTGGTAGGCGGGGGCCTGGGCCAGGTTGTCCGCCCGTTTCAGTGCCAGCAGCAGCCGTAATTCCTCCTTCCCCAGCAGCCGCAGTGCCCGGCGGACGCCCCTGTCCGTCCTGGGGATCTCCCGGTCATGCCACCGGATCAGACGCACCACCCGCTCCCGAAACTCATTGGAAAATTTCAGCCGCCGGAGCATCTCCTCCGCCAGATGGCAGCTGGCGGAGGCATGACCGTAAAAGTGACCCACGCCGTTTTCATCCAAAGTAAACGTTGGAGGCTTTCCGATGTCGTGAAGCAGAGCGGCATACCGCAGCGCAGGGTCGCCCTCCGCCTCCTTCAGGGCGTGGAGGGTGTGCTCCCACACGTCGTAGCAGTGGTGGATATTCCGCTGGTCAAAGCCCACCATGGGCAGAAGCTCCGGCCAAAATACCCCTATCACCTCCGGGTATGCCCGCAGCACCTCCGCCGCCCACGGACCCCGCAGCAGTTTTGTCAGCTCCGCTTGAATCCGCTCCGCGGCGATGTCCTTCAGCAGCGCCCGGTTCCGGCGGATGGCCGCCGCCGTGGCCGGTTCGATCTCCGCCCCCAGCACCGCCGCAAACCGCAGTCCCCGCAAAATCCGCAGGGCGTCCTCCTGAACCCGCCGGGCCGCCTCCCCCACGCAGCGCAGAACGCCTCTCTCCAGATCCCCCCGCCCGTCAAAAGGGTCCCTCAGCTCTCTCCGCAGGTTCAGCGCCATGGCGTTGAACGTAAAGTCCCGCCGTGCGAGATCCTCCTCCAGGCTGCGGGTAAACGACACTGTCTCCGGCCGGCGGTGGTCGCAATACTCCCCGTCAACCCGGTAGGTCGTAATCTCCACCGGCCTGTCCCCCGTCCTTACGGTGACGGTGCCGTGTTTCAGTCCCGTGGGCGCCGCGCGTCCTTCAAACACCGCCATGGTCTCTTCCGGCAGGGCGGAGGTGGCCACGTCCCAATCCTCCGGCTCACGATTCGCCAGCATATCCCGCACGCAGCCGCCCACGCACCAGGCCTCATATCCCGCCCTTTCCAGGGTGTGCAGGATCTCCTGAACTCCCTCCGGTATTTCCCACATGACATGCACCGCCATCCCTGTTCAAGATAAATGTTGTGATACGCCTCGTTCAAGCTCCCTCGTCGAAATACCGGCACCGGTAGTTATCCCCCCCTCGATAACCGCCCGATAAATAGGAGATTAACGTTTTCCGGCTTTCATAAATTCCGTTAACTTCTCCACGTCATCAAAGTCATCGTAATCTCCGCGAATTCCTCCACGGTGATCTGCGGCTCCTCTTTTTTCTGCTCCGATTCTATCACGGCCAACCCTGCGCTTCAAGCCGCAATTGGCGGAACCGGCAAAGTTCTGGCCGGCAATACCGCCTCAAAAGAGATGCGCCGCCTTTTTTATTGCAATTTTCACCGCGCTGTACTATAATGATTTGCCAATGATCTGATTATATACCGCTTTCGGCCTCCCCGCAGCGGAAAAGCGGCCCGGAAAGGAAGTCCGTTTTCATGATGAACAACCCCAATCCCATCGGCGATTATCTCCTCCCCGGCAAAAAGGCCCATTTAGTGGGCATCGGCGGCGTATCCATGTGCCCTTTGGCGGAGGTCCTCCAGGGTATGGGCCTCCAAATCCAAGGTTCCGACATGTCTGAGAGCGATACGGTCCGGCGCCTGCGGTCCCTGGGAGTCACGGTGGCCATCGGCCACAACGCGGAGAACTTGGGAGACTGTGATCTGGTAATCCGGACCGCCGCCGTTCACGACGGCAACCCAGAGATCGCCGGAGCCATAGCCCGGGGCATCCCCGTCTATGAGCGGGCCCAGGCCTGGGGAGCCATTATGCGCCGCTACCCCAACGCCCTCTGCGTCTCCGGCACCCATGGAAAAACCACCACAACCTCCATGTGCACCCACATCTTTATGGCCGCAGAAACAGATCCCACGGTGATGATCGGCGGCACGCTGCCTCTGCTGCGCTCCGGCTACCGGGTGGGCAAGGGAGATACCATCATTCTGGAGTCCTGCGAGTACTGCAACAGCTTTTTGAGCTTCTTCCCCACAGTGGCGGTCATCCTCAACGTGGAGGCCGATCATCTGGACTTCTTCAAGGACCTGCAGGACATCCAGAACTCTTTCCGCCGCTTCGCGGAGCTGGTTCCCCCTGGCGGCAGCGTCATCGTCAACGCGGACAACGCCGGAGCCAGAGAGGCAGCCCAAGGCCTGAACGCCTTCACCTTCGGCCTGGAGACGGAGGCGGAGTGCACCGCCATGAACCTTCACGAGGACAGGGGCCGTCCCGATTTTGACATCTATGTCCGCGGCGAATTCTACGCCCATGCGGCCTTGGGTGTCTACGGGCGGCACAACGTATCCAACGCCCTGGCCGCCGCCGCCGCCGCTTATGTGCTGGGCCTTCCCGGCAAGGCCGTGGAGGAGGGCCTTGCCGCCTTCGCCGGAGCGGGCCGGCGTTTTGAGCACAAGGGAACCTTTAACGGCGCCGAGGTCTACGACGACTACGCCCACCACCCCGATGAACTCCACGCCCTGCTGTCCACCGCCAAAGGGCTTGGATACAAGCGCCTGATCGTGGCCTTCCAACCCCACACCTACTCCCGCACCTCCAAATTTTTCGACCGGTTTGTGGAGGAGTTAAAACTGCCTGACGCGGTCATTCTGGCGGAGATCTTTGCCGCCAGGGAGCAGAACACCCAGGGCATCTCCTCCGCCGACCTGTGCCGCAACATCCCCGGGGCGGTGTACTGCTCCACCCTGGATAAAGTGGCGGACCGGCTCCGTCAAGCAGCCCGCCCCGGAGACTTAATTCTCACCGTGGGCGCCGGAGACATCTACCGCGCCGGTGAAAAACTCCTGGAAAGGGACGTGTGACGCCATGGAAATCTCCGCCCTGCACCGCAACACCCGCCCGGAGGGAGAGCTGCTCCCCCAGGAAGCGGCCGCCTTCTCCCTGCTGGAGGCGCTTGGCATCGATTATGACCGGGTCTCCAGCGAACCCGCCGACACCATGGAAAAGTGCGCCGCCGTCAGCGGCGTTCTGGGCGTGCCCATCTGCAAAAACCTCTTCCTCTGCAACCGGCAGAAGACCCAATTCTATCTGCTGTGTATGAGTCCCGGTAAGCCCTTTCACACCAAGGATCTCTCCCGTCAGATCGGCTCCGCCCGCCTCTCCTTCGCCCCAGAGGAGTTCCTCTGGGACCTGCTGCACTGCACCCCCGGCTCCGCCACCGTCTTAGGTCTCGCCAATGATTCTGCCCATCAAGTCCGGCTCTTGATGGAGCGGGAGGTCTATGAAGCGGAGTATCTCAGCTGCCATCCCTGCATCTGCACCAGCAGTCTGAAACTGAGAACCACAGATATTTTGGAAAAATTTCTGCCCTACACAGGCCATGCCGTCACGGTGGTAGACCTGTAAGCCGGCCGTATCTCCATTTTTCTAAAAAACAGGGGCTGGACGCCCCACCGATGTCCCGGCGGCCGTTTCGGGCCGGAGGCACGGCGGGGGCATTCCAGCCCCTGTCTTTTTGCGCGTTTTTTACCATTTCTACCAGCTGTGGCGGCTCCAAGACTGGGCGGGAGTCATGGCAAAGTAGCTGTAGTCCACCCCGCCGCCGGTGTCGCCCCAGGTGGTGTCGATGTGAACCTGTTCGCCGTCCAGCTCCGCCACTGTCCAAATATGCCCGGCATTGGACAGCGCCGTGCAGGCAATCCCCTCCAGCTTTAAAAGCAGATTATACGCCCCGGTATAACCGTCGCAGACGGCGGTGCCGTTGGCAAACAGGCTATAGGGAATATGACTGACAGACTTGTCCCCTGCACTGTAGTCATAGGCACAGTTGTCGCAGATCCAGGTGTAATAGACCCGGGCCTTCTCGGTTTCCGACATAGAGGAGGTAAGCTGCCCACTCTCCCACAGCCGGTCGTGCACGGCAATGGCGGCCGCCATGGTCTCCTCCCGGTACCTTGCGGTCTGCTCTCCCAGGCTGGAGGCGGTAAAGGTCAGCGTCACGCGTCCCGCCTGATTGTAAGAGCAAAAAACGGCGTTATAGCCCTGCTCGCAATAGGTCTTCACCGTGGCCAAGGCCAGCTCCATCACCTGCTGCGCCTGGGCCGCTGTGATACCGGGATACTGCAGCGCCAATACGCTGCCGCCGCCGGAGAGCATGTACCGGATGCATTCATCCATCTCGCCGGCGGTGACGGGAGCCGCGATGTAGGTCCCCGGCGCCACCAAATCCGCCAGCGTGACGTCCCGGGCGCTGTTGCGCTCTGTCAGCGTCCAATCCGGACGCAGCCGCAGAGAGGGGTCTACCATCCGCGTCAGCATAGCCGCCGCCGCGCCCCGGGTAATCACCGCCTCCGGCAGGAAGGAACCGGTCTCATCGCTTCCAACGGAGATCCCGGTGCGGTACAAAAACAAAATATCCCGGTAGTAGGGGGTATACTCCGTCACATCGGTGATAAACCTCCGGGCCGCATATCCCTCGGTGACAATCTGGTCGTTGATCTGCGGCATCTGCGGCAGAATCCCCGCCAGCACGTGAGCCACCTGCCCCCGGGTGGCCGGAGCTTCCAAACTGCCGTCCAGCTCCGCACCCAGCACTTCCTCCGCCTGGAGATACCGCAAGTACCTCCCCGCCGCCGGACTGCCGTCCCCACCGCAGGCGTCAGGTCCCCGCTCCGCGTCTCCGGTGCGGTAGAGGCTTCGAATCCGTCCGGCAAAAATCACAATCTCTCCAACGGTCATGGGGTCCTGGATGCCGTAAGTACCGTCGGCCCGGCCTACGGACAATCCATACTCATACAGCGCGGCCACATTGTCATAAAAAACCGAGGCGGTAGTCAGATCAGAAAACTGACCGGAATAGGCCCTGCTCCGGACAAAATTCTCCTCACTGTCCGGCGCGGCCTGGGCGGGGACGGTCAAAGCCAAGACGGCCGCCAGCAGCAGCGCCGGGATCCGGCGTTTCAACACGATGAGCACCTCCTTGCAGACAGGACGGAAAGGGACTTGCGGAAAACCGGTTATCTGCCATTCAGGAGGGAATCTTCAAATCCTCCGGGACACGGTCCTCCACATAGGGATTTAGGAATTGGTTCACCAGGGCCAGGGTCTCCTCCGGGTCCACATAGATATAGGGGGACTTCCACTCTCCGGGCAGGGTGCAAAAATCGATGTTGTCCGGACCCATGGCAAGGAACTGCGCCCCCAGCCAGGCCAGGTTGTTGACTGTCAAATCCGTCTCCACATACTGGTGAAAGATCTTCACAAAGTCGTTGACCTTCGTCACATTGGCAGGCGTCAGCGTTTTTTTCGCCACCGCTTTCAAAAACTTCTGCTGTGTCTGCATACGGCCCACGTCCTCGCTGCCATAGCCGGTGCCGTCGTTATTATGGCGGAAGCGCACCACCTTCAGCGCATCCGCCCCATACAGCAGACGGGTCCCCTTTGTAAAGTGAATGGAGAGGTCCTGATACGGATCGTCGTAGTCCATGTCAATGGGGATATAGAACTCCACGCCGCCGATGGCGTTGACCAGCGCCTCGAAGCCTCTGAGGTCCACCAGCACGGTGTAGTCCACCGGAATCCCCAGCTGATCGGACACCACCTCGGCCAAAAGCTCCATGCCGCCGGTGTTGTAGGCGGCGTTGATCTTGTGATTCTTGCCGTTGAAAAAGGCCTTGCTGTCACGGGGAATACTGACGCCGTATGCATAGCCGGTGGCGGCGTCCACCGCCAAGAGAATATTGGTGTCGCTGCCGCCGTTGCCGTCGTCCACGCCGGAGACTAAAATGGTGTAAAAATCCGGTTTCCGCTCCCGATGGGAGCGGAGTGCCTCCGCCTCCGGATCGTCCGCCTCTCCCTCCGGGGAGGAACCGCCCACGGTCTGTGCGGGGGGGAGGTCGTCCTGTTTTTGCTCCGGAGCGCGGAAAAAGCTGCGAAAACCGGCGCAGATCACAGCGACCGTCAAAATCGCCAAAATAATAACCAACGGCAAATTGCTCCTCTTACGGTAGCGGGGATGGGATCTTGGCATGGGAAGCTCTCCTTAGCAGCACGGCATCGCCGTGGAAATTTAATTGACATAATGCGTTTCCTATTATACGGCCCCACCGCCAAAAACACAAGAGGGAAATGCGGCTCTCTTCCCCGGCAGGCCGTGTCCAAACGGGAAAACAGGATCTCCGATCCCAGCAAACCGAATCTGCCGGCGCTGGCAAAGCTCTACGGAGTCTCCGCGGAGGCGCTTTTGAAAAACCCGGACCATGGCGGAGGGGCAAGGGAAAACAAACCAAAAGAGGCATCCATTGATGCCCCCTCCCGAAAGGCAGGCGTCCCATGGGACGGCCCCGGGAATCCTCCTCCGTATCCGCTGGCCACCGGCAAACAGACTCCCCCACCGGTGGTGGGGGAGTCCGTCCCATGCTGCGGTCCCAGAAAAACAGCCTTTGGGCCGCCCCAGGATTTCAGGGGCGGCTTCTATGCCGGACTATTCCTCCCCCTCCGTTTCCGTCTCCTCCCCGCCCGCCGCAATCCGCTCCAGCAGCGTCTTAATATCCGCCAGCAGCTCATTTTGGTAAGACAGGGCACAGTGGATGAAATGGAGCGCCGGGTCTGTCTGTTGAACGAGTTCCGTACCGTCTACAGGATGGGGCCAGCGGCGCACGGGCGGCTCCGGAGTGGTGGGCACGCCGGACAGAGCCGGAGGACTCACCTCCGCCGGCCTGGAACGCCCGCGTCCCTGCATTTGCTTCGCCATAATCGATTCCTCCTTATGTGCCACGGTATTTTTTGCGGGTGGCAATGCCGCCCCGGATATGCCGCTGGGCTTTATTGACGTCCAGGACCTCTTTGACCTGTAAATACAGCGCCCGGTTGAACTGGGGCAGCCGTTCGGAGATGTCCTTGTGTACTGTGGATTTGCTGATGCCGAACTTTTGCGCGGCGGCGCGGACAGTGGTCCGGTTCTCTACGATGTACTGGGCCAGGCGCTCTGCCCGCTCCTCCATGTTACCCTTCAAAACACAACACTCCCCGCCTCTAGTTGGTCTATCCTATGCGGCGCGGATTGGGGATATGTTCGCAGCAGTCCCCGAAAAACCGTAGATGTAGAAAATTTCCAGAAAATTTTGATGGTTTTCCCCAATAGGCCGGCGGCCGCCTGCCGGACGCACAGACTTCCCTTTCCTGCCTATTTTGAAGACAAAATTTTTCAAAAGTGATATTTGCGACTATGCAAAGCTATATCTTGTGTGCTAGAATGGTCAGGCTCACAAGATATGTAAATATAGAAAATACAAATTTTTGCTCTGCAACTACAGATGAGGAGAGACGCTATGAATGTCATCAAGCGAAACGGCACGGAAGTAAATTTCGACATTGTTAAGATCATCGCAGCCATTACCAAGGCCAACGAGAGCATTGAAGAGACCATCCGCATGACGCCGGTGCAGATCCGCCGGATTGCCGAGTCTGTGGAACTCAACTGCCAAAAGATGAACCGTGCCCCCTCTGTAGAGGAGATTCAGGACCTGGTGGAGTATCAGATCATGGCCCACGGCGCCTTTGAGGTCGCCAAAAGCTATATCACCTACCGCTACACCCGCTCTCTCATCCGTAAGAGCAACACCACCGACGATAAGATTCTCACCCTCATCGAGTGCAACAACGAGGAGGCCAAGCAGGAGAACAGCAACAAAAACCCCACGGTCAACTCCGTCCAGCGGGACTATATGGCCGGCGAGGTCAGCCGGGATATCACCAACCGTCTGCTGCTGCCCCCGGACATTGTAGAAGCCCACAACGCCGGCATCATCCACTTCCATGACACGGACTACTATGCCCAGCATATGCATAACTGCGATCTGGTAGATCTGGAGGACATGCTGCAAAACGGCACCGTCATCTCCGGCACCCTGATCGAAAAGCCCCACTCTTTCTCCACCGCCTGCAACATCGCCACTCAGATTATCGCCCAAGTGGCCTCCAATCAATACGGCGGCCAATCCATCTCCCTGACCCATCTGGCCCCCTTTGTGGACATCAGCCGGAAAAAGCTGCGCAAAAGCGTGGAGCAGGAGCTTCAGGACATCGGCGTCACCGTCTCGCAGGAAAAACTGGATGAAATGGTGGAATCCCGTCTGCTGGAGGAGATCCGGCGGGGCGTTCAGACGATTCAATACCAAGTGGTCACTCTGCTGACTACCAACGGCCAGGCGCCCTTTGTCACTGTGTTCATGTACCTGGGAGAAACCCATGATCCCCAGACCAAGCACGACCTGGCCCTCATCATTGAAGAGGTTCTCCGCCAGCGCTACGAGGGTGTGAAGAACGAGGCCGGCGTGTGGATCACCCCCGCCTTCCCCAAGCTCATCTATGTTTTAGAGGAGGATAATATCCGCCCGGACACTCCCTATTACTATTTGACGGAGCTTTCCGCCAAGTGCACTGCCCGCCGCATGGTGCCGGACTATATCTCCGAGAAGAAAATGCTGGAGCTGAAGGTTGATAAAAACGGCAGCGGCAACTGCTATCCCTGCATGGGCTGCCGCAGCTTCCTGACCCCCTATGTGGACCCGGAGACCAACAAGCCCAAGTATTACGGCCGCTTCAATCAGGGTGTGGTCACCATCAACCTTCCCGATGTGGCCCTCAGCTCCGAGGGAAATATCGAAAAATTCTGGAAGATCTTTGACGAGCGGCTGGAGCTGTGCCACCGCGCCCTGCTGTGCCGCCATGAGCGGCTCAAGGGCACACTGTCCGACGCCGCGCCGATCCTGTGGCAGTACGGCGCCTGCGCCCGGCTCAAAAAGGGCGAACCCATTGATAAGCTGCTCTACGGCGGATACTCCACTATCTCTCTGGGCTATGCCGGACTCTACGAGTGCGTAAAGTTCATGACCGGGAAGAGCCACACAGACCCCGCCGCCACCCCCTTCGCCCTGGAGGTTATGGAGACCATGAACGCCGCCTGCCGCCGCTGGAAGGCCGAGCACAATATCGATTTCAGCCTCTACGGTACGCCGCTGGAATCCACCACCTACAAATTTGCCAAGTGCCTCCAAAAGCGGTTCGGCGTGATCGAGGGCATCACTGACAAGGGCTACATCACCAACAGCTACCATGTCCACGTCACCGAGGAAATCGACGCCTTTACCAAACTGAAATTTGAGGCCCAGTTCCAGCACCTGTCCCCCGGCGGCGCCATCAGCTACGTGGAGGTGCCGGACATGCAGAACAATCTGGAGGCGGTGCTCCAGGTAATGCGCTTTATCTATGACAACATCATCTACGCTGAGCTGAACACCAAGAGCGACTACTGCCAAGTCTGCGGCTGGGACGGCGAGATCCAGATTGCGGAAGAGGACGGCAAGCTCATCTGGAAGTGCCCCCAGTGCGGCAATACGGATCAGGACAAGATGAATGTGGCCCGCCGGACCTGCGGGTACATCGGGACCCAGTTCTGGAATCAGGGCCGGACCCAGGAGATCCGGGAGCGGGTACTGCATCTGTGAGGCTCTGCGCCAAAGGGAAATCCGGACAATCGACTTGCTGCCACATTTTGAAATTCAAAGCCGGCATCCTTGGCGGCCGGTTTGTGGGCGTATGCGGCGGATTCAAAAGGAATGCCCCGGAACCCTGCGGACACATCTTCAGCGATCTGCGGCCCTGCCGGGAGGCCGGCGCCCAGAGCGGCTGTATCGCCATAGCGGAAAAAATCTCGGCGTACTGGTGGGCGCGGGCCAGAGATCTTGGGAATTCCCCATAAAAGCGCGGTTCAGTCCGGCGCTCTACACGGCAATCAACGCAGGCAAAAGCAGGGCGGGCACCAATCCCGCCCTGCTTCTTTAGGAGGTACTTATGTACTACGGAGAAATTAAAAACTGTGACATCGCCAATGGCGAGGGCGTCCGGATAACGCTGTTTGTCTCCGGCTGCACCAACCGCTGCCCCCATTGCTTTCAGCCCCAGACCTGGGATTTTACCTACGGCCAGCCCTTTACGGCGGAAACCGAGGACTATCTCCTCTCCCTTCTGGCGCCGGACTATATCAGCGGTTTGACGCTGCTGGGCGGCGACCCCTTTGAGCCGGAGAACCAGCGGGCATTGCTTCCCTTTTTGCGCCGGGTGCGGGGTCGGTTTCCCGAGAAAAATATCTGGGCCTTCACCGGCTTCACCTATGAGGAGCTGCTGGCTGAGGACAGCCATCCCCGCTGCGAGGCCACGGACAGTCTGCTCTCCCTTCTGGATGTGCTGGTGGACGGGCGCTTTGTGGAGGAGCTGAAAGACATCTCCCTGCGGTTCCGGGGCAGCTCCAACCAGCGCCTCATTGACCTCAACGCCACCCGCCAAAGCGGCATGGTCACCCTCCTGCCGGACCGGAGGCGGGGAACGCTGTAAAGTTGAAAAAACCGCCGCCTCCGTGAACGGAGCGGCGGTTTTTTGTCATTTTACCGTATTCCGCAGGGTTCCGATTCCCTCGACGGTACATTCCACTACGTCGCCGGGCTTCAAAAATTCCGGCGGATCAAAGCCCATGCCGACGCCCGCGGGAGTGCCGGTGGCGATCACAGTCCCCGGCATCAGCGTCATGCCCGCCGTCAGCTCCTCCAGCACCTGTCCGATGGAGTTGATGAGCCATGCGGTGTTGGCCCTCTGCCGCGTCTCCCCGTTCACCTTGGCGGAGATTTCCAAAGCCGGGGGGAAGGCGATCTCGTCCGCAGTGACGATGCAGGGTCCCATAGGGGTAAAGCCGTCCAAACTCTTACCGAAGTACCACTGCTTGTGGCCGGTCTGCACGTCCCGGGCCGAGACGTCGTTGACGATGGTATAGCCAAAAATGTAATCCCCCGCCTCCGCCGCTTTCACATTTTTGGCAGTCCTTCCCAGAATCACCGCCAGCTCCGCCTCATAGTCCAGCCGTTCTGTCAGTTCCGTATGGCTCTGGATGTATCCCTCCGGCGGCACAGCCTCTGTCACCCGCTTGGAGAAATACACCGCCACAGGCTTTTCCTTGGCAAAGGCTCCGGCGTCATAGCCGGCGGCCTCCTCCAGGTGGTCCTTGTAATTCATACCCAGGCAGATCATATCCTGCCTAGGGCGGGGAATTGGCGCCAGCAGTGTAACACGCTCCAGCGGCGTCTCCTCTCCCGCTTGGCCGGCAATCCGCTCCCAGTCCCCGCTTTCAATCAGGCTGTTCAGGTCCGGGCAGGGCAGAGGGCGGACAACCGAGCCATCTCCGCTCAAAAGGCCCACTCGCTCCGCTCCATCGTGGAGATACGTGACCAGTTTCATACGCTTCCTCCTTCACAACAGCAGCGGCCTGCCCTCCGCCTCACCGGAGCCGCCGCCGCCCGTACTGTCTCTGGCCAGCACCTTACGACAGCAGCAGCTTGTCGTCCGCCTCATCGGAGCCGCTGACCTTGCTGAACAGCTCCAGCAGCTGGGGAACCGTGAGCTTCTTCTTCTCGCCGCCGGAGACGTCGATGACAATTTTCCCGTCGTACATCATAATTAAGCGGTTGCCATGCTGAATGGCGTCTTTCATATTGTGGGTAACCATCATGGTAGTCAGGTGGTTCTCCGCCACGATCTTATCGGACAGCTCCAGCACCTTGGCGGCGGTCTTAGGATCCAAGGCGGCGGTGTGCTCGTCCAAAAGCAGCAGCTTCGGCTTCTTCAAAGAAGCCATCAGCAGCGTCAGCGCCTGACGCTGGCCGCCGGAGAGCAGACCAACCTTACTGGTAAGACGATCCTCCAGTCCCAGCCCCAGATTGCCCAGCATCTCCTGATACCGGTCTTTCTCGGCCTTGGTAAGCCCCCAACGCAGTCCCCGTCTCTGGCCGCGGCGGGCCGCCAGGGCCAGATTCTCCACAATCTGCATGGTGGGCGCCGTACCCATCATGGGATCCTGAAACACCCGGCCGATAAAGGCCGCCCGCTTGTGCTCAGGCAGATGGGTCACGTCGGTGCCGCCGATGGAGATCGTGCCCGCGTCCACGGGCCATGTGCCGGCCACGGCGTTGAGCATGGTGCTCTTGCCCGCTCCGTTGCCGCCGATAACGGTGCAGAAATCCCCCTCGTTCAGGGTAAGGCTCACACCCCGCAGGGCCTGCTTCTCGTTGACCGTCCCGGCGTTAAACGTCTTCCAGATCTCTTTGATCTCAAGCATTTGCAGCGCCTCCCTTCTTGACGGGCTTGGCAAAATAGCGGCCCTTCCAGTAGGGGATCGTCAGGAACACGGCCACGATCGCGGCGGAAATCAGCTTCAAGTAGTTGGTGTTGATGCCGCTGAGACTCACCACCGCCTGAATGACGATATAGTAGATAATAGCGCCGATGGAGACCGCCAGCAGCTTCAGTGCAAAATTGCGGAACACCTTGGAAAACAGCACCTCGCCGATAATAACGGCCGCCAGGCCGATGACGATGGCCCCCTTGCCCATGCTGGAGTCGGCAAAGCTCTGGTATTGGGCCAGCAGCGCCCCGGACAGGGCCACCAGGCCGTTAGAGAGCATCAGGCCCAGCACCTTGCCGGTGTCGGTGTTGATGCCCTGCGCCCGGGCCATGTTGGGATTGGCGCCGGTGGCCCGGAGAGAGGCCCCCAGCTCCGTTCCGAAAAACCAATACAGCGCGCCGATAATGGCCGCGGTGAACAGTCCCACCACCAGAATGGGGTGCCGGTAGACGGGCCGGACGCCCTTGGCCACCTCCTGGACAAACCGCAGCGACACCAGAAGCTTGTCCAAATTCGCCTGGTCAATGACGTTGATGGCCACATTGGCCTTCATACCCATAATGGCCAGGTTGATGGACCACAGCCCCAGCTGGGTTAAAATACCTGCCAGGATCGCCGGAATCCCGCAGGCGGTGTGGAGCAGGCCGGTGACAAGGCCCGTCACCATGCCCACCAGCAGCGCCGCCGCCAAGGCCAGCCAGATATTGACTCCGCCGCCGAAAAGCACCACAAAGATGGCACCCCCGGTGCAGAAGGACCCATCCACCGTCAGGTCGGCAATGTCCAGGATCTTATAGGTGATGTAGACGCCGATGGCCATAATACCCCAGATCAGCCCCTGGGAGACGGCCCCCGGCAGTGCGCCGATAAAATT
Source organism: uncultured Oscillibacter sp. (assembly GCA_910588005.1). GTDB lineage: Bacteria > Bacillota > Clostridia > Oscillospirales > Oscillospiraceae > Oscillibacter. The sequence continues at coordinate 17,472 of CAJUQM010000017.1, forward strand.
CATCATAAGCCAATGCCTCCAATACGTTCATAGATACAAAAAGCCTCCCTTATCATAACCAAAAAGAGCGGAAAAAGGAACCCCCTTTTTCCGCTCTTTCGGCGTTTTCTGTTGGAAAGCTCAAAAGACGGGGATCAGGCGATGGCCTCGTAGCCCTCGGGGGCGGTCACGCCCAGCGCCTCGCACATGGCAGGATTGTACTTCTTCACGAACTCCGGGGCATACTCAATTGCCATCTCGGAGATCTGGGCCTCGCCGGTGAGAACCTGAGCGGCCATCTCGCCGGTCTTGTAGCCAATGTCATAGTAGCTGATGGACAGGGTCGCCACACCGCAGCCCTTGCACAGGCCCTCTTCGCCGCAGAACACGGGGATGTTACCCCGGCAGATGTTGTCGATAATGCCGGTATTGGAGGCGGCGGAGTTGTCCGTGGGGATATAGAGCACGTCGCTGGCGTCCACAGCGGTCTGGCAGACAGCCGCAATGTCGTTGGAATCGGAGAAGGCGTACTGGGTGCAGGTATAGCCCAGCTCCTCCAGGTACCGCTGAACGGTATCCACCTGGTACTGGCTGTTATCCTCGTTGGAGCAGTAGAGCAGGCCAATGGCCTTGGCGTCGGGGAACCACTCTTTAATCATCTGGGCCTGCTGGTCCAGCGGCGCCAGGTCGGAGGTTCCAGAGACGTTATTGCCCAGGGTGCCGGAGAAATCCTTGATGCCGAAGGCCACGCCGTACTCGGTAACGGAGGTGCCCAGGATGGGAATATCCCCGGTGGCGGCCGCCGCCGCCTGGAGAGCCGGTGTGGCGTTGGCCATAATCAGGTCCACATTCTGGGACACAAAGGCGTTGGCAATGGTAGCGCAGGTGGCGGGATCATCGGCGGCGTTCTGGAGATCGTATTTCCAGCCGTCCTCGCCAAACTTCTCGTTCATAGCATCGATAAAGCCGTTGGTGGCGGCGTCCAGAGCGTCGTGGGTGACATACTGAGAAATGCCCACGCTGTAGACTTCGCCGGCAGGCTCATTGGGAGCCGCCGGGCCGGCAGGCTCGTTCTGGTCGGCGTTCGCAGGGGTATTTCCGCCCTGGTTGGCGTCTCCGCCGCAGGCGGCCAAGCTCATGACCACCGCAGCGGCCAAAAGCAGGGCAAGGATCTTCTTTTTCATCTTTCTTCGCTCCTTAATTCTTGTTTGGTTTCTTGTTGCTCTTCCAATTTTCTTTTACACTATATAGCTTTAAATGGATAAAGTCAACCGTCGCTTTCCACAAATAGCATTGTTTGTTTTTAAGTGCCCTTGTATACTTCCGGCAAAAGCGTCTCGCTGCCGGTCCCACTTTTCCCGTCCGTCAAGTTTTTCGTTGACACGGAAATATTCCGGTGTTATAGTTTGAGGGTATTTTGGAACGCTTTGGGCGCGGTTTGCGGCGGATGCCGCAAGCGACAATCAAACACAACGGCGAACACCGCGGATCGCAGCTGAGAGTCCCGAAAGAGGCTGGGACTTCTCACCCCCTGCGACGGTCCGGCGGTGGTTTTTATTTTTGCGCTCCCTCGGGGAAACTTTATCAGCCGTCTCTCCGTTCTCGGGATGGATCAGGCAAAATTCACCAAATCAGTCTTCACATTTTCCGGCTTTCAGCCGGGCGGGCAGCCGGCGAACTGCCTGTCGGAAAAAACTGAAAAAGTATGGCGCAAGGCATTCAGCGGGGCATGGGCGCGCCCTTGGGGGATCAGCGCTGGAACACAGCGGCAAACACCCCGGTGCGCCCCTGTTCAGCGGTTGCATATTGCATATAAAGTCTATTTATAAAGGCAAGGTGAGCGGTATGTCGGCTAAATTTGTATTTGTCACCGGCGGCGTTGTCTCGGGTCTGGGCAAGGGGATCTGCGCCGCGTCACTGGGACGGCTTTTAAAACAGCGGGGCGTCCGGGTGCGAAACCAGAAATTTGATCCCTATATTAATGTAGACCCCGGCACCATGAGTCCCTACCAGCATGGAGAGGTCTTTGTCACCGAGGACGGCGCCGAGACGGATCTGGACCTGGGCCACTACGAGCGGTTTGTAGACGAGAATCTCTCCGGCAACAGCTCCATCTCCTCCGGCAAGATCTACTGGTCGGTACTGAACCGTGAGCGCCGGGGGGACTACTTGGGAGCCACAGTTCAGATCATTCCCCATATCACCAATGAAATCAAAGCGCGGATCTACGCCATGGCGGAGGAGCATGTGGACGTGGTCATCTGTGAGATTGGCGGCACTGTGGGCGATATTGAGTCTCAGCCCTTTTTGGAGGCCATTCGCCAGGTGCGGGCGGAGCGCCCCCTGGGAGACGTGGTGTTTATTCACGTGCCTCTGATCGTGCAGGTCCCGGGTTCCGGAGAGCTGAAGTCCAAGCCCACCCAGCATTCCGTAAAGGAGCTGCTCTCCCTGGGTATCCAGCCGGACATTCTGGTCTGCCGCTGCGACACTCCCATCACCGAAGACGTGCGGAAAAAGATTGCTCTGTTCTGCAACGTCCAGCCGGACTGTGTCATCCAGAACGCCACCGCCTCCACCCTGTACGAGGTTCCCCTTCTGATGGCAAAGGAGGGGCTGGATGAGGCCGTCTGCCGGAAGCTGGGCCTCATCACCCATCAGCCGGACCTGCGGGAGTGGACCGCCATGGTGAAGCGGGAAAAGGCGGCCCGCCGCCGGGTATGCATCGCCCTGGTGGGGAAGTACACCCAGCTGCACGACGCCTATCTCTCCGTTGTGGAGTCTCTAAATCACGCCGGCACCGCCAATGACGCCGTCGTCGAGATCCGCTGGGTGGACTCCGGCCTCTTAACCGCGGAGAACGCAGAGGAACGCCTGGCGGGCTGCAGCGGTGTGCTGGTGCCCGGCGGTTTCGGCAGCCGCGGTATCGAAGGCATGATCTGCGCCATTCAGCACGCCCGGGAAAAGCGGATCCCCTACCTTGGTATCTGCCTTGGCATGCAGATGGCGGTGGTGGAGTTCGCCCGCCATGTGCTGAGCTGGGAGGACGCCAACTCCACCGAGTTCGCTCCCGCTGTCAAGCACCCCGTCATCGACCTGATGCCGGATCAGGCCGGCGTGACGGACAAGGGCGGCACCATGCGTCTTGGTAAATACCCCTGTGTTCTCATGGAGGGCAGCCGGAGCCACAGTCTGTACGGCATGCCCGAGATCTCTGAGCGCCACCGCCACCGCTACGAATTCAACAATCAGTTCCGCGGACCTCTCCAGACTGCGGGACTGGCCCTGACCGGAACCTCGCCGGACGGCGGCCTGGTAGAGATTGTAGAGCTGCCGGACCACCCCTGGTTTGTGGCCGCCCAGTTCCACCCGGAGTTTAAAAGCCGTCCCGACCGGTCCCACCCCCTGTTCTATGGGTTCATAGAAGCCGCATTGAAATACGCGGAAAATCGATAATCCCAACCCAGGGACGGCTTTTACCGCCATGTCCGGCGGTTGCCGCCTCTGCGGCGAGCCGGACTGGCATTCTCCCGGATCGGCCGCCGCCCGGCCGTATCCGTCCCGACCGGCCCCATCCCCTGTTCTATGGGTTCATAGAAGCCGCATTAAAATACGCAGAAAATCAATAATTCAACCCAGGAACGGCTTTTACCGCCATGTCCGGCGGTTATCCCTTCCCTGAAAAATTTTTGAGAGAGGTCACAATTATGAATCATTTCAGCCAAATCGCCGCAAAGCTGGAGGCCTATCACATCGACGCCATGCTCCTCTCCTGCGAGGCCAACCGGTTTTACGCCTCCGGCTTCCATTCTTCCGGCACCGACGGAATGGCACTGGTCACCCGGGAAAAAAACTACTACTTCACCGACGCCCGATACACGGAGGCCGCCGGGCGGGCTGTCCAGGGTGCGGAGCTGCGGGAGACGGGTCCCGGAAAGAGCTACTCCCTCCGCCTGAAGGAGGCCGTCCAGGAGCAGTCGGTCCACCGCATGGGATATGAGGACGCCTATATGACCGTCAAGGACTATGAGATGTACAGCAAGGCCCTGTCCTGCGAGCTGGTCCCCGCCACAGAACTGCTGCTGGAACTGCGCCGGGTAAAGGACCAAGAGGAGCTGGCATCCATGACTGCCGCCCAGCGAATCGCCGAGCAGGCTCTGGAGGACATTCTAAAGGAAATTCGGCCCGGCGTGACAGAAAAAGAGATTGCCGCCCGGCTCCAGTATCTGATGCTCCACTATGGGGCGGAAAATATGTCTTTTGACCCCATCGTGGTCTCCGGTCCCAACGGCAGCCTGCCCCATGGCGTGCCCTCGGAGAGAGAAATCCGAGCCGGGGAGTTTGTCACCATGGACTTCGGCTGCATCTATCACGGATACTGCTCCGACATGACCCGCACCGTGGCGGTAGGATCTGCGACGGAGGAGATGCGAACCGTCTATGAGACGGTTCTGGCAGCCCAGGCCGCCGGGATCGCCGCCGCCCGGGCCGGCGTGTGCGGCAAAGACGTGGACGGCGCCGCCCGAAGCGTAATTGAAGCCGCCGGATACGGAAGTTATTTCGGCCACGGCTTCGGCCACGGGGTCGGGGTGGAAATTCACGAGGGTCCCAACGCCTCCTCCGCCAATGATAAACCCCTCCCCGCCGGAGCGGTCATCTCCGCCGAACCCGGCATCTATCTGCCGGGAAAGCTGGGCGTCCGGATTGAGGATGTTATCGTAATCACTGAAAGCGGCTGTGAAAATTTGACCCGCGCCCCCAAGGAATTACTGGTTTTGTAACGGTTCCGTTGACAAAGCAGCACCAGGGCGGTATGATGAAGCCATATTGAGAGGTATATTTTCTCAGAAGGAGGTCGCCTATGGACACCGTATATATCACCGGGCACCGCAATCCGGATACCGACTCTATTGTCTCCGCCATGGCCTACGCCGCCTTGAAAAACGCTCTGGGCCAGCGGGAGTACAAGGCCGCCCGGCTGGGCCAGATCAGCGATGAGACACAGATCGTGCTGGACCGCTTCGGTTTTCGTCCCCCCATGCTGATCAACGATCTGCGCACCCAGGTGCGGGATCTGGACTATGACGTTCCCCCCTCCCTGTCCGCCGCCGCCACCATCAGCCGGGGCTGGCAGACCATGCAAAATGAAAAAATCTCCGTTCTCCCCGTGGCCAATGAGGACGGCACCCTCTACGGCATGCTCTCCGCCGGCGACGTGGCCAACTATGACATGACCTCCGTCCGGAATCCCCGCATGGGTGAGATCCCGGTCTACAATCTTCTCTCCGTGCTGGAGGGCAAAATTTTAAATGAGAGCGGCGAGCTGAAAGACGTAATTTCCGGTGAGGTCACCATTGCCCTGCCCGCCAGCAGGGAAAATCTGATGTTCTCCTCCAAAGACAGCATCGTGGTCTGCGGCGACCAGCCGGACATGATCCGCCGGGCGCTGGAGTTGGAGGTCAACTGCGTCATTGTGTGTCAGGCGGAGGTGTCGCCGGAGATTTTGAAGACCAAAACCGGCACCTGCATCATCTCCACCCCCATCGACGCCTATCAGGCCGTGCGCCTGATCTGTCACGCCCTGCCCATCTCCCATATCTGCAACAGCCAGGGTCTGGTCTGCTTTCATCTGGACGACTATATTGACGACGTTCAGAACGCCGTGCTGGAGAGCCGCTTCCGGGCCTATCCCATCTTAGACGAAAATGAACGGGTAGTGGGTACGCTGTCCCGCTTCCACCTGCTGCGCCCCCGCCGCAAACGCGTAGTGCTGATGGATCACAACGAGAAGGCCCAGTCCGTCACCGGGCTGGACCAGGCAGAAATTCTGGAGATCGTGGACCACCACCGGCTGGCGGATATTGAGACTAAGAATCCCGTCTACGTCCGCAATGAACCCGTGGGCAGCACCACCACAATTGTGGCGGGCATGTACCAGGAAAAGGGGTTAATGCCCACTGCCAAAATGGCGGGTCTTATGGCGGCGGCCATCATCTCCGACACGGTTATGTTCAAATCTCCCACCTGCACCCAGCGGGATATCGACGTGGCCAACCGCATGGCCCGCATCGCCAGCCTCTCTCTGGAGGAACTGGGCAAAGCCATTTTCTCCGCCACCTGCGGGGACGACAAAACGGTGGAAACCATGCTCCACACGGACTATAAGGAGTTCCACATCGCGGGCCACAACCTGGCGGTAAGCCAGATCACCTGCATGGACTCCGACCGGCTCATGGCCCGGAAAGAAAATTTCCTAGCCGCTATGAGGGCTATTCACGATCAGCGGGAGTTAAACACCATGGTGCTGATGATTACCGACGTGCTGCTGGAGGGAACCTGGCTTTTATATGTGGGGGACGAGGACACCATTGAGCAGGCCTTTAATATCAAAGGTGCAAAGAACAGCGTCTTCCTTCCCAAAATCATGTCCCGAAAAAAACAGGTCATTCCCACGTTATCGGCCCTCTGGGGATGATTTGGATTTCAAATATTCTAAAACCGGCGGCGTGAAGAATCACGCTGCCGGTTTTATGTCAATTGCTTCCAGCGGCAATCCACAAAGGGAACAGGCCAGCTTTTCAGCTGGCCTGTTCCCTATTTTTTGGAAGATTGGATGAAAAGAAGTTTTGTCTCTTGCAAGTATTAAGATACAGGAGAGTTGTTAAGCAAACCAGCATCAATTGTTACAAAAGATTTAAATCTCAAAATATTTTTATGTCAACTTCTGTCGGCTGTTCCGAAGATTGGCGAAAAAGTCCGATAATACCGCCTGGCACTCCGCCTCCAGAACCCCGCCTACCAAAGCGGGGCGGTTTGGAAAATCCTCCATAAAGAGGTTCAATATACCCCCGCAGGCCCCAAACGCCCTGTCCCGGGCGCCGTACCACACACGGGCAATGCGGGCATTTAAAATCGCTCCGGCGCACATAGGGCAGGGTTCCAGCGTGACATACAGCTCACAGCCCTCTAGCCTCCACGTGCCCAAAGCCCCGTTGGCCTGGGCAATGGCCTCCATTTCCGCGTGGGAGGAGGCGGCCTGCCTCTCCTCCCGCCGGTTGCGCCCCCGACCTATGATCTCGCCCTCCCGGACAATGACGCAGCCCACCGGCACCTCTCCCGCCAGAGCCGCCTCCTGGGCCAAGGCCAGGGCCTCCCGCATGAAGAACTCCTGCTTCACCGTCATTTTCTCTCCACCTCCTGCATGAAAATTGGCATATTTGTCCAAACTCCCAGTAAGAATAGAAACAGGAGGGACAATGCCTTATGAAAAACATTCTCTTTACGAAAAGGAGCCGTTCCGATCCGGAACTTCTGGCTCTAAAAGCTGAGCTGCTGAACGCCCAAGGCGAGCTGGCCTGCGCCTACCAACAGTTCGATCAGGCCCTGGACCCCGAGCTGGTGGAATCCTGCATCTACCAGATCAGCGCTGTAAAAGCCCGCTGCAACTATCTCATCCGCGCAATCAAAGAACGCAGTCCGGACACTGTGGCGGCAGTGAACCTCCAGGGGGAAGCCCTATGGACCTAAATCAAAAAGTGATCGCCGCCCTGCTGGCGGGCTTCTTCCTGATTGCCCTGCTGCGGGTATTTCAGGCTCCCCTGCGGGTGGCGGTCAAACTGCTGGCCAACACGCTATTGGGCTTCCTGGCCCTGTGGGCAGTAAACCTCACAGCGGGGATTACCGGCCTCACCCTGGGGCTGAATTTCTGGAACGCCCTGGTCATCGGGATCCTGGGCCTGCCGGGATTCGGCCTGCTTTTGCTGGTGCAGTGGGTATTATAGCCGTCATACATATTTCCAAGGGCGGGAAGGAGAAATCCTCCCCGCTTATTTTAAAAATCGCAAGCAAGTATTCGAGAGATATCAAGAGATAATCAAAGATTTTAAGAGTTTTTCCCGCGCTAAATGTTTTTTATGTTGACATGGCTCTCCCGCCGTGCTATAAATAGTCTTGCTCCGATTTTAACCCGGGGCGCTTGATTTGTAAAGCAAATACAAATATATCATACGGAGGAAACACCATGTCCACTTTTATGGCAAACAAGGCCAACATTGAGCGCAAGTGGTACATCTTGGACGCCGCCGGCAAGCCCCTGGGCAAAACTGCTGTCCGGGCCGCCGATCTGCTGCGCGGTAAGACCAAGGTCACCTATACTCCCCACGCCGACTGCGGGGACAATGTCATCATCATCAACGCCGGCAAGGCCGTCCTCACCGGCAAGAAGGGCACCCAGAAGATCTACCGCACCCACTCCGGCTGGGTGGGCGGCCTGAAGGAGACTCCCTACCGCATCCTGATGCAGGAGAAGCCCGAGGTCGCCATGCGGGTTGCCGTCCGCGGCATGATGCCCCGCAACACCCTGAGCAAGGACTCCCTGAAGCGCCTGCACATCTATGCCGACGCCAACTATGAGCAGCAGGCGCAAAAGCCCATTGCTCTGGACGCTGAATAAGGAGGAGTAGAAGAATGTATCAGTCTAAGAAGCCCTATCTGTACGGCACCGGCCGCCGGAAATCCTCCGTGGCCCGCGTCCACCTGTTCCCGGGCGGCACTGGCTCCATCACCATCAACGGCCGCGATATTGACGAGTACTTCGGTCTGGATACCTTGAAAATGGTCGTCCGTCAGCCCCTGGAGGCCACCGGTAACACCGGCAAGATGGATATTGTGGCCACCGTCTCCGGCGGCGGTGTGTCCGGTCAGGCCGGCGCCCTGCGCCACGGCATCGCCCGCGCCCTGCTGCTGGCCAGCGAGGACAACCGTCCCATCCTGAAAAAGGCCGGCTTCCTGACCCGAGATCCCCGCATGAAGGAGCGCAAGAAGTACGGCCTCAAGGCCGCCCGCCGCGCACCCCAGTTCTCCAAGCGCTGATTTCTCCCTGTGTATTTACAAGATGCCGCCCCTTGGGGGCGGCATCTTTCCTTTTTCTCCCCTGCGGTTCCGGGACTCCCCCCAAAAAATACCGCGCTGCTGTTTGGACCATCCGATCGCTTTTAAGCCGAATTCAGTGCGCCGCTTAGAGCCTCCTCTCTCGATTCCCCACTCCGCATTGCATATGCCCAGAACACAATTCGCCGCCTATCCCGGAAGACCTATCTTTTGAACCATGGAATGCGCCGCAGGTGATGCCTCCTGTGACCGTCCGGCATTTTTTACTAAAAATCGCCGGACGGCAAGCGGCGCTGTTTCGCCGGTTCAAAAGCACCCTGGAAAAAACAAAACGTCTCTGCCGCCTTATTGCGTTGCAGAAATTTGGGAGGAAGTATTTTGGAAGAGAATCGTTTAACTCAAAATTTCGAAGAGCCAAAGGCCCCTTTGCAATTTGTGGATGAAATAACGTCCTTGCGGAACAATCTGTTAACCTTTGCGTTTACCACAGTTCTGGCCGTCATTGGCATCGCCTTCGCAAATCTGGATAAAGACATCCCACCGCTTCTCTATCTGCTGCCGCATTTTCTGATTATCCCCTTTGCCGCCCGGATTACATACTACAGGATGAATCACGCCCACAAGAATTCTTTTCTCGAAGCCTTTTATCCAAACGGCATCAACACCCAGTTTGCCCGAGGGACGATGTTTGTTCAAGAACGGCAGCGTCAGACGTTTCGTCTGGTCTCGCTCTTGGTCAATATTGAAATGCTTATTCTGGGCGCCGCCTGCAGCGTTCTGTTCCTGGTCTCCGCATATGAAGAGGCGGGTAAGATCCGCGCAATCTCCGCCGTGTCCGCCCTGCTGCCCCTTTTCATTATTGGGGTTATCATCTATCAGGGATATAATTATTGGAAAATAAAAATTCGTTTTTTGCACAAATGGGAACTCGCAAAGCGGTTATTTGGGGATCACCTGGAGAAAAAAATTCTGCCCTACCACAGCGTTATCCTGCCGGTTTTAAACACGCTGCATACCGTGCGTGGTCTGTCCAAATCCAGAGTCATCCTCTACCCCGCAGAATTATTTCAATACCCGCGAAGCACTACTTCCCTTTTATTGACCGTCCTGGAGGACGACCGCTACCTCTTGCTGGAGCGAGAGGTAACGGAGGGTTTTGTTATAAAAGTAAAGCCAAAATTTATTTTGGCCCAGCGCATCGGCGTCAAAAGATATTTGGATATCCTTGACCTGAATCTTTTCCCCTCACAGAGGGAATCCTCCAACGTGCAAATTTAACGCGGCTTGGCTCTCCGTTTCTCCAACGTTAAAAGTTCTTGACATTTTGCAGTGTCGTTTTTATAATAGAATGTAAATAATTCTTTACTTTGGAGGGATGACGGTATGAGAAAAATTTTTAAAAAACTCGGATTTCACAGGCCGGATGAAATGGAACAGCACATTCTATTGAAAGCGCAGCGGATTTCCTATCTCTTTTTAGTGGCCGCCCTTGTGATCTGGTCCTTTTATGAAAGCGGCCAGGTATACCGCCATCACGGCAGTCTCAATCTTCTCCCCTGCCTTTTGCTGGTGGCGGCGCTGATCATTCAAACCCTCTCCCAATTGATACTGACCCACAGGGCGGTGAAAGACAGCGAAGAGACCTATGAAACCGGCCCCTTCATAAAAATCGTCACATGGGTCTGCGTAATCGCCGGCGTTTTTGCGGCTGCGGTTACGGCGGTCCTGATGATGGGTGTCATGGTATGAAAAATAAAATCAAAGAACTTCGCAAGACAAAGGGACTCCGTCAGGAGGATCTTGCCGCGGCATTGGGTGTCTCCAGGCAAACCATTATCGCTATTGAAAACAGTAAGTACAATCCCACCCTTGAATTGGCGATGAAACTGGCCCGCTATCTGGACACCACCGTTGAGGAACTGTTTCAATTGGAGGTTTGAATATGAAAAAAACTCTATGCGCCCTGGCGCCATACGCCCTTGCACTAGGAATCAATTTTTATCTTCTGCCGCTTTTCATGAAAAATACGGGAACAGCAATGCTCCTTATGCTGTTCGTCATGCCCTTCGCTTCGTTTGTCACAGCCGTGATCTATGGGATGCGCAGAGGTTTTTCCCCTCTGCTCTCCCTGTTGGCACTCCTTTTATTTATTCCCGCGGTTTTTATCTATTTCAATTCATCCGCCTGGGTATACGCCGTATTCCACGCCGCCGCTGTGTTCGCCGGAACCGCCCTCGGGAGAGTCCTTTGCAGGAAGCGGTGAAAGCCGGGCCGCTCTGCCGGAGCAAAAAGAGCGGGGACCCCGTAGGCATCCCCGCTCTCGCTCTTTTTCATTATGCCGTTACGCCACCCGCGTCACCACACTGGCAAAGCTGAACCAGCCTCGGGCATCCCTGCAGATGCCCGTCAGCGTCTCCCGCAGCTCCCAAGCCGTTCCCCGGCTGTACAGAGGCGCTAGGGCGCAGTCCGAGACCAGCAGGTCCTCCGCGTCGTGCAGGCAGCCCATACGGGCCGTGCTGTCGGCGGCATTGGCGATGATGGACATCAATGTATCATAGGCGCTGTTGGCGTATTGAACCACGTTGTTGGAGCTGTCAGAGGTCCAGTTCATCAAAAAACACTCGGCATCGTTGCCCACGGCGGTCAGCTCCGCACCCGCCAAGTCATATTCTCCCGTTCTCAGAGCCGCCCACAGCTCCCGGTTGGTGACGCCCAGCGGCGTTACCTGCATCCCCAGGACCTCCCGCCACATCTGGCAGATCAGCTGGGCCACGGCGCCGTTGCTGCCGGTCTCCTCATAGAGATAGGTCATCTCCCCCAAGCTGGCTCCGCTGTCGTAGCCGGCCTCGCTCAAAAGCTCCTTTGCCTGGGCACAGCGCTCCGCATAGGACTGGGCGTCACCGTTCAGCAGCGCCCCCCCGGCAGCGCGGAAGTCCCCCTCCTCACTCTCCGGAACGCCGGGCGGTACCAGCCCTCCGGCAGCCTGGGCGGTAATTCCCGCCGCCGTAACCAAAATGCTGCGGTCAATCGCCAGATGCATCGCCTGCCGTACCAACGGATCCGCAAGCATCTCCTTTCCGCAGTTAAAGAGAGCGGCATAGGTCCCCAATTCCGGAGCGGGTTCCCAGGTCTCATCTGCCGCCAGTTCCGCCAGCCGTTCCTCTGTCAGCGGCCAAACTGCGTCTACCGTCTTGTGATCGTAGAGGGACCGGGCCTCCTCCGCCGTGTCGGCAAAGTGGAACACCAGCGTCTTTGGACCAGCCTGTGTGCTGTAATACCGCTCATTTGTCTTGGCGGACAGCGTCGCGCCCTCCGCATAGGACTCCGCCTGATACGGTCCATTGCAGACCAAGGCCGTGGGATCGGACCACCAGCGCAGCTTCTCTCCGCCGGGGCGCTGGCTCCGCTCCTCCGCCTCCTCCTTCAATTTCTGCAGTACATCCTGCCGCAGAGGCATCGTGGCCGGAGAGGTGCACACCTCCGTCAAAAACCAATCATAATGCCCGCTGAGGACCACCACCAGCGTGCTGTCGTTTTTGGCGGTCACCTGCAGCAGCTCCATGTCTCCGGTGGCCCGGGCCTCGTCGTAGCCCGCCACAACGGACAGCAGCGCCGCATAGGGAGACCGGCTGTCCGGATCTGCCAGCCGCCGCCATGCGTATACAAAGTCACCGGCTTTGACGCTCTCCCCGTCGGACCACTTGGCGCTGCGGAGGCGGAACGTGTAAATCACCGTGCCGTCGTAGATCTCCTCCTGGTCCACGTCCTTGGCCATGCCGCCCGTCACCGTGGGGGTCCCGGAGACATCCACCGCCACCCGCATCAGGTTCTCATACAGGTGGGCCAAAATCGTCTGGTCCCCGGTCTCCTCAGCATAGATGGGGTCCAGGGTTACCGGAGCCGAACCTACGCACACAGACAGGGAGACCCCATCCGCCTCTCCGGCGCAGCCCGCCAGCAAGGTCAGGCACACGGCCGCCGGCAAAGCCAGGCATGCCAATCGTTTCCATATCCGCATAAACACTTTCCTCTATTCACCGCCGGCGCTGGCGCCGGAATTTTGCACAGTGCAGCTGCATTCTCGTATTATAGAGAAATCCGCCCTTTTTGTAAAGGCGCTCCGGGAAAAAAGTTACAAAACAGTGACAGTTTTTAGATTTTATTCATAAATTCCACAGCCCATGCCAATGAAGACGCGGCCCCCCGGCGGGAGGCCGCGAAATAAAAGCAGTTATTCAGCCGTCAAAAGTTTTTCCAGATCTGCTATGGAGACGTCCATCCGCTCGGACACCGCCTCCATGCTCATGCCGGAGGCCAGGAAACGGCGGACCACCATCCCCATGTCCTCCCCCACCTCTATGAGATGGCCGTCCGGGTCGTAGAGGCGGACGGTCCGCTGGCCCCAGCCGTGCTCCACCACGTCCCCCAGGCGGCGGATGTCCGGGCGGCGGTCCAGCTGTTTCAAAAAGCCGTCAAAGTCCTCTGTCTCGAAACAGAGTTCCATGTTGTGGGACCGGCGCGCCACGCTGTCCTCCGGCACGCCGGCCAGCCAGGCGAAGTTCTGCTGCAGTGCCAGTCCGCAGGTAAAGGAAACGTTGATTCCGTAGTCATGGCCCAGCTCCAGGCCGAACAGCTCCTCATAGAAGCGCCGGGACACATGAACGTCCGCCACGGAGATCAGTGCCGCCGTGTACCGCATGGTCTCAGCCCTCCGCGGCGGCCAGATGGCCCTCTCCGTCAAACTTCACGGAGACGATCTCGTTCCGGGTCTTCTGGGCGATGTCGTCAATGCGCATCTTGGAGGGGTAGTCCGCCACGAAGGTCACCGCCACACCCTGCCGCCTGGCCCGGCCGGTACGGCCGATGCGGTGAACGTAATCCTGGTTCTCGTCCGGTACGTCGCAGTTAAACACGATGTCCACGTCGTCCACGTCGATGCCCCGGGCGGCCACGTCGGTGGAGACGAAGACCCGGAGCTTCCCCTGGCGGAAGCGGTCCATCACCTGCTCCCGGCGCTTTTGGGGGATGTCCCCATGGATACACTCGGCGTCGATCCCCCGCATCTGGAGGAACTTGGTGATCCGCTCCGTGGAACCCTTGGTGTTGCAGAAGGCCATACAGCGGTCAAATCCAGTCTCATTCAGAATCTTCTCAATGGCATCCGCCTTGCCGTCATAGGAGACATCCATGCGGAACTGCTTGATATCCGGCTTATTCTGTTCGTCCTCCCGGACGGTGACCTCCGCCGCGTCCCGCTGGTACACCCAGGCGATGTCCATTACCTCCCGGGAAATCGTGGCGGAGAACAACCCCAAGTTCCGCCGCTTGCCCATCTTATCCAGCAGGCGGGTCACATCGTGGATAAAGCCCATGTCCAGCATCCGGTCCGCCTCGTCCAGCACGACCGTTTGGGCGGTATCCACCCGGACAGTGCGCCGCTTCATGTGGTCGCTGAGGCGGCCTGGCGTGGCCACCACGATCTGGGGATGCTTTTTCAGCGTCTCGATCTGCCGCCCGATAGGCGCGCCGCCATAGAGACACACCGTCCGCACGCCGGGCTTATAGGCGGCCAGATCCCGCAGCTCATCGGTAATCTGGATCGCCAGCTCCCGTGTGGGCGCCAGAATCACCGCCTGAACGCTCTCATCCTCTGGAGAGGTGTGCTCCACAATGGGAATGCCGTAGGCAAAGGTCTTGCCGGTGCCCGTGGGGGCCTTGGCGATGACATCCTGCCAGTCCATCATAGGCGGAATGCACCCCGCCTGAACCGGAGTGGACACGGTGATCTTCCGCTCTTGAATTGCCCGCATAATCTCCGGCGACAGTCCCAAGCTGTCAAACCGGACGCCCTGTGTATATTCCATAGTCTTTTTCCTTTTTATCAATCAAATCGTATTGTATAATTATTATACCCGCAATTCCACCGCTTGTAAAGTGCTGCCGCACCCTGGTCTGTCCCACAACTGGGGTTTTTCTCCAGAAGTATGGTATTCTAGTAAATTTTTGCACAAATCGCCAATAATCACACAATTTTTGTAAAAAATATTGTATATTTTTAGTAAAATTATGTATTGTCTTCATAACATTTTCGCCTTTTTATGCTAAATTATTTTTAAGGAGACTCAACTATCCAGCGGGAGGTGTCAAACGTGGCTGAAATGGACTATGTGCGCATTTTACGTGACCTGCGGGAGGATGCCGACAAGACGCAGACGCAGATTGCCGAAATCTTGGGAACCTCCCAGACCATGTACGCGCGGTACGAACGCGGCGCCAACGAATTGCCCATCCACCATTTGATTACTTTAAGCAGATACTACGGCGTCAGCACGGATTATCTGCTGGGTCTCAGCAAAGAACGCTAAACACGGACAGGACCATTCCTGTCCGTGTCCTTTTTGTCCGGCGGCGCAGACAACGCAAAGGGGACGGAAAAATTCCGTCCCCTTTGCGTCTTACGTTTTTGATCCCGGGTCCCTTCAGGACTCCTCCGGATTCTCTGCGGACTCAACGGTAAAGAGTCCGCTTCTGTAGTCCCGCTTTACGCTGTCCACAGTGAGGACATCCCCGGCGTCTTTTTTTGTCACGGTCACATTTGCGTTCCCGGCAGCGCCGCCGGTCACCGTCACCACAGAGCTGTTGACCACGCCGTTCTCATCCGGCTCGCCATCCGTCTCTGTCGCAACCGCGGTGCCGAACATGCATTCCGTCTCCACATCCTCGCTGGTGAAGTGGTTGGTGTAGGCGGTGCCGTCACTGTCGGTGATGGTCTCTGTCAGCTCCCAGGCATCTGCACTGCCGGTGACGTCTACCTCCACCGACCGGTTCTCCATGGACTTCTCGAAGTGATACGCGCCGTCCTTCGCCATGGCCCCGGTGATGTCCACCTCCTCGCCGGCGGCGCAGAGGACCATCACCTTTCCGTCATCCCGTTTCTCGATCCGCGCACCCTCGCTGACAGAGAACATCAGCTGGTTTCCGTCCTGGTCCACGGCCTCATACCGGGTCTCATAGCCGTCGGACCACACCTCCCGGATGCTGCGGAGCAGTGCTCCGCCGGTGGCCATATCCGCCGCTCCGGCGGTGACCGCCAGGGCCATGGTCATCGCGGCGGCAATCGCCCCGGCCCGCAGCGCCTTCGGCAGGTGCCTGATCCTCTTTTTTTCCTTAATCATTCGAAAGACCTCCTTTTTTGCTTCCTCAGAGGCACACAGTCGGGAAATGGTCTCGCAGTATAGGCGCTTGTCAATCATGGACTCTCTGCCTCCTTCAAATTGGTTCTCAGCTGTCCTCTGGCCCGCATGAGCCAGGTCTGCACGGTGGACAAATTGGCGTTCATGACACTGGCGATCTCCCGAACGCTGTATCCCTCGTAATAGTGGAGGTAGATGGCGGCCCGATATCTGGGGGGCAGCGCCATTACCTGCTGAAACAGCTCGCTCTGAGCCGGGGTATCCAGGGAGGCTGTCTCCAAAACCTCCTCCAAGGGACCGGTCCGGCGGCGCCAGGGGGAGCGCAGCAGCCGCTTGCACTCGTTCACCGCCACCCGTACTACCCAGTAACGCTCATGCTCCGGGGTGTCGAAGGCGGATTCCCTATAGAGTTTCAGCAGCGTCTCCTGCATAACATCCTCCGCGTCCGCCCGGTTTCTCAGATAGCTGTACGCCAGGCGAAACACCATATCGGCGTACCGCTCCACAGCCTCCTCAAACGCTGTGTCCGTCAATCTGTCTCACCTCGCTTGTGTCTTTGTGGAAAGGCCTTTCTGCACCAAATATACCCTGGCTGCCCCAAAAATCTCGCGTCCATCATTTTTTGTAAGAATATACAATGCAAACGTTTGAAATTCGTCGATATATTAGTTGAATGATACATCCATTTGGCATATACTTACTTTTATAATTTGGGTGATTCTTTCTTTTTCACCTAAAACTGAAGGAGGCAGCACTAATGAAAAAATTTTTCTCCCTGTTTCTCGCGCTGGTTATGATCTGCGCCATCCTGCCCTCCGCAACCGCCAGCACCATCTACACGGCCAAGGAGATGAAAGTCAAGCACGACTTCCAGACCGACGGCTTGGACGACGGCAAGGGCACCGCCACCTATGTAGACGTGGAGGGCGGCTATTACATCTCCCCCTGGAAATACGATGTGGAGAACATCAGTCTGACCGTTACCTACGGCGGTCAGGACTACAAGGTCAAGACCAAGGATCTGAAGCTGGACGGCCTCACCGAGGTTAAAGTCAGCGTCTACGAGCTGGACGGCAAGGTGGTCACCTCCACCGAGAGCGCTCCCGACGACGCCGAAAAAATCGCTAAGTTCAAGATTGATCTGGAGAAGTGGACGGTCATTGCCATGCCCAAGACCGATGGTCTGGAGATGGCGGTGAAGTTCCAGTACAAGGACGCCGTACCCTCCGACGCCAGCAACACGGACGCCTATCCTCTGGACACCGCCGCCCAGCAGCAGGTGGAAGCTCCCGCCGGTTCCGTCCAGCTGATTCAGGATTTCAAGGAGTGCAAGGGCACTACTGACGAGACCAAGGAAATCCGCACCATGCTGGAACCTGACGAGAATGGCGTATACTTCGCCTCTCGCTGGGACTATAAGATGGCCACCAAGGCCGGTGACGCCGGCGTGGGACCCAACATCGACTGCAAGGTGGTCTACAACGGCGCCAACAAGAAGATGAAGGGCGAGGATCTCATCCCCGACGCCAACAACTGCGGCACCATGTACTTCTTCGACCTGAACGGCAAGCTGGATGTGGCCGCTGAGGTTCCCGAGGGCGCCACTGTTCTGGCGGAGTGCACCATGAGTCTGGACGGCGCGATCTGGTTCACCCCCAAGAGCGACAAGATTACCACGGAGCTGGAATTCAACTATGACGCCTCCGAAACCTACGATGCCAAGAAAAATGTGGATCAGGTGAAAAACGAGAAGCCCTCCGCCGATGCTGAGAAACCTGGCGAGACTCCCCCCGCTCCCAAGTTCACCGATGTGGCCGCCTCCTCCCCCTTTGCCTCCGCCATTGACTGGGCCGTAGACGAGGGAATTGCTGCCGGCTATGACAACGGCACCTTCCGTCCCGGCAATACCTGCCTGGTGTCCCACATCCTCACCTTCCTGTGGCGGGCCAGCGACAAGCCCGGCGCCGAAGAGGACGGCGACGAGATGACTGCCGTGACAAAGTGGGCCTTGGCATCCGGGATGTATCTGGGAGACAGCAATCTGCTGCGCGAACCCTGCACCCGGGCCATGGCAATGACCTTCATGTGGAATGCCGCCGGAAGTCCCGAGGTCAAGACCGAGGTCAGTTTTACCGATGTGGCGGAGGACGCCGGGTACGCCGGCGCCGTAGCCTGGGCCGTGGAGCAGGGAATCACTGCCGGTACCGGCGACGGGACCACTTTCTCCCCCGACGCCACCTGCACCCGGGGCCAAATTGCCACCTTCCTCTACCGGGCCGCCGAGAAATAACTCCCAATTTCCCCAGACACCGGCAATGCCCCTCCCGTCCATGGACGGGAGGGGCATTGTATTCATTTACCTGTGGGGCACGTGCCAGATATTGTCTGCGTACTCCTTTACCGACCGGTCGGCGGCAAAGATCCCGCTGCGGGCAATGTTGTGAAGACTCATGCGGTTCCAGCGGTCTTTGTCCGCGTAGGCAGCCGCCATGGCCTTTTCCGCCTGGCAGTAGGACGCAAAATCCGCCAGCAGCAGATACTCGTCCGCCGCGCTGCCGCCGGAGCCGAACAGCAGCCGCTGGTACAGGTCCTCGTACGCCACTCCGTCCCGGAAACCGGTGCGCAGGGCGTCTACACAGCGGCGCAGCGTCTCATCCTGGGCATACAGCCGCTGGGGCACATACCCCTCCCGCTTCAGCTGCTCCACCTCATCGGCATGCAGTCCGAAGAGGAACATGTTCTCATCGCCCAGCACCTGATTCATCTCCACATTGGCGCCGTCCAGCGTACCGACAGTCAATGCGCCATTCATCATAAACTTCATATTGCCGGTACCGCTGGCCTCCTTGCCGGCCGTGGAGATCTGCTGGCTCACCTCACTGGCGGGCATCAGCATCTCCGCCAGTGAGACCCGGTAGTTCTCTAAAAACACCACCTGCAGCTTATCCTTGCAGACGGGATCATGGGCAATCTGATCCGCCAGAGAGTTGATCAGGCGGATGATCCGCTTGGCCACCACATAGCCCGGAGCAGCTTTGGCGCCGAAGAGGAAGGTGTGGGGTTGGGTGATGGTATTCGGATCATCCCGCAGCTTTTGATACAGGGCGATGATATGCAGCACGTTCAAAAGCTGCCGCTTGTACTCATGAAGCCGCTTCACCTGCACGTCAAAAATGGAGTTGGGGTCCAGAATGACACCGCGGGTCTTCTTGGCATGGAGGGCGAACGCCTCCTTATTCTGCCGCTTGATCTCCCCCAGACGGTTCAAAACGCTCCGGTCGTCCGCATAAGCGTCCAACTTTTGCAGGGCCATCGCGTCGGACAGGTACTCGTCTCCGCCGGCGAGATCCCGGATCAGACCGTCCAGGCCCGGGTTAATCTCACTGAGCCAGCGGCGGTGATCAATGCCGTTGGTGACGTTTTTGAACTTCCAGGGTTCCATCTGGCAGGCGTCCCGGAACACATCGTTGCGCAGAATATCCGTGTGCAGGGCAGAGACACCGTTGACAGCCATGCTGCCCGCAATACAGAGGTTTGCCATGCGGACTTCGCCGCCCCACACGATGGCCATGTACTGGGTCTTGCCGGGATCGTGATAGTACTCCTCCACCCTCCGTTCCCAACGGCCGGAAATCTCCTTGATGATCTGCCAGATCCGGGGCAGGCGGTGCTCCATCAGCACCTGGGGCCAGCGCTCCAGCGCCTCTGCCAGAACGGTGTGGTTGGTGTAGGCCACGGACTGGGTAGTAATGCTCCAGGCATCGTCCCAGTTCATGCCGGCGTCATCAATCAGAATGCGCATCAGCTCTGGAATGACCAAGGCGGGGTGGGTGTCGTTGATCTGAATGACATTCTTCTCATGGAAGTTCTTCATTGTTCCGTACATAGCCATGTGCTTGGTGGCAATGGACTGCATAGTGGCAGACACAAAGAAGTACTGCTGCTTTAAGCGCAGGGACTTGCCCTCCATGTGGCTGTCGTCAGGATAGAGCACCTTGGCGATGGACTCCGCCATGGCCTCCTCCTCCGCAGCTTTCAAATACTCGCCCCGGGAGAACAGAGACATATCCATGGGGGAGGTGGCCCTGGGTTCCCACAGCCGCAGCGTATTGACATGCTCTGTTCCATAGCCGGGAATCTTCATATCGCAGGGCACCGCCAGCACCGTGGTGGCGTTCTCATTGACAGTATGCAGGTGTCCGTTGTCCCAGAACTCACGCAGCGTACCGCCAAAGCGGACCTCCTGGGCCTCCTCCGGCTTGGGTACCAGCCACGAAACCCCCAGATCCTTCCAGTGATCCGGCAGCTCCACCTGCTCACCGTCCACGATCTTCTGCTTAAAAAGTCCCAGCTCGTAGCAGATGGAATAGCCGGTGGCCGGGATGTCCAGCGTGGCCATGGAGTCCAGATAGCAGGCGGCCAGACGGCCGAGGCCACCGTTGCCCAAAGCGGCGTCCGGCTCCATCTCAAAGATGTCGCCGGCCTTAAAGCCCAGGTTGTTCAATGCCTCTTTCAGCTGGGGTAAAACATCCAGGTTGTAGGCATCTTTCATCAGGCTCCGGCCCATCAAAAACTCCATGGACAGGTAGTGCACACGCTTGCGCTGCTCACGATTGGTCCGTTTGCGGGTCTCTACCCCGCGGATTGCCATGACGTCCCGCAAAACCAGGGCGCATGCCTTCATCATCTCCTGATCGGTGGCCTCATCAGGCGTCTTGCTGAAGTTCAGCATCAGCTTTTCCGTCAGGGCTTTCTCCAGTGTCTCGGTGGTAAATGGTCTCATCGT
This sequence comes from uncultured Oscillibacter sp., assembly GCA_910588005.1. GTDB lineage: Bacteria > Bacillota > Clostridia > Oscillospirales > Oscillospiraceae > Oscillibacter. Next base: position 38,316 of record CAJUQM010000017.1, read on the forward strand.
CTCTCCATACCTGCCGCCCGCTCACTTCTCTTTGGCGGCGGCTCCTTTCTTCTTGGTCTCTCCGGCAGCTTTTTTAACAGCGGCCTTCTTTGCGGGTGCTTTCTTCGCTGTGCTCTTAGCGCCGGGCTTGGGTCCCCGCTTCTTGGGCGCCGGCGCGGATGCGGACTCCTCCTCCGTGGAGGTGTCAGCTTCCACAGGGGCGGCTGCCTCAGCGGAAGCCGCCTCTTCAAAATGGGGCGCCTCCGGGGAAGCGGGTTCCACAGCGCCCTTCCCGTCTGCGGGGGCGGCCTCCACGGCAGAGGCTTCCGCCTCTACAGACGCCGCCTCCGGCGCAGGCCAGATCTGCCCGGTAACGCCGGCGTAAATCCGCAGATACTCCCCGGCGCTGCGCGCCCAGCTGAAGTCACACTCCATCGCGCGCCTGCGGAGGCGGCCGAAGGCGTCGGGATAATCCTTGTACAGATACACCGCTTCCCGGATGACGTGCAGCATGTCGTTGCTGGCATAGTTGGCGAAGGTAAATCCGTTCCCGGCGTCCCGCCAGGACTCGTAGGGGTGGACGGTATCCTTCAATCCGCCGGTCTCCCGGACGATGGGCACTGTGCCATAGCGCATAGCGATCATCTGGCTCAACCCGCAGGGTTCGCTCTTGGAGGGCATCAAGAACAGGTCCGCGCCGGCATAGATGGCCATGGACAACTCCTCGTTGTAATCCAGGCGCACCGCCATCCGGCCCGGATACTGCTGAGCGGCCCAATGGAAGAACTCCTCGTATTTCTTATCGCCCTTGCCCAGCACCACCAGCTGCATCGGGAGCTTCATCATATCATGAAGCACTTCACAAATCAAGTCCAAACCCTTGTGGGAAACCAGACGGCTCACAATGGCCACAACAGGTACATGGGCCTCCTCCCGCAGTCCCACAAGGCGCTGGAGATAGGCCTTGTCGGCATCCTTGCCGGCCATGTTCTCCAGGCTGAAATTCACGGCGATGCTGGGGTCCTTGGCGGGGTCGTACCGGTCCATATCAATCCCGTTGAGCACGCCGGAGAGCTTGTATTCGCACTGGCGCATCACGCTCTCCATGCGGTGGGCAAAATAGGCCAGCTTTAGCTCATTGGCGTATGTAGGAGACACCGCATTCACAGCGTCGGCGCACAAGACCGCGCCTTTGAGCAAATTCAGATCTCCGTCCATCAGCAGGGTTCCGTCGTCCACCCAGCCGGCGTCCAGACCGAATAGATCCCCCAGCACATAGGGGTTGTAGCGGCCCTGATACTCGATGTTGTGGACGGTCAGCGTAGTGCGGACCGAGCGGAACCGCTCCTCCCGCACGCCGTCATCCTTGAGGTAGATGGGTACCAGCGCAGTCTGCCAGTCGTTGCAGTTGATGACATCAGGCCAGAACTTCATGTGGTCCAGCATCCGCACCACCGCCCGGGAGAAAAAGCCAAACCGCTCACCGTCGTCCATATAGCCATACAGGTCGGGACGGTCAAAGTACTGCTCATTGTCCAGGAAATACCAGGTCACACCGTCCTGCTCCAGGGAGAACAGCCCGCAGTAGACATGGCGCCAGGCCAGATTCACGTAATCATAGCACAAAAATGTCAGCTGACTCCCAAATTTCTCCCGGACACGCCGGTACAGCGGCAGCACCACCGCCACCTCGGCGCCTTCCGCCGCCAGTGCGGACGGCAGGGAACCTGCCACATCAGCCAATCCTCCGGTTTTGCAAAAAGGGACTGCCTCGCTGGTTGCATACAAAATTTTCATGTCTAAATTGCTCCTTTTCTTTGTGTTCATTAGAGCGTTTCCAATGTTCCACTCCCGCCGGAAAAATCCAGTGATTACAACTCAATCAGGGGGAGCGCGCTCCCCCTGATTGGATTTCTATTAAACGATACTCCCCTTTGCCACAACGATGGGATAGGTGGCGTGGCCCATCAGCGTCCGGTCCTCCTGAACCTTTACATCCTTGTCGCAGATCACATAGGCCAGCTTCGCGCCGCTCAGGACGTCGGTGCCCTTGAACAGAACGCTGTCCCGGACTACCGCCCCCGCCGCCACATTTACGCCGGGGAAGAGAATGGAGTTCTCCACCACGCCCTCAATCCGGCAGCCCTCGGCCACCAGGGAATTGACGCACATGCCCTCCGGTCCCACATAGGTGGAGGACTTGTCGGTGCCCTTGGCCCGAATAGGCCGGACCGGGGTGAACAGATCCGCCCGAATAGCCGGGTCCAGCAGCTGCATGCTGCGGTCGTAATACTCCTTCACGGAGCGCATCTGGGCGGCAAACCCGCTCCAGATATAGCTGCGCAGATACAATTGATCCTTTCGGGCCTGGAGCACATCCCTTCTCCAGCTGTATTGATCCTTGGCCGCACACTCGTCCACCATCTCCTTGAGGAGCTTGGTGGAGACGATGTACACCTCTAATCCACGGTATCCCCTGGGACGGTGGAGGTTGTAGAGCACCTCCGTCACCCGCCCCTCGCTGATTTCAAAATAGGTGCCGTCCGCAGTCTCAAAGCTGTCGTTTCCGCAGACCACCGTAATATCCGCCCCAGACTTCACATGGCTCTCATAGATGTCCCCCATGGGCAGGTTCGCCACCAGATCACCGTCCATCAAAGCCACATAGTCCTGCCGGATGGTGTCCAGATAACTGCGTACTCCCGCCAGGGCCTCCATGTGCCCCCGGAAGGGCATGGCGCCCCAGCTCTGCTGATAGTTGAAGGGAGGCAGCATCCGCAATCCGCCCCGCTTGCGGCTCAGATCCCACGCCTTGCCGGTGCCCAGATGATCCAGCAGGCTCTGATAGTGGCCGTGGAGAACAATACCCACATCCGTGCAGCCGGCATTCACCAGGCTGGACAGGGCGAAGTCCACCGCCCGGTACCGCCCGCCGAAGGGAATGGACGCCGCGGAGCGGATCTGGCCCAGCTCCTGCATCTCATTGCGCTTTTCATAGGAGAAAATAATCCCGTGCAGTCCGTTCATTTGGACACCTCCTCAGCGTTCTTGCCCAGCATGACGCCGGGACGCACCTCCCGGCCCTCCTCCAGGCAGCAGCCGGGAGCCAGCACCGTCAACCCGCCCCACGTGTCGGCGCCATCCGCCTCCGGACTGCCGCCCACACGGCAGTTCTTGCCCACGTGGCAGCCCTCGCCCAGGATGGCGTACTCCACCACCGCGCCGGGTTCCACCACCGTTCCGGGGAGCAGCACGGAGTAGCTGACCCGGGCGCCTGAGCCTACAGTCACGTTGGAGGAGAGAACGGAATTCTCCACCGTGCCCTCCAAAATGCTGCCGCGGTTGATGGCGCTGTGAGTTACCCTGGAATCCCCGCCCAGGAAGGCCGGCGGCGCGTTGACAGACCGGGCATAGATGGGCCAGGACTCGTCCGCCAGGTCCAGGCCGGAGGTAGGGGACAGCATATCCATATTGGCATCCCACAGGGAGTCCAGCGTCCCCACGTCCTTCCAGTAGCCGGCAAAGCGGTAGGCTGCCATTCTCTGGCCGTCTTTCAGCATGGTGGGGATAATATTCTTGCCGAAGTCGTTTTCAGACTCCGGATTGGCCTCATCCTCCGTAAGATATTGGCGCAGGGTCTTCCAGGAGAAGACATAGATCCCCATGGAGGCCAAATTGCTCTTGGGTTCCTTTGGCTTTTCCGCAAACTCCGTGATCATATCCTCCCCGTTGACGCTCATGATGCCAAACCGGGACGCCTCCGCCCAGGGCACCTCCATAACGGAGATGGTGCAGGCCGCGTTCGCCTCCTTGTGGCGCTTGACCATGCCGGAGTAATCCATCTTGTAGATGTGGTCGCCGGAGAGGATCACCACATACTCCGGGTCATACAGGTCAATGAAGCCGATATTCTGGTAGATGGCGTTGGCAGTCCCCTTGTACCAGGTTCCGCCCTTGCTGCCCATATAGGGGGGCAGAATATGAACGCCGCCGGTAGAACCGTCCAAATCCCAGGGCAGGCCGCTGCCAATATAGCTGTTCAGCTCCAGCGGGCGGTACTGGGTCAGCACACCCACCGTGTCAATACCGGAATTGGTGCAGTTGGACAGGGGGAAGTCAATGATCCGGTACTTCCCGCCGAAGGGGACGGCGGGTTTGGCCATGTCCCCGGTGAGAACATACAGCCGGCTGCCCTGGCCGCCGGCCAGCAGCATTGCAATACACTCTTTTTTCATTTCTCCACAAGCTCCTTTGCCTGTTTTTTGGTCCTGGGTTTGGGAAATACACCCTCTCCCCGCAGAAACACCGCGCCGAAGGCGGGGATCTTAATGGCGGCGGAGTACTCCTTTCCGTGGGAGGGAACAGCCTCTACCATGACAGGCTCCTGGTCACCAAAACCATCGCCGCCGTAAGCGGGGTCATCCGTATTGAACACAGGGGTATATTTCCGGTGGGCGGGGACACCCATGCGGTAGTCTTCGTAGGTGTTGGGTGAGAAGTTCACCGCGCACATCAGGTCGCGGCCCTTTTCGTCTCTGCGCAGGAAAACCACCACGTTGTTGTGGTTGTCATCATGCACCAGCCACTCAAAGCCCTCCCAGCCAAAGTCGATCTCCCACAGGGCAGGCTCCTTTTGATAGAAGGCGTTGATGTCCCGGAAAAATTTGTGAATTCTCTGGTTTTCCTCACTTTCTAGAAGATACCAGTCGATGGATTGGTGGGAGTTCCACTCATGCCACTGGCCCAGCTCCGCACCCATGAACATCAGCTTTTTCCCCGGGTGGCCCAGGAGATAGGCGTAAAACCCCTTGAGACAGCGCAGCTGATTCTGGTAGTCGCCGGGCATCTTCCCCACAATGGACCCCTTCATATGCACCACCTCGTCGTGGGAGATGGGAAGCACAAAATTCTCCGAAAAGGCATACATCATGGAGAAGGTGATGTCCTTGTGGTGGTCCTGGCGGAACCAGGGATCCATTTTTAAGTAGTGGCACATGTCGTTCATCCAGCCCATGTTCCACTTCAGGTTAAAGCCCAATCCCCCCACGTCGGCGGGCCGGGTCACCAAGGGCCAAGCGGTGGACTCCTCGGCGATCATCAGCACACTGGGGTTGACGGTAAAGGCCACGGCGTTCAGCTCCCGCAGGAAATCAATCGCCTCCAGGTTTTCATGCCCGCCGTACTTGTTGGGCGTCCACGCGCCGCCCTGCCGGTCATAGTCCAAATACAGCATGGACGCCACCGCATCCACCCGCAGTCCGTCAATATGGTACTCCTCCAGCCAAAACCGGGCGGAGGAGAACAGGAAGCTCTTCACCTCAGGCCTGCCGTAATCAAAAACACGGGTGCCCCAGCTGGCGTGCTCCCGCTTATTGGGATCTCCATACTCATAGCAGCAAGTCCCGTCAAACTCATACAGGCCCTGCTCGTCCTTGCAGAAGTGGGAGGGCACCCAGTCCAGCAGAACGGAAATTCCATTTTTGTGCATGTGGTTGACAAACCACATAAAATCCTTCGGGGTGCCGAACCGCGAGGTGGGCGCGAAATATCCCGTGCACTGATAGCCCCAGGAATCGTCCAGGGGATGCTCTGTCACCGGCAGCAGCTCAATGGCGTTGTAGCCCATCTCCTTGACGTAAGCCGCCAGCTCCTTGGCCAGATCCCGGTAATCGATGAAGTCCCCGTTCTCCCGCAGCCGCCAAGATCCCAGGTGCACCTCATAAATATTCAGCGGGGATGAATATACAGGATGCTGCGCCAACTTCTTCTGAAACGCCCCGTCTGTCCACCGGAAGCCGCTGATATCATACAGCTTGCTGGCCGTTGCGGGACGGGTCTCCGTATGGAAGGCGTAGGGATCCGCTTTCAGCCGGACCTTTCCATCCTCCCCCGTTACGGCGTATTTATAAGCGGTATATTCCGTCAGCCCGGGAATAAATCCCTCCCAGACCTCTCCGATCCGGATTAAACGATTAGCCTGTCCATCCCAGCCGTTAAAATCACCTACCACAGACACGCTCTCGGCGTGAGGCGCCCAGACCCGGAAGCCCCATCCCCGCTTGCCCCGCTTCTCGGTGGGATGGGCGCCAAACCAGCGCCAGCCCTCCGTCAAGGTTCCCGCGTGGAAGCTCTCGGCCGCTTTGCTCTTTGCCATGTAACTCTCCTCTCTCCGCCTGCCCGGTGGCTCCGGCGGGCCTCGTTTTGGAAGCCGCGCTTCCCACTCTCTCCATATACCATATATTGTATTTATTATACTTCCTGATGGAAACACCGTCAAGAATGGTCCTGTCGAAAAAGCCAAAAGACTTTTGGTTGTTTTAAACAATTTCTTCTCGCATTTTTACCATATTTTATGTGTACCTTTGACGCTTTGCACAGAACTTTACTGGGGCAGCTTTCCCGCCTGTCCGCCGGGTCCGTTTGGCGGCGGCTGTTTTCCGGTTGATTTTTTCAAACCGCCCTGCTACAATAGCTCCTGTTAAAAAAACACCGATTGATCGGAGGAAATTCGCCTATGCTCTCCCTGTTCACGGAAGTCACCATCGACGGCTTCGCCCTATGGGTTGTGCTGCTGCTGTGTCTGGGCGTGTTCCTGGCCTCCTTTATGGACGCCATCGCCGGCGGAGGCGGGATCATCTCCTGTCCCGCCCACCTCATCGCCTTCGGCAGCCTGCCCGCGCCATACGCCTTAGGAACCAATAAAGTCTCCGCCGCAATCGGCACCGTCTTCTCCACGGCCCGGTTCATCAAAAACGGCTATGTGGACTGGAAGCTTTTCGCCCCCTCGATTGCCTTTGCCTTGACGGGTTCCGTCATCGGCACCTGGCTCCAGCACCGGACGCCGGACGCGATTTTGAAGTATATGCTGCTCATTGTGCTGCCGGTAGTGGCGGTGATCACCCTCCGCAACCGCGACTGGCCCGACGAGCCGGGAGAGATTGATTTCAAGAAGCAGGCCGCTATTGTGTGGGGCGCCGCGTTTTTAATCGGAGGCTACGACGGATACTACGGTCCCGGCACCGGCACCTTTTTGTTGATCGCCTTTATCCGCTTTGCCAAGCTGGATACCCGTCACGCCGCCGGCGGCGTGAAAATTATCAACCTCTCCAGCAATATCGGGAGCCTTGTGACCCAATTGACCAGCGGATACGTATTCCTCCGGGTCGGCCTCATCGCGGCGGTGTTCTCCATTGCGGGGCACTATATTGGAGCGGGTCTCGCCATCAAAAACGCAAGCAGGATTGTCCGCCCCGCCGTCATTGTCGTGCTGATCCTGCTGACACTGAAAGTGGGCAGTGAACTGCTGTTTCCGGAATTCTGGAGTTGAACATACTATGACGAAAAAAACCATCGGGATCTTAGGCGGCATGGGTCCTCTGGCCACAGCGGATCTTTTTCACAAGATCATCTCCCTCACCGCTGCTGACTGCGACGGCGAACACGTCCGCGTCTATATCGACAGCAACTCCGCCATCCCCGACCGGACTGCGGCCATTCTGGGGCAGGGACCAGACCCCTTTCCCGCCATGCGGGACTCCCTGCGGAAGCTGGAGGCCTGCGGCGCGGACTGCGTGATCATGCCCTGCAACACCGCCCACTATTTTCTTCCCCGCCTTCAGGGATTGACGGACATCCCCTTTCTCAGCATACTGGAATCTGCCGCCAAGGCCTGCCGCGCCCGTTTTCCAGGAAAAACCGCCGGAATTCTGGCCACCAGAGGCACTCTCTCTGCCGGGCTGTATCAGGCGGCTCTGGAAAAAGAGGGCGTCTCCTGCCTTGTTCCAGAGGATTGGGAACAGGACGCGCTGATGGATGTGATCTACGGCGGCGTCAAAGCCGGAGCGAAGCCGGAGTGCTACCGGACAAACCTGTTGTCTGTTCTGGAGACGCTGTCCGCCCGTGGGGCGGACTACTTCGTCCTGGGCTGCACGGAGCTGCCGCTGGCCTTTCAGCTTCTGGGGCTGCCCCACCCCGCCCTTGACCCCACGGAGGAACTGGCAAAGGCGGCCATTCTCTTTTGCGGGTATCCCCTGAAATATCAGCGGACTGAACAGGCATAGCATAATTTTCCTCTTTCGCTAAAAACTCCTTTACAAATACCGGTTTTTTTGTTATAATGCAACAATCCCGTGGGGGCAAAAAGCAATGCCTCTTGGGATTACGAGAGAGGAAAATTTTATGATGAGGTGAGTGTATGAAAAAAATGAGTCTTCCCATGCAGATTCTGATCGCACTGGTTTTGGGTATTGCCGTCGGTCTGATCTGCTATTTCGGCGGCTTTGCCAGCATCACTACAAATTACTTAAAGCCTTTCGGCGATATTTTTGTCAATCTTCTCAAGTTCATTGTAGTGCCCGTGGTGCTGCTCAGCATGATCGACGGCATCATCTCGATGAACGACATGCGCAAGGTAGGTTCCGTAAGCGTCAAGACCGTGGTCTATTTCCTGTGCACCACCGCCATCGCCTGCGTCATCGGCCTGGTGTTTGCCAACATCTTCAACGGTGCGGGGCTGTTCCCCGTGCTGGACGCCGCCAGTGCGGAGTATGACGCCAAAGAATTTGGCGGTTTTATGGCCACCTTGGTATCCATCTTCCCCACCAACATGTGGAAATCCTTTACCGACGCCAATATGCTCCAGGTCATCGTCATCTCCCTATTCCTGGGCGGAGCCATTTTGGCCGCCGGAGAGCGGGCTAAACTGTGCCGTGACTTTGTCTCTTCCGCCTACGCTGTGATCGAGCAGCTCATGAGCTTCATCATCAGCCTGGCCCCTATCGGCGTGTTCACCTATATGGCATGGGTCGTGGCCACCCAAGGCTCTGAGATTTTGGTGTCCCTGCTGCTGGTCATCGTCTGCGCATATCTTGGCTATATCGTCCACGCCGTCTTGGTCTACTCCCTGTCCGCCAAGATCTTTGTGGGCATGAGTCCCGTTAAATTCTTCAAGGGCGCCTTCGCCGCCATGATCTTCGCTTTCACCTCCACCTCCTCTGCGGCCACCCTGCCGGTGTCCAAGGAGTGCGCCGCGGAGCTGGGTGCGGAGGACGACATCGCCTCCTTTGTTCTGCCCTTGGGTTCCACCATCAATATGGACGGCACCGCCATCTACCAGTGCGTGGCCACCGTGTTCCTGGCCTCCTGTGCCAACATCCACCTGACCATCGGCCAGATGATTATCGTGGTGGTCACCGCCACCCTGGCCTCCGTCGGCACCGCCGGCGTCTCCGGCGCGGGTATGATCATGCTGGCCATGGTGCTGGAGGCCCTGGGGATCCCCGTGGCCTACATCGGCCTCATCGTGGCTGTGGACCGGATCTTCGACATGGGCCGCACCTGCCTGAATGTCACCGGCGATATCGCCTGCTCCGTATGCGTCACTAAATGGGAGGGCAAGAAGGAGTAACTTTTCCCTATCCTAAATAGCGCGAGAGAGGCCGCCTTTGGCGGCCTCTCTTTTTGCTCTCACACTCTTCGTCTCACTCCGTTCCGCAGGTCATAGAGGATCGGACAGCGCCGCTCCCGTTCAGTAACGCGGCAAAGCCTGCCGCAACCCTCACACAGATCAGCCTTGCCGGAGAGGATGCAATCCCGCTCTGTCTTGTGAGAGTTGTTGATTCTGTTCCAGCAGTCCAGGCAAAACTCCGCCATAGAGGCCGCCTCCCCTTTTCATCCCGCACAGAATTATTTCGTTTCTCTAGATTAGTGTTTATTACGCTGAAAATTAATAGCGTAATAAACACTAATCTATGCTGGTCTTGGATGATGAAGTTGAATCATATTGAATGAATCCGGGCACTGAGAGAAGACCGGGGCCTGAGCCAAACGGTGATTGCCCGCCTTCTCCATGTAGGTCAGAGTCCCAATTCAGACTATGAATCCGGAAAAATCCGTATTTCTGTGGAGGGCATGCTCATTTTAGCAAAGTTCTATAACGCCAGCATGGACTATATCTGCGGTATCAGCGGCATGGCGAATCCATTTCCAAAGAAGTACCCCCCGCCGTTTTTCAAACGGCGGGGGGTATAAGAAAAGGTCTTAAGAGGGAATCTTACTTCGCGGCCTTGGCGGCGCGGATCGCCTCGGTGAGCATGGGGGTGACCTTGAACAGGTCGCCGCAGATGCCGTAGTCGGCGATCTCGAAGATGGGAGCGGTGTCGTTCTTGTTCACCGCGATGATGCACTCGGAGTCCTGCATGCCGGCCTTGTGCTGGATGGCGCCGGAGATGCCCAGGGCAATGTACACCTTCGGGTGCACGGTCTTGCCGGTCTGGCCAACCTGGTGGTCGGCGCTGAGCCAGCCGGAGTCGATGGTGGCGCGGCTGCCGCCGACAACGCCGCCAAGCTCTGCCGCCAGCTCCTCCGCCAGCTTGATGCCGCCCTCCACGTCTTTGCTGATGCCGCGGCCGACAGATACGATGAAGTCCGCGCCGATCAGGTCCACCAGCTTCTTCGCCGCCTTCACCACCTCGGTGACCTCCGTGTGGATGTCGGCGTCAGACAGGGTGAAGGCAGGCTTCTCAATGACGCAGGCGTCGGCCTTGGCCTGGTCGAAGGCGTTCTTCTTCATCACGCCCGGCCGCACCGTAGCCATGCAGGGACGGAAGCGGGGGCAGATGATGGTGGCCATCAGGTGGCCGCCGAAGGCCGGACGGGTCATCTTCAGGTTCCGGTCCTCCATGTCCCACTTCTGGCCGTCCACGTCCAGGGTGGAAGCCTCCCGCAGGAACTGGATGTAGTTGGCCACGTCGATGTCCAGGTGGGTGCAGTCGGCGCACAGGCCGGTGTGGAGGCGGGCCGCGCAGCGGGGCGCCAGGTCACGGCCGATGTTGGTGGCGCCGATCAGGAACGCCTCGGGCTTCAGCTCCTCGATGACGTCGCAGATCACCTTGGCGTAGGCGTCGGTGTTGTACACGGCCAGCTTCTCGTCCTCGCAGACGTAGACCTTGTCCGCACCGTAGCCGCCCAGCTCCTTGGCGGCGTTCTCAATGCCCTTGCCGCCCAGCAGCAGGCCGCACACATTCACTCCCAGCTCGTTGGCCAGGTCACGGCCCTTGGAGATCAGCTCGAAGTCCGTGGGCATCAGCTTGCCCTCGCGCTGCTCGCAGAACACCCATACATCCTTGAAAGCAGCGATATCCGCACTGTTGAAATTAGACATAATTGTTTATCCCCTTTCTCAGATGATGTGCTTCTTGGCCAGAATGCCGGCCAGCTGCTCACAGGTAGCCTTGTCAGCGCCCTCCAGCATCATGCCGGCGCCCTTCTGAGGCGGCGTAAAGCTCTTGAAGATGTTGGTGGGAGAACCCTTCAGGCCGATGGTGGTGGCGTCGATCAGACGGTGGTCTTTCAGCTTCTCGTAGTCGAAAGTCTCCAGGGGCTTATTATAGGTGGCGTAGATCCCCCCGATGGACATGTAGCGGGGATTGTTCAGCTCCTTGATGCAGGTGAGCAGGCAGGGAGTCTGGGCCTTGATGGTCATGTAGCCGTCCTCCAGCATCCGCTTGACGGTGACGGTGCTGCCGTCCTTCTGGATATCGGCGGCGTAGGTCACCTGGGGCAGGCCCAGCTTCTCGGCGATCTGGGGACCCACCTGGGCGGTGTCGCCGTCGATGGCCTGGCGGCCGCACATCACGATGTCGTCCTTCTCCACGCCGATGGTGTCAATGGCGGCGGCCAGGATCTGGGAGGTGGCGTAGGTATCGGAACCGCCGAACTCCCGGGCGGACACCAGCACGCCCTCGTCCGCCCCCATGGCCATCAGCTCCCGCAGCATCCCGGCGGCGGGAGGGGGACCCATGGTCACCACGATCACCTTGCAGCCGGTGGCGTCCTTCATTTTCAGGGCCGCCTCCACGGCGTTCATATCGTCGGGGTTGGTGATGGTCTGCATGGAAGCCCGGTTCAGCGTGCCGTCGGGATTCACGGCCACCTTGCCGGAGGTATCCGGGACCTGCTTGACGCAAACAATGATTTTCATACTCGTTTCCTCCTCTTACAGACCCATATTCGCGGAGATGACGATGCGCTGGACCTCGGAAGTGCCCTCATAGATCTCGGTGATCTTGGCGTCACGCATCATGCGCTCCATGGGATAGTCCTTGGTGTAGCCGTAGCCGCCGAACATCTGCAGCGCCTTGGTGGTGGTCTTCATGGCGTGTTCGGAGCAGAAGAGCTTGGCCATGGCCGCCTCCTTGGTGTAGCGCACGCCCTGGCCCTTGAGCACCGCGGCCTGATAGGTCAGCAGGCGCCCCGCCTCGCAGCCCAGCTCCATATCGGCAAAGGTGAACTGGGTGTTCTGGAACTTGCTGATGGGCTTGCCGAACTGGACGCGGCCCTTGGTGTACTCCTTGGCCTCCGCCAGGGCGCCCTCGGCAATGCCCAGCGCCTGGGCCGCGATGCCGATCCGCCCGCCGTCCAGAGTCTGCATGGCAATGGAAAAGCCCTTCCCCTCGCGGCCCAGCATGTTCTCCTTGGGCACGATGCAGTCGGTGAACACAATCTCGGCGGTGGGAGAGCCGTGGAGTCCCATCTTCACCTCGTGCTTGCCCACGGAGAAGCCGGGGAAGGAGGACTCCACGATGAAGGCGGAGATCCCCTTGGTCCCCTTGGTCTTGTCGGTCATGGCGAAGACCACGAACACGTCGGCCACGTAGCCGTTGGTGATGAAGATCTTGGACCCGTTCATCACATAGTGGTCCCCCTCCAGCTTGGCCTCCGTCTGGCCCTTGGAGGCGTCGGACCCGGCGTTTGGCTCCGTCAGGGCAAAGGCCCCCACCTTGTGGCCCGTGGTCAGCATGGGCAGGTACTTCTTCTTCTGCTCCTCGGTGCCGTGGGTGAGGATGGGATCGCAGCAAAGGCCGTTGTGGGTGGCCACGATGTCGCCGGTAGAGGCGCACTGGCGGCTCAGCTCCTCAATGCAGATGGCGGAGGCCAGGGGGTCCGCGCCGGTGCCGCCGTACTCCTTGGGCA